>CBJMMB010000123.1:0-9552 GCA_966430775.1 uncultured Dyella sp. | reverse complement strand
CTACTTCGAGAGATACGCATATGAACCATTCACGCAAAGTCGCCATCGTTACCGGTGCGTCGCAAGGCATCGGCGCCGGCCTGGTCAAGGCCTTTCGCGACCGCGATTACCGCGTCGTCGCCAACTCCCGCTCGATCAAGCCATCGAGCGATCCGGATATCGTCACGATCGCCGGCGACATCGGCGATCGCACCGTCGCCGAGCGCATCGTGCAGGAAGCGCTGTCGCGCTTCGGCCGCATCGATACGCTGGTCAACAATGCTGGCGTCTTCGTCGCCAAGCCGTTTACCGACTACACCGCGGAAGAATACGCCAGCATCCTGTCGGTGAATCTCAACGGCTTCTTTCACGTAACGCAATTCGCCGTCGCCGCGATGGAAAAACAAGGTAGCGGCCATATCGTGAGCATCACCACCACGCTGGCCGAACAGGCCATCGAAGGCGTGCCTTCCGTGCTCGCGTCGCTGACCAAAGGCGGCTTGAATGCCGCGACCAAGTCGCTGGCGATCGAATACGCCAAACGCGGTATTCGCGTGAATGCGGTGGCGCCTGGCGTGATCAAGACGCCGATGCATGCTCCTGCCACGCATGCGGCATTGGCGTCGCTGCAGCCGGTGGGTCGGCTTGGCGATATCAGCGATGTGACCGACGCCGTGCTCTATCTCGAATCCGCCGGCTTCGTCACGGGCGAAATCCTGCATGTCGATGGCGGACAAAGCGCCGGCCACTGACGCTCGATCCACACCGACCAGGAGCAACATCATGCCCATCGTCACCATCCAGATCACCCGCGAAGGTTCGGCGCCCGGCCGCGATGTCGTCACCGCCGAAGAGAAGGCGGCCCTTATCAAGGGCGTCAGCCAAGTCTTGCTCGATGTGTTGAACAAACCGCTCGACGCCACCTTTGTGGTGATCGAAGAAGTCGAGCTGGAGAACTGGGGCTGGGGCGGGCTGCCGGTAGCCGAGTACCGCAAGCGACTGCAAGAGCGGAAGTGACGCAACCGCCCAGCCGGCGCGGCAGCACCCAGCCAGCGGCTGGCCTGCCGTGGCGGCGTCATTCACCCACAGGACATCAGGAACCAGTGAGACTGCGAGCTTTCCAAGCACCATCTTTCAAAAACAGGGAATGCTCGTGCCGTACCGCAACACCTTCCGACGCGCCATTGGCCGGAACCTGGCAAGCCTCGCGTTGTTGACCGCCTGTGTCGCCCCCGTCCAGCAGGCCGCTGCGCAAAAGAGCACTTCCGAAAACGTGGGCCCCAATCAGCTTGCCATCCAGGTCAACGACGATCGCATGACCTTGAGCATGGCGCGGGTGCCGCAGATCTACCTATACGGGCCGATCGACAGCGATGCCCCGCGCCGTTTCGAATCGCTGGTGAAGTCCGGCCGCATTCCGAACGGTTCGGACATCTATTTGAATTCGCCCGGCGGCAGCGTGGATGCGGGCATGGCGTTGGGCCGGCTGTTCCGGCAGGGCTCGATGATCACGCACCTGGGCACGCCGCGGCTGCCCAAGCGATCCGGCACCATCAGCGTCAACAAGGCGGCGATCTGCGAAGGCGCCTGCGCGTACGCGTATCTCGGCGGCCTCTATCGATGGGCGGCCAGCGGCAGCGATCGCATCGGCTTTCCCACCTATCCCGCACAACGCGCACCCGAACAGGTCAGCGCGTACCTGAAAGAGATGGGCATCGGCGATACCGTGCTCACGGCCGCCTCCGCCACTGGCACGGCCGATCCGATCCTGCGACCGAATGCGGATGACATGATCGCCAAGGGTCTTGCCAACAATGGCCGGCTCGATCTGATCGCCACCTACAAGTACATGCAAGGCGCGCCGTATCTCGAACTCAAACAGGGCGATCGCAACGGCGAGCACAAGATCACCTTGCTATGCAAACCGGGCGGCGCCGAACTCACCACCTACGACACCATCGGCACCGTGCGTGCACGGCAGACCGTGGCGCGCGCGGTGCATTCCTATTTCGAGATCAACCAGCAGGAAACCCTGGCGCAACAGGCCGGCGCGACTGCAGTGGATCAATCGGTAGTGCTGCAACGGGTCTATCCGCTGGATCAGTTGCAGCACCTGGCCTCCGCGCAGGCGGTGGGGGCGTGGGTGCGCGACCGCAACGGCATCCGCTACGGTTTCGCGTTTGAAGTGGGTGGCGTGCGCAAGGTGTTGAACGACTTTTACAACGCGTGTTCGTACGCTACGCAACAGCATTCGTGAAAGCACGGGTAACGCGTAGGTTGGGTTAGCGCAGCGTAACCCAACGATGTCACCTCGGAAGCGTTGGGTTACGCTGCGCTAACCCAACCTACGCACGCATCGCTCAATCCATTACTGCCAGCACGCACTCGTCCGCGCCGAAACTGCGGCAGCACACCTCGAAGATCGACAGGCTTTGCGACGCCACCACCGGCCCAAGCAAGCCTTCCAGATAACCGCTCAAGAACTTGCAGCCCGAATGTCCGTTCTCCGCGCACAGCGGACTGTTGCGGATATGCAGCTGGTTGGCGGAGTAATCGACTTCCAGCAATGCGCTCAAGGCGGGCACGCCCACACGCGTCATCGCCGCTTCGAGCTCCAGCTTGGTGCTCAAGGCATGCTGGCGCTGGAATACCCATGCGCCCACGCGCTGGCCGACCAGTTGCAAGGATGATTCGCGCGCACCCGGCGACACCGACTGTTCCATTTTTTTGATCAGCGGAAAGATCTGCGGGTAATCGTCCATCAGCTTCGGCAGCAGCTTGTCCACCGCCGCCTGGTCCGCTTCGAGCGGAATCACTTCCACGAACGGCTCTTCCACCACCGCCGGCGCAGGTGCCGGTGCGGGGGTGCGCACGAATACGAATTCGGGCTCGGGTTCGGCCTGCTCTACGGGTGGCGTTATTTCTTCATGCAGCACGGGTTTCACGGCTGGCGCCGGGGGAACCTGCGGTACGCCAGCGCTGGCGTAGACCTCGGATGTGGTCGGCGCACGGCTGGCTTCCACCGGCTTGGGCGTCTTGCTCTCCACCACCGGCGCAGGTGCGGGTGTAGGCGGCGGTGGTGGAACGTAATTGGACGCCACCGAGCGCGCCGCCGCGAAATGCGGTTTCGGCGGTCCGTCCTCAAAGGGGGATACCTCGAAGCTGATGATGCGCTCGTGCTTGTCCAGCGCCGCTTCCAGCGAGCGCTGCTTGCGCTGGGGCCCGCGTATGACCATCGTCAACAATACGCCGTTGCGGTCATCCACCAGGCGCTGCCGCACCAGGGCAAAGCCCGATGCCGCCACCACACGCCCCACATCCATAAGCAATCCCTCCCGCTTGAGCGAGAGTGCTTGTAGTTCCAGCTCGATCATTAGGCCCCCCTGTGTTCGATGCTGGTTGAGTAAAGATGGAAAGCATGAACGATTGCGACGGAGATTACCGTGATGCGTCTCAAGCGGCATGCAACAACGGCAAAGACAACTCGGCAACTACTGTCTTTACAGGCCAATGGAGAACTTTTTAAGACAGGCGACGTTCGTCGTGCATCGGCATTCGGACGTCTAAACGGCCATACCGTGAAAACACCGTCATGGCTCCAACCCCTTGTTTCGCCGCAAAAATCTACCAAAACAAAAGCTAAACGGCTAGCTCCCCTACGGCCTTGAAACAGCCCTGCCCGGCTCATACGGTGCCGACGCCGGCCGCTTCGGGGCCGGCTCGCCGCGTTGCGTGGCGATGCGGCGATCAGTCTCTCCATGTTGCTCACACGAGGATATGGCTATGCGTACTGTTCTTGATTTCGCACCCCTGCACCGCTCCAGCATCGGTTTCGAGCGCGTGTTCGACCTGCTCGAAGCCGCCAGCACCCAGCCACCCGACAACTGGCCGCCGTTCGACACGGTAAGGCTGGACGAGGATACCTATCGCATCACGATGGCCGTGGCCGGCTTCCGCCGCGAAGAACTGGATATCTCGGTGCAATCCAACATGCTGGTGATCAGCGGCGAGCACAAGACCGAAAACCAGGGCGAATACCTGCATCGCGGCATCGCCAACCGGCCGTTCGTGCGCCGCTTCGAACTGGCCGAGCACGTGCAGGTGGTCGGCGCGCAACTGGTCGACGGCCTGCTTACCGTGATGCTGAAGCGCGAACTGCCCGAGGCGATGAAGCCGCGTCGTATCGAGATCGCGCTCGACGACAGCGTCAGCAAGAAGGTTCGGCAGATCGAGCACCAGGCTGCCGCCTGAACTTCCACGTTCGCGCCAGTCACCCCAGACTATTGCGGTAGAAACACTTGGCCCGCGCGCAAGCGCGGGCTTTTTTCAGGCGTGCGCCGGTCCACGCTCGCCGCGCCAGAACGAGAACAGCAGCAGCACCGCCGCCAGCGCCAGATAGGCGCCGGCAAATTGCAGCGCCATCGAACGCAGGGCCGGCGTCAGCGCCCACGGCAGATACAAATTACCGGCCGGCATCACCGAATGGATCACGCCGAACAGCGTCAGCGCGCCACCCAGCAAGGCGATCCATGCCGCCTGGCGCGGCCTGTTCTCGATCATCGCCACCACGAAACTGGCCCAAACCATCGAGGTGATGATGAAGCCATTGCCGAGCACGCTGATCACCGCCAGCTCGGAAACACCCTGCGTCGCGTCGTTGTAAAGCGCATTGAAATGGTCGGGCGACACATAGGTGGGATCGCCCAGCTTGATCGCGACCATGCGTGCGATCGCCGGAAAGAAACTGAACACCACCGCGGCCGCGTGGCGCACCGGCGTGGCCTCGAACGCCTGCGCAGTGATGCCGATGGCGACGAAGATCAGGATCGGCGCCAGCACCGCCAGCGGCAGCATTTCCACCAGGTTGAACAGATAGCCGAACACACCGCCCAGCCCGATCACGATACCGGCCAGCAAGGTGTAGCCCGTGCGCGCACCCATCGCGCGATACGCCGGCTGGCCGATATACGGCGTGGTCTGCGCAACGCCGCCGCAGATACCTGCAATCAGCGTGGCCAGCGCTTCCACCAACAGAATGTCGCGCGTGTTGTAGTCGTCGCCGGCGGCTTTCGCGCTTTCGGTGACATTGATACCGCCCACCACCATCAACAGGCCGAACGGAAGAATCAGCGACAGATACGGAACCGTCAGCGGCAAGCCGTGCAGCCATTCCAAGGTGGGCCACGGCAGCGCGAATCGCCATTGCCACGCGGCCGGCACGTGATAGCCGTGCCCCAGCCAGCCCAGCGGCCCCAGCCCTTCGTACAGCAGCACGCCGACCACGAACGCCACCAGCACGCCCGGCAGATTCCACGGCATATGTCCGCGCGCCACCAGCGCATACAGCACCACGCCCAGGCCGGCAAAACCGACCACCGGCACCTTCATGATTTCCACCAACGGCAGAAAACCCATCAGCACCAGCGCAATGCCGGCGATGGAACCGAGCAGGCCCGCGCGCGGCACATGCCGCTGCACCATCGCACCAAAAAACGACAGCACCGTCTTGAACACGCCCATCACTACCAGCGAGGCCATGCCCAACTGCCAGGTGGCGATCGCCGCTGCATGCTCGTCCATGCCCGCCTGTTTGTAGCTGAGAAACGCAGGCCCCAGCACCAGCAGCGCAAGGCCAATGGTGGTCGGCGCATCCACGCCCAGCGGCATGGCAGTGGTCTCGGCCTTGCCGGTGCGTTTCGCCACGCGGCGCGCCATCACGGTGTAAGCAAGATTGCCGAGCAGGATGCCCAGCGTGGTGCCGGGAAACATACGCGTGTAAACCAGATCGGCGGGAAACCCGAAGATGCCGATCAAGGCGGTGGCGAGAAAGGCCATGACGGACAGGTTGTCCACCAGCAAGCCCAGGAAGCCGTTGAAATCGGCGCTGACGAAATGAGGAAACCTGCTGGTGGATGGCGTCACAATGCTTCCGATATGCAGATGATCGTAGGTGGGTTAGCGCAGCGTAACCCAACGTATTGAGGCGGCATGGTTGGGTTACGCTGCGCTAACCCAACCTACGAAAAGGTCCGGCCGGCTAGAAGGAAACATCCGCCGGCTGCGTCACCCGCAACACCGACTGATCGCCGGTACGCTGCTTCCACGCGGCGCGAATCGCTTCGATCTTGCTACGGTTGTCGGGCGTATCGGGGTAGTAGATCACCAACATCTTCGAATGCAGGCGCTCGGGCGTGGTTTCCTGCTTGCCCTGCCACTGGCCGTATACGTCGATCACGCTGAGGCCATCAGGAAAGCGCGGCGTGACTTCCTGGTCGAGAAAATCGCGCCAGGCCGATTCGCTGACGCCCTGCCCCGGCTGGTCGGCCGGACCCAAGCCGAAGTAGAGCCGGGTATCCACCCAGCCTTGCGTTTGCGCCGGATGCGCCGCGTCGCCTTGCAAGGTGGAGGATGCGGCAGGCGCGGATGTCGTCGCACAGGCGGCAAGCTGTAACGCGAACAAGGCGACGAGCAGCGGACGGTGGATGTTCATGCATTCCCCTGAGTGGATCGTTTGGACGTCCAGACGCCCGCGACGTGCAGGCGAGTATTGACGACGGATCGGCGGCTTCGCAAGCAAGCGTCTTATCGGGCGCGCTTCTTCGCTGCAAACGCATCATCCGCAAATTGTTGCGTAAGCACAACGCAAGCCAGGTTTCAGGATCGAGCTTGCGCGCCGCATGCGAAATATCGTATCGCCACGCATAGCTCCATAAATTCAATGGCTTCATGTCGATATTCCATCTCACCACGCACGCCTGCCCGGCATACGCGCTAGACAAATTCGCGTCAGTACGATAAACAAATTGTTACATCGCAGCATGGGGAGAAAGCCGGCGTTTCGATCGGCTTCTGCGGTGCTTTGCTTTTGTCATTTCAGGCCATCCATGCGCCAGCGAAGACTGGCTCGCCGGTTGTCGTCACACTTTTTTCGTCGCACTTTTTGTCGTCACACTTTTCCGCTCCGGGGGAACACCACGCATGCATACATCCGCAGTTCGTCGTCATCACCTTCTTTGGCTCGCCCTGAGTGCGGCGCTGACGCTCGGCGCAGCCGCGCATGCCGCCGATACGTCGGCACCCGGCCACACCGGCAGCGACGCGAATGACACGACGCGCAAGAGCACCACGCTTTCCACCGTGAACGTCAACGCGCAGGCGCTGGCCGGCGGCTTGATGGCGGTGCAGGACCAGCCCAAGCAGGTGTCGACGATCACGGCGCAAGCAATCGCGCAGGTGCCGATCACCGCGGACTACACGCAGATCATCAACAGTGCGCCGGGCGTGAACTCCGCATCCAGCGATGGTTTCGGCCTGACCGACGCCAGCAGCTACACCATCCGCGGTTTCAGCGCGAGCGAAATCGGCGTCACCTTGGATGGCGTGCCGGTGAACGATGCGGGCAACTACGTGCCATATGCGTCGGAATACGGCGAAGCGCGCAACTACGAATCGATCAACGTGACGCAGGGCTCGGCCGATCTGGACATGCCGGATCTCGGCGCAGTCGGTGGCCATATCAGCTTCATCACGCGCAAGCCGACCGACCATTTCAACGTCTACGTGGGACAGACCGTCGGCAGCAACAACGCGCTCAGCACCTTCCTGCGCGTGAATACCGGCGCGATCGGGCCAGTGCGCAGCTGGTTTTCGATTTCGCGTAACTCCGACGACAAATGGCGCGGCGGCGGCGACAACAATATCGATCGCATCCAGGCCAAGTCGGTGTGGACGATCGACGAGAACGACAGCCTCACTGCCAACTTCAATCTCAATCGCGAACGCAATTATTTCTACATGCCGCTGAGCAAGGCGCAGGCGGCGCAATACGGCTACAGCTACGACTACACCACCACCTGGACACCTACGCCGACCGGCGGTTTCGCCGCCAGCGATTTATACGCAACCGACGCCACCTTGGCGCAGGCCAGCTACTACCGGCTGTTCCAGAATCCGTTCAAGTCGTGGGTGGCCAGCCTGGATGGCGAATTCAAGTTCGGCAGCAACCTGTCGCTCTCCGTGATTCCCTATTTCCAGTTCGGCGACGGCAACGGCAGCTTCGCCGGCTTCCTGCCGCTGCAGTTCGTCAACGGCAAGCCGGTGGTGCAGGCGGATCAATTCGCCGATGGCCAATACGCCATATATGAGGCGTACCGGCCGATCACCTATCGCCCGGGCATCAATGCCAAGTTCACGCTGGAACTCGGGCTGGACAACACGCTCGACTGGGGTATCTGGTACGAACGCTCGCGCCAGCTCGAATATATCGATGGCGCCTACGTCGATCCGCAGACCGGCATTCCGTCATCCGTGTGGGGCGACAAGAACCAGCTCACCTATAGCAATGGGCAGATCTGGAAGAACTACTCCGAATACGACGTGACCACGGTGAAGAAATTCTTCGTGGAAGACAGCTGGACGTTCAACGATGCGTGGACGTTCAACGCGGGCGTGGCGTATCTGCACACCGAGCGCAACAACCAGTTCGTACTGTTTCCGGGCAACCCGGATGCGGCCGATTGGACCTCGTATCAAAATTCCGACCAGCGCTATCACAACTTCCTGCCCACGCTGGGCGCGTCCTGGAAGCTGGATGACAGCAACCAGCTCTACTACAGCATCACCCGCACTTTCCGCGCGCCGCCGGATGCCGCGACCTTCGGCAACGCACGCATCGGCCTGCCCGCACCGCTGCCGGAAAGCGCGTGGTCGAACGAACTGGGCTGGCGCTTCACCAAGGGGCCGCTCACCCTGCACACCGACGCCTACGTCGCCAACATGGGCAACCGCACGGCGGTGGGCCTGGATCCCAACACCTTCATCAACTACTACATCAACGCCGGACCGGTGCACATGGCCGGGCTCAATGCGGAAGGCACGCTGGACCTGGGACAGGGCTTCAGCCTGTACAGCTCCTACACCTACACCCAGGCGAAGGTGAAGCAGGATCTGAACCTGCCCGCCACCACCGACACCGCCGCCGCGTTCTATGCCACCCACGGCAAGCAGTTTCCCGGCACGCCGCGCAACATGGCTTATCTCGGCGCCCGCTATTCGGCGAACGGGTTGACGTTGAATCTCAACGGTAAGTTCACCGGCAGCGAGTACGGCGACTTCATGAACTCCGAACGCGTCGCTTCCAACTTCACGCTCAACGGCAGCGCGAGCTACGAGCTGCCGGACTTCGGCGTGCTGCACAAGCCGACCCTTGCGCTCAATGCGTTGAACCTGCTCAATCGGCGTTACTTGATGCTGCCGTCGAGCCCGACGATTTCGGCCGCATCGTCATCGCCGACGTATTACGTGGGCGCGCCGCGGCAGTGGTATCTGACGCTCAGCACCGAGTTGTTCTGATCGGCAGCTGTTGTCTTATCGGGATGCTGGCGTAGGTTGGGTTAGCGCAGCGTAACCCAACGACTTCACTTCGGACGCGTTGGGTTACGCTGCGCTCACCCCAACTACAATAGAAGCAACGCCAAATCTTGCGGCTGATGATGGTTATTGCTGCCCGCTCACCCTTGATGTACAGCCACAACCAGTTCAACGCCACCAGCAAGCGGTTGCGCACGCCGATCA
>CBJMMB010000122.1:0-9591 GCA_966430775.1 uncultured Dyella sp. | reverse complement strand
CCCAGATACACGTAGCCGACTTCCGGACCCACGATGCCGTTCCAGCGCCAGCCGAAGCGGACGTTCTGGAACACGCTGTTGTTGTGGTCGAGCAGGCTGGTGCGGGCCTGGGTCTGGCCGAGCTGGCCGGCGACGAAGAAATTGTCTTGCCAGTTGGGATTGACGTTGGCGCCGTAAGTGGCGGTGCTGGCGTCATCCGCGTGGGCGGCCTGGCTCAGCACGGGAGACAGGGCAAGGGCGGCCACAGCGGCCGAGAGGGCTAGCTTATTCATGGAGGACTCCATCTCTTTCTTATTGGCCCGGCGTCGCGATGGGGAAGTCGCGACGCGGGGTCGCGCGGGGATACGCGACGTAACAAGATTGTAACAACCGCCCTGAACCGAACTTTTCCAGGGATTTCATGAGGCCCTTGAAATTCAGCTTTGTCGGTATGCCGAACGCGTCCGTGCGACGGCGATTTGCGGCCCACACAAGGCTGCGCGTGACCTCTGGCAGGGGAGCGGCGCGCGCGCACATGGCTAGCATCGTGGCCTTACACCGCCTTCACGTTCATGTTGGGCGGTTTCGCCGCACCAGGAGACTCCCTTGAAACGCACCCCGCTTGCCGCCGCCATCCTCGCCACCGCGTTGGGATGCACCGCTTTCGTCGTTCATGCCGACGTGCCCGCGCCACAGAACGTCCCCTACAGCGCCGGCGCGCTGAAGATCGACGTGGACGCCACCGATCTGGCGCATCGCGTGTTCCGCGTGCACGAAACGATTCCGGTATCGGCGGCCGGCCCGCTGACGCTGCTGTATCCGGAATGGATCCCCGGCCACCACTCGCCCACCGGCCCGATCAGCCAGTTCGCCGGCCTGGTGGTGAAAGCCAATGGCCAGACGCTGCCCTGGACGCGCGACCAGTACAACGTGTACGCCTTCAACGTCGACGTACCGCAGGGCGCCACCTCGGTGGAAGTGGATTTCCAGTTTCTCTCGCCGCAGGACACGCGCCAGGGTCGCGTGGTGATGACGCCGGAAATGCTCAACCTGCAGTGGAACACCGTCACCGTCTATCCGGCCGGCTACTACGCGCGCCAGATCCAGACCGATCCGAGCGTGAAGCTGCCCGCTGGCTGGAAGTTCGGTTCCGCGCTGGAAGTCGCCGCGCAGGACGGCGATACCGTGCATTTCAAATCGATCAACTACGACGACCTGGTCGACTCGCCGATCTACGCCGGCAAGTACTACAAGCGGATCGATCTGGATCCGGGCGCAAGCACGCCGGTGCACCTGAACATCGTGGCGGACGATCCGAAGTATCTGGACATCAAGCCCGAGCAGATCAAGATCCACCAGCAGCTGGTGCAGCAGATGTACAAGCTGTATGGCGCGCATCACTACAACCACTACGACTTCCTGCTTTCGCTCAGCGAGAAGATGAGCGGCAACGGTCTGGAGCATCATCGTTCCAGCGAAAACGGCACGCCGCCCGGCTACTTCACCGAATGGGAAAAGAGCTGGGTGATGCGCGACCTGCTCTCGCACGAATTCAACCATTCCTGGGACGGCAAGTACCGCCGCGGCGCGGATCTGGCCACGCCGAACTTCAATGTGCCGATGGGCGATTCGCTGCTGTGGGTGTACGAAGGCCAGACGCAGTTCTGGGGCCACGTGGTCGCGGCGCGTTCCGGCCTGTGGACCGACAATCAGTTCAAGGACATGCTCGCTGCGGTCGCCGCCACCTATGACAAGGGCCGCCCTGGCCTGGCCAGTTGGCGCAACGTGCAGGACACCACCAACGATCCCACCATCGCCCAGCGCCGGCCGCTGCCGTATCGCAACTACCAGGCCAGCGAGGACTACTACTCCGCCGGCCAGATGATCTGGCTGGACGTGGACGCCAAGCTGCGCGCACTCAGTGGCGGCAAGAAGAGCATCGACGATTTCGCCAAGGCCTTCTTCGGTGTGAATCCCGGTGCGTGGGATGTCGATCCCTATACCTTCGAAGACGTGGTCAACACGCTCAACGGCATCGCGCCGTATGACTGGAAGAGCTACCTGCGCACACGCCTGGACGGCCATGGTCCGCTGATCGGCGGCGTCGAGGCGCACGGCTGGAAGCTGGTCTACAACGACAAGCCCTCCGATGCGATCAAGGCGGTCGAATCTTTCCGTCACACCGCCGACCTGATGTATTCGCTCGGCCTGTCCATCGGCAAGGAAGGCGCCATCAACGACGTGCTGTGGGACAGCCCCGCCTTCAAGGCAGGCATCTCCCCCGGCATGACCATCGTCGCCGTCAACGGCCGCAGTTACGACCCGGACGCGATCAAGGACGCGGTCACCGCTTCGGCGAAGGACAACAACCAGCCGGTGGAATTGCTGGTGAAGAACTTCGATGAGTACAAGACCGTGCGCATCGACTACCACGGCGGCCTGAAATACCCGCACCTGGAGCGCGATGCCAGCAAGCCGGACACCTTGAGCCAGCTGATCAAGGCGAAGTAACACCGCGATCTGCTCCCTCCCCTGCGTGCAGTAGGGGAGGGTTGGGGTGGGGTGAAGCCCGAGATCTGGCGAAGGTCCTTCTCGAGCCGATGGGCATCCCCACCCACCTCCGCTATACTCCACCTCCGCTCGGCGTCCATCCATACGGATCACCCGCGCCAGCGCTCACCACGCGCCCGTAGCTCAGCCGGATAGAGTAGTGGCTTCCGAAGCCATTGGTCGGGGGTTCGAATCCCTCCGGGCGCGCCATTAGCGATCCATCGTTGTCCCTGATGCGCGATGTGCAGCGGTCGCTGGGACTCCTGCGCTTTCTCAACCAACGATCCAACGAAAGCGGGCCCGCTCCGCCAACGCACAGGGCCAGCAATCCTGCCACATAGTCGCGGAGTGCTGACGATACTTCGGAGCGCAGGCATCCTGGTTACCTTCCGTCGGCGAACAAGCGCATGGCTCCGCGCAAACAAAAATCTGGGCGGCGATCCGCTGCCGCCCCGCGTGTCACCACTATTGACGAAAACCCTCATCGATATCGGCCTGAGACAAGTGCGCTAACGCATTGACGAGTACCTTCGCAGCGGTAGCCATGGCAATGGATACCGCTGCGCGGCTATCCAGGCCTGCTGCCTTCAAGGCTCTGATATCGCTATCGGAGACTTGCGTTCGGTTTGATGCGATGGCGTCGGCGAAGCGGCGAACAGCCTCAAGCTTGGGATCTTCCAGCGAACCGCCATGGCGAAGCGCTTTGACGACCGCTGCCGAAGCCCCGAGCCTGGCCGCCAGTGTCGAGTGCACGGCGATGCCGTAATCGGCGGCGTTTGCACGGCTTGCCGCAACCATGGCGACCTGTTGGGCAATAGGATCCAACGAGGTATTGCCCAAGGACTGCAACAGGGTGGCGTAGGCTCCCAATACCGCGGGTTCCACCGCCAGCGCGTAACCGAGATTGGGCACAAAGCCGAAGATGCTGGTCATGCCGTCGAGCATTTCCTTGGATGCAGTTGGCACAGACGCAGGGCCGAGATCGCCGAACAAGGCAGTGCCATGCTCCGTATCCACCTTGCGTGCGAGGAAGCCGCGAATGATGCCGGCAACTTCATCCAGGTGCGTTTCGAGAGCGAAGTGTCCAGCGTCGATGAAATGAACTTCGACGTCCGGTATATCGCGGCGAAACGCTTCCGCACCCGCTGGTAAAAAGAAAGGATCGTGCTTGCCCCAAACCGCCAGTGTCGGCGGGCGATGGGTACGGAAATACTCCTGAAACTTGGGGTAATTGGCGACGTTGGTCTTGTAGTCGCCGAACAGGTCCAGCTGGATTTCATCGCTGCCGACCCGATCGAGAAAATGCTGATCCAGCGTATAGCTTTCCGGTGCGATCAGTGCAGCGTTGGTCTCGCCATGGCTGTACTGAAAATACGTTGCTTCGGATTTCAGCAGCGCACGCAGGTTGGCACGATTTTCTTCGGTAGGGTCTTGCCAGTAGGTGCGGATGGGATTCCAGCCGTCGCTGAGGCCTTCTTCATAGGCGTTGCCGTTCTGCGAGATCAGCGCCAAAACGCGCTCAGGGCGAGCCATGGCAAGTCGGAAACCAACCGGCGCACCATAATCGAAAACATAAAGGGCGTAGTTCGTCAGCCCGATGACGTCAGTGAACTCTGCGATGACTTCGGCGAGATGATCGAACGTATAACCAAAGCTCTTGCCTTCGGGCGCATCGGAGAACCCGAATCCAGGTAAGTCGGGTGCTATCACGCGATATTTGTCGGCGAGGCGTTCGATCAAGCCGCGGTACTGGTGGCTCGAAGTCGGAAAGCCATGCAGCAGCAGTACCGCGGGTGCATCTTCGCGCCCGGCAGCGCGATAAAAGATATTGAGCGCGGTCCCGGTATGGCGATCGGGAACGGAGACGGTTTGATAAGTCGGACGAAGCTGGGACATGGGGTTTCTCCAGGCAAGGGTGTTTCGGCAAAGTTGTATGTACCGAACGATCGGTACAATGCTCCCAGCGAAGAGAACCTGTCAAGAGACGTTCTGGCTGAATTCCAGCTGGTAATATCCGTGTACCGAATGTTCCGTACGAAATACCTCTCTTATGCCTGCTGCCTTGATCACCAGAGAAGAGATCGTTGACCGGTTGTTCACGGTATTTCGCGACCTTGGCTTCGACGGCGCCTCCATGGCCGACCTGTCGCGTGCGACCGGGCTCGGGAAATCCAGCCTTTATCACTATTTCCCGGACGGAAAAATTCAGATGGCCGAGGCGGTTCTCGATCGAGCGACCGCCGTGATCGATACCGAGATTCTCGGCATGGCGCGTGCGCCCGGATCATTGAAAACGCGCATACAGAAGATCATCGCCGTCCTCAATCACATGTATGCGGGTGGACGCACACCGTGCGTGCTCGGCCAATTAGCGAGTTCGCAACTTGGCCCGGATGGCCGACAGGGGTTGCGCACGGCATTTAGCCATTGGATCGAGGCCATCGCTATCTTGGCCCATGAAAGCGGCATGCCACCGACACATGCCAAAAACTTCGCTGAAGATTGGGTTGCCAGCGTGCAGGGCGCGCTTATTCTTCAGGCGGCAACCGCCGACGCGGGAGCCTTTGTACGGTCGATGGATGCGTTGATGGCGCTCACGAAAAAATCCGCCCGCGGTTCAGTCTAGTCGCGCCTGCTTTTCGGATGCTGTACTACCGGAGGAGTTTGGTAGTGGACTGATAGTGGCGATGATACTGATGGGATAGGTGTCCTTGAATTAGTCAATGTCCTTGGTGCGCTTTGGCATAGTCCTGGTGAAGAAAATTTGCGACGGGGAAACAGGCCGGCGGGCTAACGTTGCTGAGCACGATGACAGTTTCTCCGGTGTGCGGATAGGTGCGCACGTCGGTGCAAACGCCACCGGCACTGCCGCCGTGTCCCCAGCGAAAGTCGCGCTCGAGATGACCGGGGCCGTAATCGGTCGCAAAGAAACCTAGGCCCATGAATTGGCGATAGGTCTTGGTGGCCTGCGCGAACAGCGCCGGTGGAATGAGCTTGCCGGACTGTAATGCTTGGACGAAGCGATACATGTCGCCAGTGGTGGATGCCTCGCCGCCGGCTGGAAATCCGCGCAAGGTTTCGCAGTTGAACACCAGCTTGCCATTGTCGGTGGTGTAGCCCACGGCGAGCTTTGGATCAGTTGTTGTGCAGTCGATAAAGCCGGTGTGTGTCATGCCGGCGGGTTCGAAGATATGGCGGCGCAGGTAACTCTGGAAATCCTCTCCAGAGACGACTTCAACCATGCGACCGAGAACGACGAATCCGAAATTGCTGTAGACCTGCTTCGTGCCTGGTGGGAAGGCGGGCGCTTGATGGCTTTCCAGCGCGACCATATCGGCAACGCTATGTACGCGCGCGCGATTGGCCGCATTTTCATTCCCCAGCAACGGGACATCATCTGCTCCGCTGGTATGCGTCAACAGCTCGCGGACGGTGACGGTGTCGGCGAAGTTCCGGTTCGGATAATCCTTCAGCACGTCACCGACATGGGTGTCCAGCGATAGCCGCCCTGCGGCGATTTGCTGCAACACCGCCACGCTGGTGAACATCTTGCCGGCCGAGGCGAGGTTGAAGCGTGTATCTAGCGTGTTTGGCTCATCATGCTTGGCGTCGCGTTTTCCATATGCCTTCTCGAACAAGACGTGCCTATGCCTGGCAACCAGCACGACACCCGAGAACGTGCCCTGTCGGCTCAAATCCGAGGCGAAGTTGTCGAGACGTGCCAAAGCAGGATCTTTGGCATCCGTCGGGCCGTTATCGGACTGGGCATGGATGGGCGCCGCAAGCCCCATTAGAAATACGACAGCAAGACAACGAGCTAAACGAACAGAGGCAGGATGCATATGTGGTCTCTCCAAAATACGTTTGCGCTGGCGCGCATTTGAGGCGCCGACTAGATCAATGCGTTCCAGGGCTCGCCTTGTTCACGAGCGTCTCGAATGCCGCAGCGGTCTGCGCGTCGGTGAAGTTGCAGTGCCCATCGCCGGCCGGTGCGAGCACGGTCAGCAACTTGTTGTTACCCGCCGCACGTATCTGGTCGGGATAGACGGAATGAAATCGTGAAGGAACGGTTGGGTCGAAGGCATTCCACTGCATCACCAACGGCGTGTCGATCTGGCCGGTCAATGTCACGTTGCGCTCGGCGTAAGCCATGGCAGCGGGCGAACCGGCATAGCGATGCACTCGACGATTGAAGGCAGCGTCGTCACCGAAGCCGTGATAGATCGTCTTGCGGTTATCCACCGGCATGCCGCCTGCCCTGTGTTCGAGTTCGCGCAGTCCCATGTAATAAAGCGACAGCGTTGGCAGCGTTTCCTGTAGACGCTTTTCCAGTATGGCTGCTTCTTTCGGATGCTCCTGCAAGGCCTTGGCGAAAACGGCCGGAGGAATGAAGGGTGGCGAGCTGGGAGCAGCAAGATCCGGCAACACGCCGGGAATCAATGCGTCGAAGGCCACCAGCGGGGTGACGACGGCCCGCGCCATGAAGTCGGGTGTCGAGACAGTCACACCGCATGTGATCAGGGCGCCCGTGTAAACGTGCGGGTAGCGCTCGATACTTGCCGCCGTTTCCAGACCGCCTAGCGAGAAACCGTAAATATAGGTGTGTGTCGGACGGGCAAATGTACGGGCGAAATATTGCCGGAGGCGTTCGTTGTCGATGATGGCATCGCCCACAGCCCAACCTTGCGATGCGTATTCGCTCTGCGCCACGGCGTAGCCCAGCTTGAGAAAAACAGGCGTGGCATCGGCTGCTGTCATCGGCGTTTTAATTGGAGCGCCAACAGGTTGGTAACCGTGCATCACCATGACCAGGTCGCCATTCCAGTTCGCCGGAATATCGATGCGATAGAGCGCACCCTGTAGTGTCCCCGCATGGGTGCCAGGCTTCAGGCCAGCAGCGTGTGCGGGCAGGGAGCCGAAACCGATCCAGACTGCCAAAAAAAACCAGACATTGATCCGTTGAAAGATGGCGCAGCGTGACGCTGTACGTTGCATGTCATCACTCCTGATGGGGAAAGCGAGCACTAGGACGTTGGTGCGGCCATTCGTAATGGCCACAGTGAACGGAATGAAGCGAACTGTCGTTAGTCCTATGGGGTTAGGACCATCGGAAAAAAGTGAAGCGGACTGTATAGATAGGCACTCACCAGGTACGCGTCCCCGTGTACTGGAATGCGCTCGCCAGGGTTCCGTCCTCGTCAACCACCAACAACACCGTTTCCGTGTCGTGCTGACGCTTGACGAGGTAACGGTCCGAGCCGAACTTGGTGACGCCCATGAAAGTGTAGGATTCAACCGGTCCAAGCTCGGCGAGGAATCTCTCTCTCGACGCCTTGTTATGGACACGTACCCAGGCCAAGCCGTCGCTCATGCCTGCGCCGCTGTCGGGATCGCTGAGGAACAACTGCAACGCTTTCTCGCTGCCGGGAAATGGTTTCTGCGCCTTGATGCGAGTTGCAAGTGCGTCACTAATCCTGTCAGCGGCGGTCCTGTCGATACGCGGCTGGTACAAGATGACGCGTCCGTTCTGGTTGGCGACCAGCCGCAGGGCATGCCCATTGGCGTCCGTGATGAAATGCACCGTGGCGTCCAGAGATTTTTCCCCAGGGAAGCGCATTACCCCAAGCGGGTTCACGCCCTCTACAGCGAACTGCGTTTCATCGATAGGGACAAGATGGAATGGCTTCGGCACTCCGATCTGCCCGCTAACGCTGACGGTGAGACCGTTGCCGGCACGCGTCACGGTAATGAGCGAGATAGGGCTGATCTGGTAATAGCCTGTGTAGCGATCGAGCGTATCGCTATTCAACACGGTGCCAGGTGGCGTTACCTGCGCCGCGAAGGCCGTCATGCCAAGCGCGATGAATATCAATGCCGCCACTGACGCGCTAGCCCATTTCTTCGGCTTGCGCAGCATGTGCCTGATCCGCAATTCCAGAAACGATACGGAATCGGACATTGCGGGCACTACACTGATGTGGCTTGACCGGTGCTGTCCCACATGGATCAGCGTTTCGCAATAAGTTCCGACGTCATGCCCACACCGCAGCACACGCGCATCACAGTCCATCTCGATGGCGCGTCGCAAACGGTGAAATTGCCACCACAGCAAGGGATTCCAGGGCATCAGCGCCAGCAGCGCCAACGCGAGTGCGACGAGCTGAGGATCGCGTGCATCCAGATGCGAGCGTTCATGAGCGATCGCGCATCGCTGCTGTTCCTCACTTGCCTGCAGCAACCATGCCGGTACGACGATGCGTGAACGCAGCAGGCCGACGACGGCCGGTCCCGCATCCGGTGTAACCAGGACACGTTCATCGCACAGATGTTCTTCGCGCCAGCCGCGCTTGCGCTTATGCATAAGCATAGAGCTTAAGGCGAGGATCAGAATCATCAGCGCGGAGGCCGCTCCCCATATGTCGCGCATCAGCGCATCGACGCGAACAGGTGTCGCGTACGCCTGTGTATCTTCCAGATCAAGCAACGCCGGTGGCAGCGGTATCGACGTTGTATTGCGCAGGGCAATCGATGTTGGCGCGGCGTCAGGCTTGAGAGTGTGGGGAAGCCGAATCGATGCGGTGGCGATCACCGTCGGCAGCAGCAGCGAGCCGGCCAGCGATGCCATCCATACCCACCGGGTCGTCGCCCGGCGGAGCTTGGCCGCACGTTCTGCTGCGAGCGCCGCCGTGCACAGCGTGAGTGTTACCAGGACGGCATACACCATCCAGGCAATCATGACAGTGTTCCCTTGTCGGAGCGCTCGGCCAACAGTTGCTGCATGCGGCGTATCTGCTCTGGGCTGAGCTTCTGTTCGGACACAAGATGTGAAAAGAGCAGCTCCGTCGATCCCTTGAACAGCTTCTCGGTCAGGTGCTGCACCGCGTTCTTGCGCGCCGCCTGCTGCTTGATGCTGGCAAAGTAGCGATGCCCACGCCCTTCCTCCTCATGCCCGACATAGCCTTTGCCCTCGAGCGTGCGCAGCACGGTCAGCACTGTCGTGTAGGCGAGTTCATCGCTCAATCGCTCACGTACTTCGGCAACCAGCGAGGGTCCATGATCCCA
>CBJMMB010000121.1:0-9593 GCA_966430775.1 uncultured Dyella sp. | reverse complement strand
GCAAAGTGATGCGCGGTAGACAGCAGCAGCTGCTGGATATCGGTGCCGTTGTGCGGTGCCGGTTGGTTGCCGCCGCCGACCATCGCGCTCTGGGCGTGCTTGAACAGACGCGTCATGCTGTCCAGCGGCTGGCTGATGAAACGCACGCGTTCCCGCAAACGCGGCAGGCCCTGCGGCAGGCGTTGCGCCCAGCTGGAAGCGGGCGAGCTGAGCAGGTCTACCAGGCCTACGATCACGCCCAGCAGCAATGCCAGCGCCAGCAAGGCCGCGAGCAGCCTGGGTACGCGCAGGCGTTTCAACACGTTCATGGCCGGCTGCACCAGCAGCTTCAGGAAGAACGCCAGCACGATCGGCAACAGCGCTTCTTTGGCGATATACATGCAGGCCAGCACGGCGATGACAAACAGGCCGCCCTGGAAGACATGGGAAGGATCTTCCGGAAGCGGCATGTCTTCCTTGATGCGCTGGTCGGGTGATTTCGCCACCTTAGCTTCAGTCCTGTGGCCGCAGGTTTTGCGTAGACGATGCGCAGCAGGCGCTCTAGGCGGGGTGAAGTCTTTGTGGGGGAGTTGTCGGGCAAAGCCATACGGCCGTACACCGATAACCCCGCAGGTCGGGCTGAGGCGCAGCCGAACCCCAACGTAAGCCTCCACATGGTGATGTTGGGTTTCGGCGGAGCTTCTACCCAACCTAATGGGAGGCCTCCCGTGCGCAAGGCCAGCCAATGCCCGCTGGGGTCTTGCAGCATGGTGGGCATGCCTTGGGTTACATCAATCGTTCCTGCGTCATACCGCGCCGGTTACGCGACCGTGTCCAACCGCTCCTTGAGGTGATCGGCCACGCGCAACGCATTGGCGATGATGGTCAAGGTGGGATTCACCGCGCCGATCGACACGAAGAAACTCGCATCGACCAGATACAGGTTGTCCAGCTCGTGCGCCTTGCAATGGACGTCCAGCACCGAGCTGTTCGGATCGCGGCCGAACCGTGCCGTGCCGGCCTGGTGCGCGGTGCCGCCGATGGGGATTTCCTTGCCCACTTCGACACGGCGTTCCAGTGGATGCCGGCCCGCGACGCGCAAGAGCGTTTTCAGCTTGTGCTTGAGCCGCGCGTGCGCCTCCACGTTGTTGGGTGTGAGTTGCAATACCACGCGCCCGTCGCGTTCCAGTCGCACGCGGTTTTCCGGGCGCGGCAGGTCTTCGCTGGATAGCCAGAAATCCAGCGCGTGATGGGCGACTTCCTCGAACGGCAAATCCGGCAGCCATTCCAGCCAGCCGGGGATCGATTCGCCGCGGATAGTGTCGGCGTGCGACTTGCCGGTCATCTGGATCAGGCCGTGCGGATACGGCCAATCGTCCGCGCCGAAGTAGTAATCGCTCACCGCCAGCGTTTTCTGGAACACGGTGTCGTTGCGTTCGCGCGACAAGGCCAGCATCACCGACTGGTTGTGACGCATGTAGTTGCGCCCCAGCATGCCCGAGCCGTTCGCCAAACCATCGGGATGCTGCGCATTGGCCGAACGCATCAGCAGCAGCGCGGAGCTGAGCGCGCCGCAGGCCACCACCACGATGTCGGCCGAATACGCTTCATGCCTTCCTTCGCGTTCCACCTGCACGGCGGTGATGCGGCGCCCGCTGGCATCGGTGTCCAGTCGCGTCGCCAGCGTGTTGGTCAGCAGGCTGACGTTGGGGTACGCAGCCAAGGTCGGGTCCACGCAGATCACCTGCGAATCGGCCTTGCCGTTGAGCAGGCACGGGTAACCATCGAACGCCGCGCAGCGGATGCATGTGCTGGTAGGCGCGACCTTGCCGTCGCGCTCGTCCAGCAGAATGCCCAGCGGCATATGAAACGGATGCACGCCTTGGAGGCTGAACTCCTCGTGCAGTTCCTGCAGGTGCGGCTCGTGCGATACGGCAGGAAACGGGTATGGCGCGCTGGCTCGGGGTTCGGTGGGATCTTCGCCGCGCTGCCCATGCACCTGGAACAACTGCTCGGCCTGCAGGTAATACGGCTCGAAATCGGTGTAGTCGAGCGGCCAGGCCGGCGAGATGCCGTCACCGTGTTGCACTTGTTCAAAATCTCTTTCGCGCAAACGAAACAGGGCCGCGCCGTACATCTTGGAATTGCCGCCGACGAAGTAATGCAGGCCCGGATGAAACGCACCGCCTTCGCCGTCGTACCAGGTTTCGGTCGGCAGGTAGGCGTTGTCGACGAAGACGTGCTTAGCGCTCCAGTTCTCGATGCCGCGCTTCAGGTAATCGCCGCGCTCCAGCATCAGGATGCGTTTGCCGGTCGGCGCCAGCCGCTGCGCCAGCGACGCGCCGCCGGGGCCGGTGCCGATCACGATGATGTCGTAGTGCTGGTCGGGCATGCGATTGCGCGTGTTGGTTGCAACGGAACGCGCAGGATCGGCGAGGTTGTGTCGTGATGACGCAGAGGGCGAACGAAGGTTGTGTCAGCAACGCCTCGTCGCCGGACGGGCTCAACATGAACTGTCGCTTGCAGGCCTATGCGCGGGGGCGATGACTTTGCCGCGGACGTGGGGCTATCGTCCGCTCACGCAATATTTTGCGCGACTTTTCAGACGGAGCGGCCATGAGCGCGATCGGCAGGGTTTTACTGAGTGGGGTGGCTATCGTGGCGATGGGTGTGTCCTTGCTGGCCGTAACTGCGTCGGTACAGGCGCAGCGTTACGACCAAGGCCCGCAAGGCACCTATTGCGCCAGCAACGACAACCGTTTCGCCCGCTGCCAGGTGCCCTGGCGCGATGCGGAACTGGTGCAGCAGGCGTCCAAGGCGCGCTGCATTCGCGACCAGACCTGGGGTTTCGATCGCTACGGCATCTGGGTGGATCGCGGTTGCCGCGGGCAATTCGTGCCGGCGCGCGGCTATGGTTATGGCGGCGGCGGACGCCCGGGCTGGGGCCGTCCGCAGCAGCTGCAAGTGCGTTGCGAGAGCCACGGCGGCAACTATCAGGTATGCCCGGTGGAGTTGCGCCGCGACGATTCGGTGCGCCTGGTCAACCGGCTTTCCGGCGCCGACTGCCGTGAAGGAAGAAGCTGGGGCTGGTCGCGCGACGGCATCTGGGTGGATCGCGGCTGTCGCGCCGATTTCGTGGTGGAGCGTCGCTACTGAGTTGAATCGGCGGCGTATTCGATAACTTCAAACCAAAAGGGAATTGCCATGCATCGTTACGTGTTCGCGGCTTTGTTGATGGTGAGTTTTGCCGCCCAGGCTTCTTCCACTTTGCGCGTGGGCGACAAGGTGCTGTCGGTGGGCGACACCGCGGCCCGCGTACAGGAATTGCTAGGCCCGCCGGTAACGCGCGTCCTTCTGCATCAAAGTGATGGACTGCCGAACGATCAGGTGTCGCGCGGTGAGCAATGGCAGTACGTGCAGGATGGAAAGACGGTGATCGTCACCATCGTCGACGGCAAGGCCACTGATTTCGAGACGAAGTACGACTGATCGGCTGTTGGAAAGTTGACGCGGGTGTAGTGGTGGCTATGTCACTGACACTTCGGGATCTGGTTGGCGTCGAATCTTGAGCCCATACCCGTCGCCCGGCGAATGCCGGGGCCCAGTGCCTTTCCGCCTTAAAGTCGCTGGACCCCGGCGTTCGCCGGGGCGACGGGCATGAAATGAACGGCCCGGCTGAGATTCGACGCTAATCAGGCCGGTGGGCCTCAGGCGCCTCCTCGCAAAAAAATCCGTCAGGGGCATGGAACTTGCATCGTCTGTCCCATGATCCGACGCAGGCCCATCACCCCCAGCCACGGCACGCCCAAGGTCGTCTCGCAGCAGGCGATTCGTATCCTGGGCAGCCTTACGGCCGTGCTGTTGCTGGTGATATTGGCGATCGACCTGCGCTCGAACCTGCGCGCGCAATGGAACGAGGGTGGCCGTCTTGCCAACGAAGTAGCGCTCAACGTGGCGCAAATGGTGCATTCGCCGCTGCGTTCCAGTGCCAACGCGCTGCTGGTGATCGCCGAGGAATCCCATCATCTGCAGCAAACATTGCCGCAGCAGCACGATGCGCTGATGAAGAACATCATCGCGGCGGTGGTGCGGCGGCAACCGCAAGTGGTGGATGTTGCGCTGGTCGATGCGGCGCCTTCCGGCGAGACCGCGGCGTCGCCGGAGGATGGCGACGGGGTGTGGACCTCCTGCGGCACAAACCAGCCTTCGACGGCGGCCGTGCCGTGCTTCGGATCGGTCGAGAAGGGGCCCGATGGCAGCATGATGCTGCCGCTGGCGGCGTCCGATGACGAAGGCCATCGCTGGGTGGTGGGGCATATTCAGATCGCCGCGCTGGAGCGTTCCCTGGCTTCCGTGCCGCACGCCGGCAACGTGTTTTTCTCCGTGATGGACGCCCATGGGCACGCGGTGCTGCAAGGCGGCAAACCCGGCGCAGTCGCTGGCGAGGCGCAGATGCCATGGTGGATGCGCTGGGTGATCGACGGTCGCACCTTTGCGTCGCTGCAGGCGCGGGCGCCGGTGGAAAGTTATCCGTTCACCGTGGAAGCCAGCGTGAGCAGCCAGGACGCCCTGGCCGCGTGGTACCGGCAGCTGGCGGCCATCGTGGTTTTCTATCTTTGCTACCTGGTGGCGTTCATCAGCCTGCTGCGGGTAACCTCGCGCGCAGCGGCCTTGCAGCAGCACTACATTCGCAGCCTGCAGGCCGCCTCGGAAAATCTGCGCGTGGCGCAGCGGGTAGGGCGAACCGCCATGTGGTCGCTCAGCGACGATGCACAACGCTTCGAGTGCTCCGAGGATGCCGAGGAATTGTTCGGCTTGCCGCGCGGCACCACCATGACCAGCGTGAAGGACATGCTGACCATGGTCGCTCCGGTGGATCGCCCGCCGCTGATGCAGCGGATCAGGGAAGCCTGGAACAGTGGCGCGCCGCTGCGCACTGAATTTCGCCTGCACCTGGACGATGGCAGCGTGCGTTGCCTGTCGGCCGGCGGCCAGGTAGTGATCGACGAACATGGCGTGCGGCGCATGACCGGCACCGTGGTCGACGTCACCGAACAATGGGAAGCGCGACGCCTGCAACGGGAAAGCGAAGACCGTTTCGACGTGCTGTTCGAGCAGAATCCGCTGCCGTTCTGGGTGTTCGACGTCGCCACCATGCGCATTCTGGAAGTCAATGCCGCGGCGCTGCGGGCCTATGGTTATACGCGCGAAGAATTCCTGGCGATGTCGATTCTGGATCTGCGCGATCCGGGCGATCATCCGTCCGTCGTCGCCCACGTGGCGGCGTCATCGGAAGCGCGCGATATGCCAAGGATATGGGTACACCGCACCAAGGCCGGCACGCCGATCAGCGTGCGCATTCACAGCGCCGACATCATGTTCGCCGATCGCCCGGCGCGCCTGATCCTGGCCGAGGACGTCACTGCGCACCTGGCCGACGAACGCGAGCTGGTGTATCGTGCCTCGCACGACCTGATCACCGGGCTGCCCAACCAGCATGCGCTGATGGAATGGATGGACGTGCGCATTGCCGCGGGTGCACCGTTCGATGTGGCCTATCTGCAGCTGGTAGGCATGGACGCGATTGCCGATACGTTCGGCATCAATGTTTCCACCGGCATCCTGCAGGTGGTAGCCGCGCGTCTGGCGCAATTGAGCGACGGCCATGGCTATCTGGCGGCCATCACGCATCAATCCTTCGCGTTGTCCGACGCCAAGCGCCTGACCGATTCGTTGCTGCAGGCGATGGCCGATTGCATCGCCGAGCCGATCTATTACAAGGACACCCAGCACCAGATAAGCGTGGTGATCGGCGTGGCCCATTACCCGCACGACAGCATCCAGAGCGATGCGCTGCTGGCGCGCGCCGCGCTGGCCGCGCACTCGCATCTGCATAGCGACGAGCCGATCCATTATTTCGAGCCGGCGATGGCGCAGCAATCCAAGGAAAAACTGCATTTCTCGGCCTCCTTGCGCCGGGCGGTGAAGCGCCAGGAATTCGAGCTGCATTTCCAGCCGATCGCGCATTTTCCCTCGCTAAGCGCGAGCGGCCTGGAGGCCTTGATCCGCTGGCCGCAGAGTGATGGCAGCTATATTTTCCCGTCGAGCTTTATCCCGCTGTGCGAGGAATCCGGCCTGATCGTGCCGTTGGGGCAATGGGTGCTGGAGCAGGCGGCCAAGGCGAGCCGCGAACTCAAGGATGCCGGCTTCGACCTGCCGATTGCGATCAACGTTTCACCCACCGAGCTGCGCAGCCGCGACCTGGTCACCAACTTGCGCGCGGTTCGCTCCATGTATTCGCTGGCCGATCACGCGCTGCGCATCGAGCTGACCGAAAGCAG
Source organism: uncultured Dyella sp. (assembly GCA_966430775.1). GTDB lineage: Bacteria > Pseudomonadota > Gammaproteobacteria > Xanthomonadales > Rhodanobacteraceae > Dyella_B. Next base: position 3,273 of record CBJMMB010000121.1, on the reverse strand, counting down.
CCTGATCGAACATCGCGACAAAGCTATCGCGGTGATGAAAGAGCTGCGTGCGGAAGGCGTGGTGGTGGCGCTGGATGATTTCGGCACGGGTTTCTCCGGCCTTTCCTACCTGCGCGACCTGCCCATCGACATTCTGAAAATCGACCAGGCGTTCGTGCGCAACGTGGATCGCGACGCGCGCTCGGCGACGATCTGCGAGGCCATCATCGCGCTTGGCAAGAGCCTGAAGGTGAGCATTGTCGCCGAGGGCATCGAGCGCTATTCGCAGTATCGCTGGTTGAACAACCATGGATGCGATGCGGCGCAGGGTTTCTACGTGGGCCGGCCGGAAAAACTGTCGAATCTCTTGGCGCAATGGTCGCGCGTCAAAGACGACGTGCGTTGAACTCCACGTAGGTTGGGTAGAGGCTCCGCCGAAACCCAACGTCGTCATCTACATGGCAACGTTGGGTTTCGCCCTAGGGGCTCTACCCAACCTACGACAGATCACGCACGCCTCACGCTACCTGCTTCGCCTTCGCCAACTGTTGGCGTATCGGCAAACTGCGAATGCGTTGCCCCGTCGCCGCGAAAATCGCGTTGGTCAACGCCGGCGCGATCGGCGGCAAGCCGGGTTCGCCCACGCCGCCCATCGGCAGCGAATGATCGTCGCCGGCCACCAGGTGCACGTGAATCTCACGCGGCGCCTCGTTCATGCGCAGCACCAGGTAATCATTGAAATTGGATTGCTCGGCACGGCCGTGCTTGAAGCTGATCTCGCCATGCAAGGCCAGGCCAATGCCCATGATCACCGCGCCTTCCAGTTGCGAGCGCACGCGTTCGGGATTCACCTGTGGACCGCAGTCGATGGCGATGTCGACGCGTGGAATAGCGAGTTTGCCGTCGGGGCTTACTTCCACTTCGCACACCGCCGCGGTGTAGGTGACGAAGCTGTTGTGCGCCGCCAGGCCCAGGCCGCGTCCTTTGGGCAAGGTGCGGCCCCATTGGGCGGCGGTTGTGACGGTTTCGATCACGCGCTTCAAGCGTTGCGTATCGATGGGATAGAGCGCCGGATCTTCGCTGTAGTTGGTGAATTCGATTTGCGAGCTTGGTTTGAACTTGCGATCAGGCCCGATCAGTTCGAGCAGGAAATCGCGGTGATCGCGTCCGGCCGCGTGCGCCAGTTCCGCCACGAAGCTCTGCACGCCGAATGCGTGCGGGATGTTGTAGACCGAACGGAACCAGCCGATGCGCGTGTGTGCTTCCACCGCCGGATTTTCGATGCGCACGTTGGGCACGGCGAACGGCAGGTCGATCATGCCCTGGCTCAACTCGAACGGCTGCTCGTGCAAGACGCCCGGCATGAAGGTGGACTGGATCGACGGCGCCGCCGTGCGGTGCAGCCAGCCTTCCACTTTGCCCGAACCATCCAGTGCCGCTTCCAGATGTTCGGCCGATACGGCATGGAAATAGTCGTTGACGATGTCGTCCTCGCGCGTCCATAGCAGCTTTATCGGCTTGCCGATGGCGCGCGAGAGCAGGGCGGCTTCCACCACGTAGTCGGGCTTGGATTTGCGCCCGAAACCGCCGCCGAGCAGGGTGACATTCACGGTGATGTTTGCATCCGGAATGCCCAACGCTTTCACCAGTTCGTTGCGGATTTCCTGCGGCGCCTGCGTGCAGGCCCACACTTCGCACTTGTTGTCGGCGAAGTGCGCCACTGCGCAAGGCGGTTCCATGGTGGCGTGGGCGAGATGCGGAATGTAGTAGTCCGCGGTGACGTGCTTGCTGGCGTTGCTCAACGCGTGCTCGACGTTGCCATCGTTGCGCGCGACCAGGCCCGGCTTGCGGTTGGCCGCTTCCAATTGCGCGCGGTAGGCGACCGAGTCGTAGTTGGCGTTGGGGCCGCGGGTCCAGTTGAGTGTCAGTTGTTCGCGCGCCTTGATCGCCACCCAGCTGTTGTTGGCGACGACCGCAACGCCGCCCAGTGGCTGGAAGCCGGAGGGCGGTGGCGTGGCCGGCACCTCGAGCACTTTCACCACGCCGGATATTTTTTGTGCGGCGCTGCCATCGAACGAGGCGAGCTTGTCGCCATACACGGGTGGGCGCGCGATCACCGCGTAGAGCATGTCGTCCAGGCGCGTGTCGATGCCGTAATGCGCGCGGCCGGTGACGATGTCGTGGCCGTCGATCAGACCGGTCTTGTCTTTGCCGATATAGCGGAATTCGCTCGGCGATTTCAGTTGCAACATGGCCGGATCGGGCGCGGGCAGGGCGGCGGCCTTGGCGGCGAGTTCGCCGAAGCCGAGCGTACGTCCGTTCTTGGTATCCGCCACTTCATGGATGCCGGCTTTTACCTGCTGTACGGGCACGCCCCATTGCGCGGCGGCTGCCTGCTCCAGCATCGTGCGCGCGGCGGCGCCGGCGCGACGCAAGGCGGCGAAACTCTGGCGCAAGCTGCGCGAACCGTCGGTGTCCTGGTTGCCGTAACGCACTTCATCGCCCGGCGCCTGCCGCACCTTCACGCGCGACCAGTCGGCGCCCAATTCGTCGGCCACCACCATCGCCACGCTGGTGCGCACGCCCTGGCCCATTTCCGAGCGGATGCACACCACGGTTACCGTGCCGTCGGGTGCGATCTCGACGAATAGATGCGGATCGTCGCGCAGCCCGTGTTCGGCGCCTTCGCCGCCGTATAACTGTTTGGTTTCCGGTTTGGCTGCCGCACGCGCGAGCGAAGGCAGGCCGAACGCCAGCAACAGGCTGCCCGCGCCGAAGCCGAGCACGAAGGCGCGGCGGCTTTCGTTGCAGATTTCAAGATTGCGCCGGCTCATGCCGCACCGCCTTCGCCCGCGGCGAGCTTGATGGCCGCGCGGATGCGCGTGTACGTGCCGCAACGGCAGATATTGCCGGACATCGCCGTATCGATCTCGGCATCGCTGGGGTGCGGGTTGCTCTTCAACAGTGACGCGGCCTGCATGATCTGCCCGGCCTGGCAATAACCGCACTGCGCCACGTTAAGGCTCATCCAGGCGCGCTGCACCGGGTGATCGCCGTCCGCCGACAAACCTTCAATCGTAGTGACCTGCTTGCCCGCCGCCGCCACCACCGGCGTGATGCACGAACGCACCGCCGTACCATCCAGATGCACCGTACACGCACCGCACAAGGCCATGCCGCACCCGAACTTGGTGCCGGTGTAACCCAGCGTATCGCGCAGATACCAGAGCAACGGCATCTCGGGCGGACCATCGAACTGATGTTCGCGGCCGTTGATACTCAGCGTGAGCATGG
>CBJMMB010000120.1:0-9744 GCA_966430775.1 uncultured Dyella sp. | reverse complement strand
ATCGACGGCGCACCGCTGGAGATTCTTTCCACCTTCGGCGACGAAACGCTGCGCCTGGACAGCCGCGCCTTCGCCGCGCTGATGGCGCACGTGCGAACGGAAGACTCGCAGCAGACCGTATTGATGGTGCAGGTCGAAAACGAAGTAGGCCTGGTCGGTAACGGCAGGGATCGCTCCGCACTCGCCAATCGCGCCTTCGATGGCGAGGTGCCGCCGTCGCTCGTGCACACCCTCTCAGCGAAGCGCGGCACGTTGACGCCCGAACTCGCGGCCCACTTCAACCCACAAGGACGCAGCTGGAAAGAAGTGTTCGGCGACCCGGCGGACGAAGCATTCATGGCCTGGCGCTACGCCAGCTATGCCGATGCGGTGGCCAGCGCAGGCAAGCAGCAGTATGCGCTGCCAATGTACATGAACGCCCAGCTTCCGGCGCCGCTCGAACGCGCAGGCGAGTATCCCAGCGGCGGCCCTCATCCCTATTACCAGCAGATCTACCAGGCCGTCGCGACGCATATCGATTTTTATGCGCCGGACATCTACTGGCCCGACTTCGCTCACTGGATGCAGCGCTACCGGTCACTGGGCAACCCGGCATTCGTTCCGGAAGCGAAAATCGAGAGCGCTCCGTACAACGCGCTGTACGCCTATGGCGAAGCCAAGGCCTTCGGCTTCTGCCCGTTCGGCATCGATAGTCTGTCGCATGACAAGGACGCACCGCCGCCGCTACTGATGCAGGTGTACGGCGCGCTCGATGAATTCGGCGATCAACTCACGCAAGCACAGACGGAAAACCGTACGCGCGGCCTGGTGCTTCATGCAACCAGTCCGCGGCCGACGCAGACCGTTGCGCTGGGTGGCTATCTGTTCACTGCGACACTTGCGCGCTCATGGCCAGATAAGCGCCTGCTCAGCGGCGATGGCGCCATGCTGGTGCTCGAATCTACAGCCGATGAGTTCTATATCGTTGGTAGTGGACTCACGGTCAGCATCACGCGGGATCCTGATACCGATGCGCGTGTGGCGGGTATCGCAAGTATCGAGGAAGTATCGCGCTCAGGGGCGGATTGGAAGGTCGAGCGGCGCTTGAATGGTGATCAGAGCAATCAGGGAAGGCAGCTCAGCATGGATGCGCGGGAGGTGCGGATTTATCGTGTGCGGTTGTATGCGGCGAGGCGGTAGCTTCGCAGCAGATTTTATTCAAAACGTATCGTCATTCCGGCGAAGGCCGGAATCCATCGCCAGTACGAAGCATGGATTCCGGCCTTCGCCGGAATGACGACTCGCGAGGAAGTGGTTTATGGCGAACCCTAAAGACATCCCGCAACATCACAACCTATACGCCTGCTTCGGCAACCGATACACCAGATCAAACGCAAGCTCCGCCGCCTCATCCTCATCCAGCCGATGCTCGGCCACCAGCTTGGCAAGAAACGCACAATCCACCCGCCGCGACACATCGTGTCGCGCCGGAATCGACAGGAATGCACGTGTATCGTCATTGAAGCCGACGGTGTTGTAGAACCCGGCGCTGCTGAGCGTCCATTCGCGAAAACGCCACATGCCTTCCGGCGCATCGTGGAACCACCACGCCGGGCCCAGGTAGAGCGTCGGATAATGGCCAGCCATCGGCGCCAGTTCACGGCTATACGTACTTTCGTCCAGCGTAAAAAGAATCATCCTGAACTTCGGTTCGTTGCCGAAACGATCGAGCAAGGGCTTCAGCGCATGCACGTAGTCCGTGCGCAACGGCAGATCCGCACCTTTGTCGCGGCCATACCGTTCGAACAGCTCGCGATTGTGATTGCGGAAGCAGCCGGGATGGAGCTGCATCACCAGGCCATCATCCAGGCTCATGGCAGCCATCTCGGTCAGCATCTGGGCGCGGAACAGCTCGGCATCCTGCGCGCTGGCCTTGCCGCGCACGATCCGGTCGAACAACTTGCCGGCCTCGGCGGAGGAAAGGTTCGCGGTGGCCGCGGTGGGATGGCCGTGATCGGTCGACGTTGCACCGGCTTCGGCAAAAAACGCGCGCCGCTGGCGATGCGCGCGCAGGTAGCCCGCCCATGTGTGCACGTCTTCGCCGGTGATTGCGCCGAAGGTTTCCAGCGCAGCAGAAAACTGTTCGTGCTCAGGATCTACGACAACATCGGGCCGATATGCCGTGATGACCCGCCCACTCCATCCACTGCTGCGAATGACCGCATGGTGGTGCAGCGAATCGATGGGTGATTCGGTGGTCGCCAGCACCTCAATGCGGAAGCGCTCGAACAAGGCACGCGGCCGGAATTCCGCCCGCGCCAGCGCAGTGGTGATGTGGTCGTAATACAGATCCGCCGTGCGCGCTTCCAAGCGCACGCGCAAGCCGAACACATCGTGAAAGACATGGTTCAACCACAACGACGATGGCGTGCCTCGAAACAGATGAATGTTTTGCGCAAACAACCGCCACGCTTCGCGCGGATCAACGGCAGCGCGCGAACCGTCGCGGCGCGGAATGCCCAAGGCATCGAGCGGAATGCCTTGGCTGTAGAGCATGCGGAACACGTAGTGGTCCGGCACCAGCAACAATTCGGTGGCATTGGCGAACGGCATGTTGTCCGCGAACCAAGCCGCATCGGTGTGGCCGTGCGGACTGATGATCGGCAGGTTGGCGATAAGTTCGTACAGGCGACGGGCGATCGCCCGCTGAGTGGGATCGGAGGGGAAAAGACGATCCTGGTGCAGCTTCATCGGAAGCATGGCAAGTTTCATGGCGTGTGGACATTCCGGAAATTGAAAACTCGAATCTTGCTCACAGCGGCTTATCGGCATCGCCGACGGAAACGGAAGCGCTTTGCAGCCGCACCGGCTGCAGACGTGGCGCGAGCGCGTGCACCACGCCAAGCGCGATCAGGTACGCCGAACCGGCCAGCATGAACACCGGCACGTAGCTGCCGGTAGCCTGCAGCAGCAATCCGATCACCGTGGATATAAGCATGCCGCCCACGGCGCCGGCGAAGCCGCCCATGCCGACCACCGACGCGACCGCATCGCGCGGAAACAAATCCGAAGCCAGCGTATAGACATTGGCCGACCAGCCCTGATGCCCCGCCGTCGCCATGCCGATCAGCGCCACCGCCAACCACAGATGATTGGCCTTCGCCGCAAAAACGACCGGCACGATCAGCAGCGCGCAGACGAGCATGGCGCCCTTGCGTGCGCGATTCACGCTCCAGCCGCGCCTGATCAGCCTGCCCGCCAGCCAGCCGCCCGCAATGCTGCCCAGATCGGCCAGCACGAACACAACGACCAGCGGCAAGCCCAGTTCCAGCAGACTCAGGCCGTATTGCGCGTGCAGGAATTTCGGCAGCCAGAACAAGAAGAACCACCAGATCGGATCGGTGATGAACTTGGCGGCGATCAGGGTCCAGGCTTGCGGATGCCGCAGCAGTGTCGACCATGGCACGCGTTTTTGCGCCGCTCGCGGTTCGTGGCCGATATATGCGCGTTCGGCGGCGGATAGCTTCGGCTGCGTATCGGGCGTTCGATAGGTGCGCAGCCACATCACCAGCCACATGGCGCTGAGCGTGCCCGTGCAAAGAAACGCCGCCTGCCAGCCCCAGCGCGCCGCCACCACCGGCACCAGCACCGGCGCAATAAGGGCGCCGATATTCGAGCCGGCATTGAAGATGCCCGCGGCCATCGCCCGCTCGCGCTGCGGAAACCATTCGGCCACGGCCTTGATCGCCGCCGGAAAATTGCCGGATTCGCCCAAGCCCAACGCAAAACGCGCCACCGCGAAACTGACCACGCCGGTGGCCAGCGCATGGCTGGCGGCAGCCAGGCTCCACACACCAATCGCCAGCGCATAGCCGACACGCGTGCCGAACTTGTCGATGATCGCGCCGGCGCCGAGCAGGCCGATGGCATATGCCGCCTGGAACGCGGTGACGATATAGCTGTATTCAAGCTCGCTCCAGCCGATTTTTTCCTGCAGGAACGGCGCGAGCACACCCAGCACCTGGCGGTCGATGTAGTTGATGGTGGTTGCCAGCAATAGCATGGCGCACACGCGCCAGCGGTAGGTGCCCGCCTTCGCGACCGGCGCTGCGCTCACGCCCGCTTCGCCCGATTGGTCCATGTCGCGTGTAACCCCCACTCGCATTCCTCCCATCGGTCGTCGGCACGTCCGGTGCTTTGCAAATCCGCGGCCAACTTGTTAGCGCTATCATTAACACAGGCCTGTGCAAAAACCACCTTGCATAGCCGCAATACGCTATAGCCAGGCCTATCAGGCGACTTCACCCCCTTTTCAACGGCTTTTCTCCGTCACATTGGTCGGCAGTCCTCATGCTGCCCTGCAGCGTGCCAGGCAAAAATGTTAGCGCTACCTTTCTATCAAGGGCGACCGGCTCCCGCATAGACACTTCGCCGGACGTTCGACGGCTCGATCAAAAGCCATAAAAAATCTGGAGGGAGGGGAGTACGGTGCAAAAGCTATTTGCAAGAACCCTGTTGTCACGCGCCTTGACGTTGGCCCTGCTCGGCGCGGCAAGCGCAACCCATGCGCAAGACACATCATCGCCCGCGCCAGCGCCAAGCCCGGCGCGGGCCGATGCGCAGAATCCGGCGCAGAAGCCGGTCAAACAGCTCGCCACCGTCAACGTAAACGGCGGCTATCGCAACAGTATCGAGTTCTCCACCAACGCCAAGCGTGATGCGACCAATGTGGTGGATACCGTGTATGCCGAAGACATCGGCAAATTTCCCGATTTGAATATCGCCGAGTCGCTCAATCGCGTACCGGGCGTGCAGTTGACGCGCGACGTCACCGGCGAAGGCAAGAACATCCAGATCCGCGGCCTGGGCACCGACTTCACCAAGATCCTGTTCAACGGCAACCAGATCGCGGTGGCGTCGGCCGGCACGCTCGGCGCGCAGAACCAGAACCGCGAGGTGGATCTGGATCTGCTGCCGACCGAATTCTTCACGCAGCTGACGGTGAACAAGACACCGCAGGCCGACATGACCGAAGGCGGTGTCGCCGGCGTGGTCGACATGCGCACCACGCGTCCGTTCGACAATCCGGGCATGCATCTCACGTACTCGGCGCAGGGCAGTTACAGCTCCGTCGGCAAGAATGTGCGCCCGCGCGGCGCCCTGATCGGCAGCTGGACCAATGCCGACAATACGTTCGGCGTGCTGGTGGGATTGCAGGCGTCCAAGAACGACTACGACGTGCGCGGTTACGAAACGATCGGCTGGACCACGCCACATCTGAGCGCGGGCCAATGCGGTATCGCCTCGGGCTCCTGCAGTCCCGCGGGCGGCAGCTGGTTTATTCCAGGCACAGTACCGGCAGGCGCCGGCGCAGGACTGACAGCCGGGCAAACCATCGACAACGCCTGGTTGCTGGCGCACAACCCCGGCCTGAATACGGAGCAGATCGCCAACGCGCTGATTCCCCGCCTGGGTCGCCCTGCCTACGTGCACGGCATCAACGACCGCCAGTCCGGATTGCTGTCGCTGGAATTCCGTCCGAACGAGCGCGCGCATTTCTATCTCGACACGCTGTTTTCCAAGAAGGAAAACGACTTCAACCGCATCGACGTAGACCTGATCGGGCGCAATGGCGCGATGATCCCGGTCAACATGAAGGTGGACCAGAACAACGTGGTAACCAGCGCCACGTTTGCGAATGCGCAGTATTTCATGGAAGCGCGTCCCTACACGGAGCATTTGAAGTTCTACAACATCAATCCCGGCGGCGAGCTGCTGTTCGGCAGCGACGAGAACGTCAAGCTGGATTTCCAGGGCTACGTGCAGCGCAGCTGGTATCTCAACCAGGCGCCATCGTTCCTGGTGCAGACACCGCTTGGGCAAGGCACCACCATCAACTACAACAACAACGGCGGCAATTTCCCGATCGCCACGCCCAACGTCGATTTGAACAATCCCAACCTGGGCTGGCAGTACTACCGCGTCAACATCCAGAACGAAGCGCGCGTCACGACCAACAAGGGCACGCACGAAGACCTGCAGATCGGTGACGACAGCAACAACGTCAGGGTCGGCATCGCCTATGACGACATCGCCCGCAACATCTCGGCTTTCGACAACAGCGCGGCCTATGGCAATGCGGTCAAGGCGGCCATTCCCAACGGCGCATGGGGGCAATACTTGATGCCCGGCCCCGCCGGCTTCGTGCAAGCCAACTACCCCGCATTGATGGCGGCCACGAACTATGGCTATTACAACGCCACCGCGCCGTTATCCACTTCCGCTTCCACCGGCGCCAACACCTCCTTCCTGGAGGAAAGCACCTGGGCCTGGTATCTGGAAGGCAATCGCAAATTCAACCTGTGGGGCCATGACCTGCGCGCCAACGTGGGCGTGCGCCATGCCTATACCGACCAGACCATTGCCGGACCTTCATCGATCGGCGGCCAGTTGCAGTACATGAATCTGAAGCAGGCCTACGGCGTCTACCTGCCGTCGTTCAACCTGGCCTATAACGCGACCGACAACGTGGTGCTGCGCCTGGCTGCTTCGCGTTCGATGACGCGGCCTGATCCCAGCGCGATGGTGCCGAACACCAACTTCAGCGACCCTTCGGCGGAAACCGCCACGCAGGGCAATCCGAAGCTGAAGCCGTACCTCTCCACCAACCTGGATTTTGGCGGCGAGTGGTACACGGGTAACGAGGGTTACGTGGCGCTGGATCTGTTCGGCAAGCGCATCACCGGCTTCACTGTCAACGGCGTCAACCTGATTCCCTTCACCCAATTGGGCGTGCCGTATGCCAGCCTGACACCGCAGCAGCAAGTCGCGATCCAGCAGCGCGGCGGTCCCGATGCGGCGCAAGTGCAGGTGCAGCAGCAGGTCAACGCCAACGGCACCTTGTTCCTGCGCGGTGCGGAAGCCACCTGGGTACAGCCACTGGATTTCATCTACAAGGGCCTTGGCATCCAGACCAACTACACAGTCGTGTCGCAGCGAAGCATCGGCAGCGGCGTGCCGGCGCAAGCGATCGGCATCTCGCCGCATACCTATAACCTCACCGGTTATTGGGAAGGCTACGGCGCGACGGTGCGGGTGTCGTATACGTGGAATTCGGCCGCCATCGATTCGACGGCGAACCAGAACGGCCTGCCGTTCGCGCAGATCAAGTCGGATGCACGCGGCCAGCTGGACATGTCGGCCAGCTACCAGTTCGCCAATCTGCCTTCGAAACCGATGGTGACGCTGAACTTCATCAACATGACCAAGTCATCGCTGCGGCAAACGTTGACCTACAACAATGCCGCGTATACCTATTACGACCCGGGTTATACGATTCTGCTTGGCGTGCGCGGAAGTTTTTGAAAAGCGGAGCGTCATTCCGGCGAAGGCCCAATGCTGTCCGGGAAAAATTTATGCACGTGTTGCCGGAATGGCTAAATGTTCGTCATCCCAGCGAAAGCTGGGATCCAGCGACTTACAGAGCATCAAAGACACTGGATCCCAGCTTTCGCTGGGATGACGGATCGGTAGCGTTGAATTTCCTGAGAAAAATTGTCACATCAAGCTGCGTGTCGCGCTTTTTTTGAGGAGCCTCATTTTCCCCGGACAGCAATGGGTGAAGGCCGTAATGACGTCGCTGCGAATGATGGCTTTCTAGACAATCCACAGCTCAACACAGATGCACTATTCATTGAGAAACATCACTCGGCGCGTATGAACAACTCCAACCCATCGCTTTCAGTGCTCGAAAAAATCGGTTACAGCCTGGGCGATCTTGCCGCCAACCTGATTTTCCAGACGCTGGTGACCTTTCTCGCCTTCTTCTATACGGATGTGTTCCGTATCCCCGCGGGCACGGCAGCCAGCATCATTTTTGCGGTCGGCCTGCTCGGCGCGTTCGTGTTCACGCCGGCGATGGGGTTGATTGCCGATCGCACGCATACACGCTGGGGCAAGTTCCGGCCATGGGTGTTGTGGACGGCGGTGCCGTTCGGCGCATTGTCGCTGCTGGCGTTCAGCACGCCTGACCTTGGCGAGCAAGGCAAGGTGACGTACGCGTTGGCGACGTATTCGCTGTTGGTCGCCGTTTACGTGGCCAACAACCTGCCCTATTCCGCGCTGAGCGGCGTGCTCACCGGCAACATGGCCGAGCGCAACAGCTTGTCGTCCTACCGTTTCGTCGCCGTGATGATCGCGCAGTTCATCATCCAGGTACTGCTGCTGCCGCTGGTGCTGATCCTTGGCGACGGTGATAAGGCACGTGGTTTCCACAACACGATGACCGTATTCGCCATCGTCGGCACGGTGTTTTTCCTGATCACTTTCTTCACCACCCGCGAGCGTGTGGTTCCCAGCCAGCAACAGGCGTCGAGCATTCGCGAGGACCTGGCCGACCTGGCCAGGAACCGGCCATGGCAGATCATGCTGGCGGTGACGGTGCTGGTGTTCGTCAATCTCGCCTTGAAGGGCGGGATGTATATCTACTACTTCAAGTATTACCTCAGCGATGCGCAGCTTTCCGCGTTTCTCGACCGCCTCGGTTTCAACGGTTTCATCGCGGGATTGAACCAGTTGCTTGGCGGCATCGGCCTGGGTAGTTTTCGCTGGCCGAAAGATGCACCGACCTCGGCGTTCAGCCTGTTCAATGCGCTGGGCATCCTCTGCATGATTCTCGGCATCGGTTTCTCCAAGCCGCTGGCCGATCGGTTCGGCAAGCGCAACGTATTCAGCGGCGCGCTGCTGGCCTCGACCCTTTTCCTGCTGGCCTTCTACTTCTATCCACCCGACGGCGTATCGCTGGTGATGGTCTCGTACATCTTTCACGGCTTTTTCTACGGCATCACCATTCCGCTGCTGTGGGCGATGATCGCGGACGTGGCCGACTACTCCGAATGGAAAAACCGGCGACGCGCCACCGCCATGATCTTCTCCGCCATGTTGTGTGGCTTGAAGGTGGGGCTCAGCGTCGGCGGCGCGCTGGTGGCGGGCATCCTGGCCATGCATGGTTATCACGCCGATGCGGCGACGCAGTCCGCAGACGCCATCACCGGCATCCGCCTGGCCGTAAGCGTGCTGTGCGCCATTCCGTTCCTGGCCGCCGTGGCGCTGATGTTCCTGTACGAAATCGACAAGCCGCTGGAGCGGCGGATCGAGCAGGAACTGGATTCACGCCGGCTCGAGGCCGCGCTGTCTCGTTGATTTCCCCAAGCACCTTCTTGATGGATTCGTTCGATGTCCGATGAAACGGAAAAGCGCGACCTGCAGTCGTTGTCCGCCGGCGCCATCTCGCCGCCGCTGGTGACGCACCTGTATACCGCCGACCCTTCCGCGCATGTATTCAATGGAGCGCTGTATATCTACCCCTCGCACGATATCGATGGCGGCGCGCCATTCAACGATAACGGCGATCATTTCTGCATGGAGGACTACCACGTCTTCCGCATGGATACACCCGACAGTGAAGCCATCGATTGCGGTGTCGCGCTGCATGTGAAAGATGTGCCATGGGCGGCGCGGCAGATGTGGGCGCCGGACGCCGCCTGCAAGAATGGTCGCTACTATCTTTATTTTCCGGCCAAGCGCGCGAATGGCTTGTTCCAGATCGGCGTAGCCGTGGGCGACCGTCCGGAAGGTCCGTTCGTGGCGGAATCCGAAGCCATGGCTGGCAGCTATTCGATCGATCCGGCGGTCTACGAAGACGACGATGGCGCCCACTACATGTATTTCGGCGGCATCTGGGGCGGCCAGCTGCAGAAATATCGC
>CBJMMB010000119.1:0-10364 GCA_966430775.1 uncultured Dyella sp. | reverse complement strand
TGGACAGACTGCGCCGTAGATGATCCGGGTGTTCCTGGGCTGCGGACATGCGGAGCGGCTTTGTAGGAGGAAGCCGATACCTTAGAGGAAATGCTGGGAGGCGGCTATCCAGCTTCACGCTTGCGGACAACGGCTCCCTCCCCTGTGCGCAGGGGGGGGCTGGGGTGGGGTTGTATGCGCTTGCGGCAATGTTTGCATTCGTCGCGAGATTGCTTCACCCCACCCCGACCCTCCCTACTACACGTAGGGAAGGGAGCAATTCTCGCTGGCCTGAAGTTCTACTTCACCACCCGCAAATGCGAGCCACCGCCGCGCTTGGGCTTGTCACCATCACCCGACGGCGGTTCCGGCTCAGGCGGCGAGGGCGGCGTATCGGTCGGCGGCTCGCCGCCTTCCTCTTCGTCCGCGGGAAACATCATGCCCTGCCCGTTTTCCTGCGCGTACAAAGCCAATACCGCCGGCACCGGAATCTGGATGCTGTGGCTGACGCCGGAGAAGCGCGCCTGGAAGCTGATCCACTCGTTGCCCAGGTCCAGGTTGGCCACGGCGCGCATGGCCAGGTTGAGCACCACCTGCCCGTTCTTGATCACGTGCGGCGGCACGCGCACGCCCTGGCGCGTGGCGTCGACCAGCATGTAGGGGGTGAGGTTGTTGTCGCTGATCCAATCGTAGATCGCCCGCAGCAGGTACGGACGGTTGGAACTCATCTTCGGTTGTTGCTGTTGGGTCACCAGGGGTGCTCTAGCCGGTTTTGCGTGAACGTCGCCGGATGTCCTGCAGCCCGCAAGGCCATCGGCACGGACAGGCTGGCGGCCTGTCGAGACGATGGACCCAAGGAAATGCATGCAGACAGGGCCGGCCCCCGCGTATTGAATGGAAAAGACGCAGCGATGTCCAGGAGACCGTACACCCAAACCCGCTACAGCGCTCTTAGAGCCTTTTCCTCCGGCGTCAGGCTGCGCGCGTAACCCTGGCTGTGGAACAGGCGTTCACCGTAATCCATGATTGGCTTGCCCTCCCGGCCCAGGTCCACGCCCAGCGAAGGCAGGCGCCATACCACCGGGGTCACCAGGCAATCGGCCAGGCTCATTTCCGGGTTGAGGAAGAACTTGGACACCTTGAACAGCGGCAGCGCCGCCAGCAGGTGTTCGCGCAGTTTTTTGCGCGCCGCATCGGCAGCGCGGCCGCCAGCCTTGATGTGCTCGATTTCCGGCAGCCAGTCCCGCTCGATGCGCACCGCCGCCAGCCGCAGCCGGGCGCGCGAGAGCGGATCGATCGGCATCAGCGGCGGGTGCGGGTAGCGCTCGTCCAGGTATTCGCACACCACCGAGGTGTCATACAGCGTGAGTTCGCGGTCGACCAGGGTCGGCAGGGTGTGATACGGGTTCAGGTCGAGCAGATCCTGCGGTGGCTTGGCCGGATCGACCACGATCAGATCGTAGGTCACTCCCTTTGCGGCCAGCACCAGCCGTACGCGATGACACTGTATGTCATCGGCAGCGGAATACAGGGCGAGTACTGTCCGGGAACGGGCGTTCTGGACCATGCACGAGTCTCCCCTTTTGTTTGGCCGCAAGGATGGCGTTTTGCCCCCTGCGGCCACAAGTCCCTTGTCTTTATAAGGACGTCAGTGGACGTCCTTCCAATATTCTTTCTTGAGCAAGTATGCCAGGAAGGTGAAGCCCAGCAGGAACAGCACCACCCAAATGCCATAGTGCCGCCGCTGCAGCGCGGCCGGCTCGGAGGCGTATTCCAGGAAGTTGGTGACGTCGCGGGCGGCCTGCTGGTACTGCTGGGGCGAAAGCGTGCCCGGATGCAGCAGGGTGAGCTTTTCGATCTGCGGATCGTCGCCGGCCTTGGCCTGCTTCATCACCGGCACCTGCACACCCTGCAGCTCCCACAGCGGGAACGGCATGGCCGCATTCGGCAGCACGGTGTTGTTCCAGCCGATCGGGCTCTTGGGATCGAGATAGAACGAATTGAGGTAGGCGAACACCCAATCCGCACCCTTGGCCGATACCTCCAGCGAGAGGTCCGGCGGCGCCTTGCCGAAGAACTTCTGTGCGTCGTCCGCCGGCATGTGCGAGATCACCGTATCGCCGAACTTGCCGCCGGTGAAGTTGAGGTTCTTCATCACGTCGTCCTCGGTCAGTCCGAGGTCGTCCGCCATGCGCTCGTAGCGCAGGTATTTCAGCGAATGGCAGCCCACGCAGTAGTTGAAGAAGATGTGCGCACCGCGCTGCAGCGATGCGGTATCGCGCAGGTTGTTGCCGGCGGCGGGCAGCTCCGGGCCTTCGCCCTCCGCCATGACCGCCGCAGTGCCCAGCAGCAGGCCGAACGCCAGCATGAAGATGGATATGTAGCGCTTATTCATGCGTCGTCACCCGTTCCGGAACCGGCTTGGTCTTTTCCCAGCCAAGATGCGTGTACAGCCACAGGAATACGAAGAACCCAAAGTAGATCAGCACCATCGTGCGGCCGAACAGGTTCTCGATGCCGGTCACGTCGGAGTTCGCGCCGAACAGCATCGGAATCAACTCGGCGGTGGAGTCGGTACCGATCAGCATCAGCCCGAAGAACGCCAGCACGAACAAGGTCAACGCCACCTTGAAGCCGGTGCCG
The DNA here is from genome assembly GCA_966430775.1 of uncultured Dyella sp. GTDB lineage: Bacteria > Pseudomonadota > Gammaproteobacteria > Xanthomonadales > Rhodanobacteraceae > Dyella_B. The sequence continues at coordinate 7,742 of CBJMMB010000119.1, read as the reverse complement.
CGATAGCGGATCGAGCGCACCTTGCCGCCGTCGATCCACGGCATCAGGAACAACAGCACGATCGCGCCGAACATGCCCAGCACGCCCCACACGGCGGTACCAAGTGCCGACGGAATCATGCGCACGATCGCGTAGAACGCGGTGAAGTACCACACCGGCTTGATCTGCGCGGGCGTCACCAGGTTGTTCGCCGGAATCGAGTTGTCGTGCTCGAGGAACCATCCGCCGAAGGTCGGCTGGAAGAAGATGATGAAGGCGGCGATGGCCAGGAACAGCCCCACGCCAACCAGATCCTTCACCGTGTAGTACGGATGGAACGGAATACCGTCGACCGGCTTGGTGGGATCCCAGCGATTGCCCTTCGGCCCGTGCTTCACGTCCACGCCATCGGGGTTGTTCGAGCCCACTTCATGCAGCGCCGCCAAGTGCAATACCACCAGCAGCAGCAACACCAGCGGCAGCGCGATCACGTGCAGCGCGAAGAAGCGGTTGAGCGTGGCGTCGGCCGGCAGGAAGTCGCCCATGATCCATTCGACCAGGTCCTTGCCGATCACCGGAATGGTGCCGAACAGCGACACGATCACCTTCGCGCCCCAGAACGACATGTTGCCCCACGGCAGCACGTAGCCCATGAACGCTTCGGCCATCAGCACCAGGAAGATCAGCATGCCCAGCAGCCACACCAGTTCGCGCGGCTTCTGGTAGGAGCCATACATGATGCCGCGGAACATGTGGAGATAAATGACCACGAAGAACAGCGAGGCGCCCGTGGTGTGCATGTAGCGGATCAGCCAGCCCCACTCCACGTCACGCATGATGTACTGCACCGAGTCGAACGCGCCGCTCGCGCTCGGGTCGTAGTTCATGGTGAGGAAGATGCCGGTGACGATCTGGTTGACCAGCACCAGCAACGCGAGCGAACCGAAGTAGTACCAGATGTTGAAGTTCTTCGGCGCGTAGTACTCGGTCATGTGCTTGCGGTACACCGGCATCAAGCCCGGTGCGCGCTCGATGACCCAATCACCGATATTCGAGAAGACGTTCGCCATTACGAATTCCCCTCTGTATCCACACCGATCTGCACGGTGCTGTCGTCGACAAAGTGATAAGGCGGAATCTGCATGTTCTTCGGTGCAGGCACCCCCTGGTACACGCGGCCGGCCATGTCGTAGCGCGAGTGATGGCAGGGGCAGTAGTAGCCGCCCTGCCAGTTCGGATCGAACGGTTCGGGCTTCATCTCGCCCACGTAGTCGGGCACGCAGCCCAAGTGCGTGCAGATGCCGATCATCACCAGCCATTCGGGCTTGATCGAGCGGGTTTCGTTCTGCGCGTACTTCGGTTGCTGATCGACGGAGGCGCCGTCGGATTTCGGATCGACCAGCTTGGGATCCTGCTTGGGCAACGCCGCCAGTTGCGCCGGCGTGCGGTTGACGATGAATACCGGAAGGCTGCGCCAGGCCACGATCAGCTGCTGGCCGGGCTCGATCTTTTTCAGCGACTGGGTAACGGGGGCGCCGGCGGCCTTGGCTCTTGCACTGGGTTCCCACGACTTGATGAAAGGCACAACCGCCGCCACTACGCCCGCTCCACCCACCACAGCTGTCGTGGTGGTGAGAAAGCGGCGGCGGCCTTGATCGACGACTTCGTTCGCCATCAGGCTCTCCGGTACTTGCATGCCATTGACACTGCAGAAACCAGATTCTGCCGCTGCGGACGAGCTAAGGTTCCGCTTCGCCGACCGCCCCAGGATCGTGCCCCTGCAAAATCGCGTTACCTACAAAAATCGCGTTAGTCTAGCCTCAGGTCTTAAACCCTACAATAAAACGACAGGGTCGGTCACGTCGCTGTGCCACACTCGCGCACTTACTTTTCCACAGACTGCATTACGACATGAAGCATGCCGCCGGCATCGTCGCCTTTGTTGCCCGATTCGTCATACTCGGGTTGGCGATCGCGTTCGTGATCAGCCTGTTCTGGCCGGGCGTCGGCGATCGTCTGCGCGCACGCTTCGGCTTGCAACACGACACCACGCCCGCGGCTGTCACCTCCGCGCCACCATCTGCCGCACCTGCTTCCTACGCCGATGCCGTGGCCAAGGCCGCGCCATCGGTGGTCAACATCTACGCCAACAAGATCGTCACTGAGCAAGCCGTGCGCATGTTCACCGATCCGCTGATGCAGCAGCTGTTCGGCGGCACGCCCATCGGCACGGTGAAGCGGCGCGAGCAGAACCTGGGCTCCGGCGTGATCGTGAGCGCCGACGGCTACGTGCTCACCAACAATCACGTGATCGCCAACGCCGACGACATCCAGGTGTTGCTGTACGACGGCCGCGTCGCCAAGGCCAAGCTGATCGGCGCCGACGAGGAAACGGATCTGGCGGTACTCAAGATCATCGACGCCGTGAACCTGCCGGTGATCCAGATGGCCGATCCGAAAAAATTGCGCGTGGGCGACGTGGTGCTCGCCATCGGCAATCCGCTCAACCTCAATCAGACCGTGACCATGGGCATCATCAGCGCCATCGGCCGTCAGTTGAGCAACAGCAGTCCGGAAGATTTCATCCAGACCGATGCCGCGATCAACCTCGGCAACTCCGGCGGCGCGCTGGTCAACAGCAACGGGGATCTGGTCGGTATCAACACCCTCCTCATCGGCAAGGCAGCCAATGCGGAGGGTATCGGTTTTGCCATTCCGGTCGATACGGCCACCAACGTACTGCGACAATTAATCGCAACCGGCCACGTGATCCGCGGCTGGCTCGGCGCCAACTATGGTTTCGTGCCGGTGGCGGCCGACAGCGGCCTGCCAGCCGCCGCCGCGCGCGGTGCGCAGATCACCGACGTCACGCCCGGTACGCCGGCCGCGCTGGCCGGCCTGCAACCTCGCGACATCCTGCTGCGCCTGGGCGACAACGACATCCGCGACCCCGCCGACCTCAGCCGCCGCGAAGCCGCGCTCAAGCCGGGCAGCAAGGTGGAAGTCTCCGGCCTGCGCAACGGCGTGCCGTTCCATGTGGAGGTGAGCGTGATTCAACGGCCGCCGCAGCTGCCTACGGCCAATTCGGCGGCCAACAGCGGCAGCAATATCGAGGGCTGAGCGCTCGCGTAGGTTGGGCTGAGGCGCAGCCGAACCCCAACATTGCCATGCGCATTTTTACGTTGGGGTTCGGCTGCGCCTCAGCCCAACCTACGGGAACATTCGGTTAAAGACTCGCCAGCGGCGGATGCAACGCCTTCGAATACCGCTGCACCAGCTCGCCCACGCGCTGCACATAGACCTGCGTTTCGGCGAACGGCGGCACGCCGTTGTAGTGCTGCACGGCGCCGGGGCCCGCGTTGTACGCGGCAGCCGTCAACCGCACGTCACCGTTGAAGTTCTTCATCAGCAGGCCGAGATAGCGCGCGCCGCCGCGAATGTTCTGTGCCGGATCGAACGCATCCAGCACGCCCATGTCGTTGGCCGTACCCGGCATCAACTGCATCAACCCCTGCGCGCCCTTGAGCGACATCGCGCGCGGATTGAACGCGCTCTCGGCATGGATGATCGCGCGGATCACCGCTTCATCCACGCCCGATTCCACGCTCGCATCACGGATCACGTCCTTGTACGCATCCAGGTTCAGCGCCACCGTGCCCCAGTTGATGGTCGAATGCAGATTGCAGGCGATGCAGGTGGCGATGTAGGTGAAAAGCCGCGTGACGTTGCTGGCCTGGCTGCCGGCCGGGGTGATGTTGGTGTATTCCACACTGCCGTCGCGATGCATCACGCGGTACACCGCGCCGCGCAGCACGCGGTTGTCCGCGGTGTTCGAAGCGCCGATGGCCGGGAGCTGGGCCAGCTGGCTGTCGCGCGATTCGCTGTACGTCCATTGCCCCGGCTTACCCGTGAGACGCGGCGCCCCCTGTGCGGTGGTTTCGACGCCCGCCTCCACCCGATCCAGCGAGACGACGATCGGCGAAATCGGCTTGGCGCTGGTCTCCACCCATCCAGTGACCCAGGCCAGCGAGGCGATTTCTTTCGACGCCACCCTGCGCGGCCCCGCGTGCGACACTGGCGCGACGAACGCGGCCACCTGCCGGCAATCGCGGTAACCCGCCTTGCTGCTGCTGAATACCGCTTCGCCCTGCGCCCCCGCGCAGCGGTACAGCACCCCGGCCCTTGCTGGCCGCGCCGCGAACAGCAGCGCGCAGGCCAGCACGGCCAGCAGGACGGACATCAGGAACGCAGGGAGGCGGTTTGCCCTGGGGCCGTGGCCTCCCCTTTGGCAGACGGCAGCAAACATGGACGGCAGTTTGCGCCCAAGCGCGGCGTGCGCCAAGCACGAGTTGGCGAAATCGTGTGCCAGAACATGGATATACAGCTTGGCTCCCTCTCCCCTCCGGGAAGAGGGCTGGGGTGAGGGGCCAACCTAGCGGGGAACCGAATGCCCGTAGGTTGGGGTGCAAACCCCAACACCACCATGCACACAGGCACCGCGGAGTCAGGGTTTGTGCCCCAGCCCACATGGGCATCAGCCCCCATCCCCGAGTACAATGCGCGGTTCGACGCAATCCGCGCCGCCCTCCGATGCCACGGTACCTCACGCCATGAGCGGCAAGCTTTTCATCAAGACCCACGGCTGCCAGATGAACGAGTACGACTCGGCCAAGATGGCCGACGTACTGAAGGCGTCGCATGGCCTGGAGCTGACCCAGGATGAGTCGGAAGCGGACGTGATCCTGGTGAACACCTGCTCGATCCGCGAAAAGGCGCAGGAGAAGGTCTTCAGCCAGCTCGGCCGTTGGCGCGAGTACAAGCAGGGCGGCAAACCCGTGCTGATCGGCGTGGGCGGCTGCGTGGCCTCCCAGGAAGGCGAGGCGATCTTGAAGCGCGCCCCGTTCGTGGACCTGGTGTTCGGCCCGCAGACCCTGCACCGCCTGCCCGAGCTGATCGAAGCCAAGCGCGCCACCGGCAAGCCGCAGGTGGACATCAGCTTCCCCGAGATCGAGAAGTTCGACCGCCTGCCCGAGCCGCGCGCCGAAGGCCCCACCGCCTTCGTGTCGATCATGGAAGGCTGCTCCAAATACTGCAGCTACTGCGTGGTGCCGTACACCCGCGGTGAGGAAATCAGCCGCCCGTTCGACGACGTGCTGGTGGAAGTGGCGCAGCTCGCCGCGCAAGGTGTGCGCGAGGTGATCCTGCTAGGCCAGAACGTCAACGCCTACCGCGGCCCCACACACGACGGCGGCACCGCCGACCTGGCCGTGCTGATCCACGCCATCGCCGAGATCGAAAGTATCGGCCGCATCCGCTTCACCACCTCACACCCGCTGGAGTTTTCCGACTCGCTGGTCGAGGCCTATGCGAACGTGCCCAAGCTCGCCAATTTCCTGCATCTGCCGGTGCAGGCCGGCTCCGATCGCATCCTGGCCGCGATGAAACGCGGCTACACGGCGCTGGAGTTCAAGCAGAAGATCCGCAAGCTGCGCGCGGTGCGTCCGGACATCTGCATCTCCTCCGATTTCATCGTCGGCTTCCCGGGCGAAACCGATGCCGATTTCGAGAAGACCATGAAGCTGATCGACGACGTCGGCTTCGACCAGAGCTTCTCTTTCATCTTCTCCGCCCGCCCCGGCACACCCGCCGCCAATCTCGCCGACGACACGCCGGCGGCGGTGAAAAGCGAACGCCTGGCGCGCCTGCAGGCGGTGCTCAACGAGAACGCCCGCAAGATCAACGAAGCGATGGTCGGCACCGTGCAACGCGTGCTGGTGGAAAAACCCAGCCGCAAGAACGCGAACGAGCTCACCGGCCGCACCGAGAACATGCGCTACGTGAACTTCCCCGGCCCTGCGCGGCTGATCGGTCAATTCGTGGACGTGACGATCACCGAAGCGATGACCAACTCGCTGCGTGGACGCATTGCCAGCGTGGACAGCGAAGCGGCCTGACTCGCCGGCATGAACGCTGACGCCGCACGCATCCGCTTGCTGCCTTTCCAGGCGCAGCACACTGCGCAGGTGGGCGAGCTGATCGTTTCGATCCAGCGCGAGGAATTCGGCTTCGACATCGACCTGGAACGCCAGCCGGACCTGTTGGCGATTCCCGCCTATTACCAGCAAGGCGCAGGCAATTTCTGGGTGGCGCTAGATCAGGAAAAGGTTGTCGGAACGATCGCGCTGAAGGATATCGGTTACCACGGCGTAGCGCTGCGCAAGATGTTCGTCGACGCCGGGTATCGCGGCGCGGCCTGGAACGTGGCGACGAAACTGCTGCATGGCGCGCTGGATTGGGCGAGACAGCACGCCTTGCGGAGTGTGTTCCTGGGCACCACGGACAAGTTTCGCGCCGCGCATCGCTTCTACGAAAAGCACGGCTTCGTACAGATCGACAAAACATTGCTGCCGGCCAGCTTTCCGTTCATGCCTGTCGACACGCGCTTTTATCAATTGGACCTGGCCCGCGATCCATCATCTTGACGCATGAATACTCCGACCACTTCGGTTGATCTTAAGATCCGCGAAATCGGCGCGGAAGAATTTGCGCGTGTATGGCCGATTTTTCATGCGGTCATTGCAGCCGGCGACACCTACAGCTATCCGCCCGACCTCAGCATGGAGCAGGCACGCGAATGGTGGACCACGCCACCTTCTCGCTGCTTCGTTGCGGAGCAGGACGGCAAGGCGCTTGGTTGTTACATGCTGCGCCCCAATCAACCGGGCTTGGGAGATCACGTGGCCAACGCCGGCTACATGGTTTCGCCCGAAGCGCGAGGACAAGGCATCGCCGGCCGGATGTGCGAACACGCCATGCAACAGGCGCGCGCAGCCGGCTTTACCGCCATGCAGTTCAACTTCGTGGTCTCCACCAATACGTCCGCGGTGCGCCTGTGGCAGCGCCTCGGTTTCCAGATTGTCGGGCAGGTGCCGGGCGCATTCCGCCATGCCGTGCATGGCCCGACCGACATTTACGTGATGCATCGTTACTTATGACCAACGGCTTGAACCAACACGATTTCGCCCTCGACCCGGAAGACAACGCCCGGCTCGCCAACCTGTGCGGCCCGTTCGACGAACACCTGCGCCAGGTGGAACTGCGCCTGGGCGTGGAGATCGATCACCGCGGCAACCTGTTCCAGGTGATCGGCGAGGAAGCCGCCGCGCGCGCCGCCGAGAAAGTGCTGCGCGCGCTGTATGCCGCCACCGAGAGCGAAGCGCTCACCGGCGCGAAGATCAACCTGCACCTGGCCGAATCCGGCATCGATTCGATGGTGGAAGAAGCCGCCGAAAGCGCGCAGGAAGTGATCATCAAGGTGAAGCGCGGCGTGATCAAAGGCCGCGGCCCGAACCAGGCGCGCTACCTGCATGCGATCACCACGCACGACATCAACTTCGGCGTCGGCCCCGCCGGCACCGGCAAGACGTACCTGGCCGTCGCCAGCGCGGTGGAGGCGCTGGAAGCCAACCGCGTGCAGCGCATCCTGCTGGTGCGTCCGGCGGTGGAAGCGGGCGAAAAGCTGGGCTTTCTGCCGGGCGATCTTTCGCAGAAGGTCGACCCTTATCTGCGCCCGCTGTACGACGCGCTGTATGAAATGCTCGGCTTCGAAAAGGTGGCCAAGCTGATCGAGCGCAACGTGATCGAGATCGCGCCGCTGGCGTATATGCGCGGCCGCACGCTCAACGATTCCTACGTGATTCTCGACGAAGCGCAGAACACCACCGTCGAGCAGATGAAGATGTTCCTCACCCGCATCGGCTTCG
>CBJMMB010000118.1:0-10516 GCA_966430775.1 uncultured Dyella sp. | reverse complement strand
GACACGATGGTCGCCACGAACAGCATGCGCCACGGATCCGGCGCATGCACCAGCACGGCGCCAAGCGCGGTATATACCAGTGCGGTGAGCAGGCTGATCGGTACCAGGATGAGCAGCGCATCGGACAGCGTCTGCTGATATTCCGCGCGTGTTTGCGGCGCCAGCGTGAGGTAAAGATCGGCCATGTTCGGCCGCATGCGCACCATGCCCACGTTCAATTGTGGAAACCGCGTAATGCTGAGCATGATCGCGTATGCGCCCACGATTACCGGATTGAAGTGCTGCCGATGCATGACGGCGACGAAATAAAAGCAGACGATCATGCCGACCAGCGCAATGCGCAGCATGATGGCTTCCGGATTGTCGTTCGGTAGCAGCAATCGCCTCACCAGGATGGTGCGCCGCTGAAAACTCGGCTTGCGCTGGTATGCCGCCAGCGCTCGTTGTAGCGCACGTTCGGCCAGTCGCTCGTACAGCGCGGTGATGCGTTTGCCGAACAGGCCAAGGCGGCGTGGTTCGCCGGGCGCCCCGCGTGTCTGCGTGCGGCCCAGGCTGGTGCTTTCCAGCGGAGAGGCTTCGGTTTCGCGGTCCTCGATCCGCAACAGCGGTGCAATGCTGAAGCGCAGCAGCAACGCGGTGAAGGCAAGCAGCAGCCAGAGGGTGAGTGGCGAGCGCAGGAATTCCTTGAACAACGTATTCGCGAAGGAAGGCACCCAGCCCAGCACGATGAAAAAGGGCCAGATATAGGCACTCGTGCGCGGATTGCTGCCCATCAACAAGCCCATTCCGGCAATCACCAGCAAGCCGCCAGTGATAAGCAAAAGGTGCGGCGCGCCACCGATGGCGGCGACAATCACCGGCAGCGCTACCCACATCAATACGTCGATGGCGCCGTATTCCAGCAGCCTGCGGCGAAAATTCGGCAGCAAAAAGCTTTCCGGCAAACACAGGCTGCGTAGTTGGTAACCCAGGCCGGTATGCCACATCCAGATCGCCAGGCCGAACAGGGTCGCGGCGAAAATGACGAATTCCTCATCGCCGAGCAGCCAGCGCGCGGCGGAATAGGCAGCGGCCAGGCGCAGCAGGTTTGCCAGCAGCACCAGCATGGGCGTGCGACGGAACAGTTGCAGCCAGAGCTGCCAGGCGACGTTCATGCAAGCTCCACGAACAGGTCTTCCAGCGTCGGTGTCTCCATATGGACGGTGGCGTTTTCGCGCGCCGCCAGAGCATGCAAACTTTCCACCACGGGATCTTCGACCAGCAGCACGGCCTGTTCGCCTTGCACATGCGACTTCAATACACCCGCAACAGCGGGCGGTTGCATCCATCCTTCCGCACGCGCGAACACCACGCGCTTCATGCGTTCACGCAATTCGGCCAGCGGCCGCATGAATTGAATACGCCCATCGCGCAGCAACGCGATATCGGCATCGGCGCGTTCAAGATCGGCGGTGATATGCGTGGAAAAAATCACCGTCTTGCCCGGCGCGCGCATCAGCGTCAGCAATTCGCCCATGAAGGCGCGGCGCGCTTGCGGATCGAGACTGGCGACCGGTTCGTCCAGCACCAGCAGATCCGGATCGGGCGCAATCGCACGCACGATCGCCAGTTTCTGGCGCTGCCCTTGCGAGAGCTCGCCGATCTTCTGCTTGACGTCCAGTTCCCAGTTCGCCAGCAGCCGTTCGACCAGTGCGTGATCCCAGCGCGTATAGAACGCAGCCGTGAAATCGAGATAGGCGCGCACTTTCATCCATGGAAAAAGATCGAACGTCTGCGGCACGAAACCGATGCGATGCATGCGTTCGCCGCCGGGCTCCAACATCGGTTCGCCGAACAGTTCGATATGGCCGCCATCGATCGGCGACAGGCCGAGCAGGCAGCGCAGCAAGGTGGTCTTGCCGGCGCCGTTGCGGCCGAGCAGGCCGACCACGCGTCCGCTGGGCACGCTCCAGTCGAGCGCGTTGAGTACCTGGCGCTTCTTGAAGGATTTCTCCAGGCCGTGCACGCGCAGCGCCGGCGGCGTATCCGGCTGAGGCGCCTGCGGCAACGCGGGTGGCATCGGGCTGGCCAATGGGGTGACCGACATCCTGGAGCTTCCTTCGCAGTATCGATGCACTCTGCCGTGTGCGTTGTGCAACGTCCAGTGGCTAATATGAGTCGCATGGCGGCCCAAACCCCTTTCCTCGACGTGCCTCTGTTCCCGCTCGGTACCGTGCTCTATCCGGGCGGGCAGTTGCAGTTGCGCATCTTCGAACCGCGTTATCTGGATCTGGTGCGCGAGTGCACGCGCAACGGCACGGCGTTCGGCGTGTGCCTCATTCTGGAAGGCACGGAAGTGGGTGCGCCGGCCCGGCCGGCGGCGATCGGCACGCTGGCGCGCATCACCGATTTCAGCAATCGCGAAGACGGCCTGCTCGGCATCGCCGCCGAAGGCGGCAGCCGCTTTCGCGTGTTGCGCACGCGCGTGCGTTCGGATGGCCAGTTGCGCGGCGACGTGCAGCGCTGGCCGGACGAAACGTCGCAGGAAGTGCCGGTGGAATTCGCGCTGCTGCAGACCATTCTGGAACGTTTGATTGAAACGATGGGTCCACACTGGCGCCACGCGCCGCGTTCGTCGTATGACGACGCCGTGTGGCTGGGTTTCCGGCTGGCGGAGTTGCTGCCGCTGACACGCGAGGAACAGCAACAACTGCTGGAGATGACCGATCCGTTGCAGCGCCTGGCCACCTTGCGCGATATCCTGCCGCGCTTCCAGAAAGCATGAGGGCAGCATGACCGATCTTGCCGGCAAGACCCTGTTCATCACCGGCGCCTCGCGTGGCATCGGCTTGGCGATTGCGCTGCGCGCCGCGCGTGACGGCGCCAACATCGTGATTGCCGCCAAAAGCGGCGTGCCCAATCCCAAGTTGCCCGGCACCATCCATACCGCCGCGGCGGAAGTGGAAGCGGCTGGTGGCAAGGCGCTCGCCCTGAAGGTGGACATTCGCGAGGAAGACCAGGTGCGCGCCGCCGTCACGCAGGCGGTGGACCGCTTCGGCGGCATCGACATCGTGGTGAACAACGCCAGCGCGATCTGGCTGGCCGGCGTCGAAGGCACGCCGATGAAGCGCTTCGACCTGATGCATCAGGTCAATACGCGCGGCACCTTCCTGGTAACGCAAGCGTGTCTGCCGCACCTGAAAAAGGCCAGCAATCCGCATGTATTGATGCTGGCGCCGCCGCCGAACCTGGATCCGAAATGGTTCGCGCCGCACACCGCTTACACCATCGCCAAGTACGGCATGAGCCTGTGCGTGCTCGGCATGAGCGCGGAATTCGCGCCGTTGGGCATCGCCGTGAATGCATTGTGGCCGCGTACGGTGATTGCCACGGCAGCTATCGCGATGATCGACGGCGTGAAACCCGAGCAATGCCGCCGGCCGGAGATCGTCGCCGATGCGGCCCATGCACTGCTGACCCGGTCGGCCGCGCAATGCACCGGGCGCTTTGCGATCGACGAGGACGTGCTGCGCGAGGCGGGAGTACGCGATTTAGACAGCTATGCCTATAAGATCGGCGCGCCGTTACTGCCCGATCTGTTTCTGAACTGAGTAGTTCATATGTTGGACTGTCATCAGGGCGCCCCTGTTCGGCGTGTACGATGACATCGGTCCATTCCGCTTGGGGATGGCGATTTTCGCCGTGCTGAAAAAATGATCACCCTTTCGGGAATCGGGTGTATATTGCGTGAATGTGCCGATTTTTCCGGCACATGCTGGCCGCACGCGGGGGCAAAGGACTAGCTACGGGACGTAGCTCGGACTGCGGGCCAGTCATCCTGGAGGGAGGCGTTGCGATGATAAGTGACACATCGATTCGTTGCGTGGTGTGGTTCGGGGAGCCCACGCAAATCGAAAGAACTCATTTGGCGCAGGCAGGTTGGCATACACGCGTGGCGGATGCGGCAGCACCCGGCGGTGGTGTCGGCATTCGGCGCGGCGACCGGGTGGTCGCGATGGCGGATGTACGCAAGGCCGACGTCGACACCTTGCTCAGCATGGCCAGGCTGATGGCCGACCATCCGCGCATTCCATGGCTGGCCCTGGTGTCGGCCGACACCTCGGTGCAGCGGCCCGAAGTGGAACGCGTGCTTCGCGCCAGCATCGATTTCTTCACCGCGCCGATCGACATGCAGCGGTTGATCGAGACGCTGGCCAAGGTGACTGGCGATGTGCCTGCGCCAGTAATCACCCATGACGATGTACCCGGTATCACCGGCAATAGTCCGGCGATGATGGCCGTGGTGGCCAGCCTGCGCAAATACGCGCCGGTGGAATTGCCCGTACTGATCACCGGCGAAACCGGCACCGGCAAGGAAGTGGCGGCGCGCGCCCTGCACAAGCTGTCGCAGCGTCGCGATCGTCCGTTTGCCGCGATCAACTGCGGCGCCTTGCCGGCCAATCTGGTGCAGTCCGAATTGTTCGGCCACGAGCGTGGCGCGTTCACCGGCGCGAATGCGCGCCGTATCGGTCACTTCGAAGCGGCCGCGGGCGGCACGGTCTTCCTGGATGAAGTCGGTGATCTGCCACCGGATGCGCAAATCAGCCTGCTGCGCTTGCTACAGGAAGGCACGCTGGAACGCGTCGGTTCCACCCAATCGATCAAGCTGGATGTGCGCGTACTGGCCGCCACGCATGTGGATCTGGAAAAAGCGGTAGCGCAAGGGCGTTTCCGCGAAGACCTCTACTATCGCCTCAATGTGCTGCGCCTGCGCATGCCCGCCTTGCGTGAGCGTGCCGATGACGTGCTGCAACTTGCGCAGATTTTTCTGGACAACTTCCGCAAGCAGCACGCCTGCGATGCGCGGACCTTCAGCGCGCTCGCGCGCAAGGCCCTGCGCGATTTTTCCTGGCCCGGCAACGTGCGCGAATTGCTCAATCGCGTGCAGCGCGCGGCGGTGGTGGCCGAAGGCGCGCAGATCAGCGTGGCCGATCTCGATCTGGAAGGCGTGGTGGCGCCGCGCGCGGGGCATTCCAGCCTCGGCCTGACACGTACCTCGGCCGAACGCGACGCGGTCATGGCTTGCCTGCGCGAGACGCGTTTCAACATCAGCGAGTGCGCGCGGCGCTTGAAAGTGTCGCGCGTGACAATCTATCGCCTGTGCAAGAAGCACCAGCTGGTATTGGAAGACCAGCACTGAGGCAAGTCATGGCTCGAAACCATCCTTCCTGCATGCACGGGAGGGATGTCGGCGGATAACGTCAAGGCGAATTCGGCGCACGCCCTGCTACAGAAGGGAAGGCCCCCGACCCGCAGGGGACGGGCCGGGGGCTTCCACATGGTGCCCGGCGGCATGTCGCCGGGTTACCGCCCTCATTGCCGCTTTGACACGGCGCGTTCCTGTTTCGCAAAGCGAGGTTGGAACGCCTCTGTGGGAAACCATGGCAAACCTCGTGCCATCAACGGAAAACCTTGAAAAATGAAGGGTCCCCGCGTATTGGCGGCGCTTCGGCAGCTTGCCGGCCTGTGCACCCGTGTTACAGCGCACGCGCTTTTTGCATGGTGACAAATACCGCTGCCAGGCCCTTTGCGGTGGCTGTAACAGTTCTGATACAGCCAATATCGCGTTGGACAACGCCAGCGTATGTTGGCAGGGGCGCCCTTGCTGGCTAGGATGCGGGTTCCCCTTTCGCGTTTCTCCCTTATCGCGTGGCCGCGGCCGCGCCTGGGGTTACGCACGTACTCACATCAGGAGTCTTCGGTGTCGTCTCTGGTCGATCTCGGCAAGCGCTATTGGTTACCCGTCTACAAGCCGCGCGAGCTGGTGCTCGATCGAGGCAAAGGTGCGCGCGTGTGGGATACCGAGCAACGCGACTACATCGATTTCGGCGCCGGCATCGCGGTGAATGCGCTCGGCCATCAGGATCCGGATCTGCTTGCCGCATTGACCGAACAGGCGCACAAGCTCTGGCACAGCAGCAACGTGTTCTATACCGAACCGCCGCTGCACCTGGCGCAGGAGCTGGTGGAGGCGTCCGGTTTCGCCGAGCGCGTGTTCCTGTGCAATTCCGGCGCGGAAGCGAACGAAGCGGCGATCAAGCTGGTGCGCAAATGGGCGACGTCGCAGGGACGACCGCCGGAGCGGCGCGTGATCATCACCTTCCGCGGCTCGTTCCATGGCCGCACGCTGGCCACCGTCACCGCTACCGCGCAACCGAAATACCAGGAAGGCTACGAGCCACTGCCGGGTGGTTTCCGCTATCTCGATTTCAACGATGCCGCCGCCCTGGAAGCGGCCTTCGCGGCAGGCGATGTTGCCGCCGTGATGCTGGAGCCGGTGCAAGGCGAGGGCGGCGTGCTGCCGGCAGCGCCCGGTTTCCTCAAGCGCGTGCGTGAGCTGTGCGATGCGCACGATGCATTGCTGGTGCTGGATGAAATCCAGTGCGGCATGGGACGCACCGGCACGCTATTCGCGCACGTGCAGGACGACGTGAAGCCCGACATCGTGACGCTCGCCAAGGCCTTGGGTTGCGGCTTCCCGATCGGCGCCATGCTTGCCGGCGCAAAGGTGGCGCAGGTGATGCAGTTCGGCGCGCACGGCACGACCTTCGGCGGCAATCCGATGGCCGCGGCGGTGGCGCGCGTTGCATTGCGCAAGTTGTCGTCGGCGGAGGTGCTGGCCAACGTGCAGCATCAGTCCGCCGTTCTGCGCGAGGCGCTCGCGGCGATCGGCGCGGAGCTTGGCCTGTTTTCCGAAGTGCGCGGACGTGGTCTGATGCTTGGCGCGGTACTGGCCGATGCGTATCGCGGCAAGGCGGGCGACGTACTCGACGTGGCGGCGGCGCATGGTTTGCTGATGCTGCAGGCCGGACCGGACGTATTGCGCTTCGTGCCGCCGTTGAACATCTCCGCCGATGACGTGTCAGAAGGTTTGACCCGCTTGCGCGCTGCGTTGCGTGCGTTCGTCGGGCAGGCTTGAGCATCAACTAGGAGCATGACGGTGAAATACCTGCACAGCATGGTGCGCGTGCGCGACCTCGACGCCTCGCTGCGTTTTTATTGCGAAGGGCTTGGCTTGAAAGAAGTGCGCCGCACGGACGTGCCGCAAGGCAAGTTCACGCTGGTCTACCTGGCCGCGCCGGAAAGCCCGGAGTTCGAGGTCGAGCTCACGCATAACTGGGGTTCGGAGGAAGACTACGGTTCGGCGCGCAACTTCGGCCATCTCGCGTTCCAGGTGAAGGATATCTACGCCGTCTGCGAACATCTGCAATCGATGGGCTACACCATCAACCGCCCCCCGCGCGATGGGCATATGGCGTTCGTGCGCTCGCCGGACCTAATCTCCATCGAGTTGCTGCAGGACGGCCACCTGCCGCCGCGCGAACCGTGGGCGTCGATGCCGAACGTCGGCAGCTGGTGAACCGCAGCGGCTAGCTTTCCGCCGCAGGCAATGGCGCGCCGCATTGGCGGCAGTAATCGGCGTCGCCTTCGTGATCGTTCTGGCCGCAGCGCTCGCACGCGACGTGCTTGCGCTTGGCGCGCATGCCGGCGGCCAGTTCCGCGGTGAAGATGCCGGTGGGCACGGCAATGATGCTGTAGCCGATCAGGATGATCAGCGAAGTGATCAACTTGCCCAGCGGCGTTTTCGGCGTGATATCGCCGAAGCCCACCGTGGTCATGGTGACGATCGCCCAGTACATCGAGGTCGGGATCGAGGTGAAGCCGTCTTCCGGCCCTTCGATCAAATACATCAGTGCGCCGAAGATCAGCACCAGGGTAAGAATGACGCTGAAGAACACCAGCACCTTGCGTCGCGCGCGCACCAGCGTGTACCACAGCAGATCCGCTTCGCCCACGTAACGCGTGAGCTTGAGGATCCGGAAGATGCGCAGAATGCGCAGCGCCCGCACCACCAGTAGATACTGGCTTCCTACAGCGATCAGGCTGATCCACGTGGGCAGCACCGCGAGCAGATCGACCACGCCGAAAAAGCTGCGCATATAACGCCACGGGCGATCGACCACCACGATGCGCATGATGTATTCGAGCGTAAAGGCCAGCGTGAAGGCCCATTCGAGTGTGTAGAACAATGCTGCGAATCGTGCGTGCGCCGATGCGACGGTATCCATCACTGCTACGGCGATGCTGCCGAGGATGGCGATGATCAGCAGTACATCGAAGCGCCGGCCCGCCGCGTCGTCGTGCCCGAAGATGATGTGGAACCAGCGCGCCCGCCATGCGCTGCCCGGCGCGGGGCCGAGCCTGTGTTGGAATGGCGAGCGCGCCCGCATGCCGGTCAGCCTGCTCGTGCCTGGCGCATCGCGATGCGCGCGGCATCCAGGGTTGCGGCGATATCGTCGTCGCTGTGCGCGGAAGAAAGAAAGCCCGCTTCGAACGCGCTGGGCGCCAGGAACACGCCGTGCTCCAGCATGCCTTGGAAGAAGCGATTGAACATGGCGGTATCGGCCGCCGTGGCCTGCGCGTAGCTGCTCACTTTTTCATGCGTGAAGAACAGGCCGAACATACCACCCACCCGGTTCGTGCTGAAAGGAACGCCTTCACCATCGGCCACGGCCTGCAAGCCATCGGTCAGCAGGCGCGTGCGTGCAGCGAGTGTTTCGTAGAAACCGGGCGCCTGGATCAGCTCCAGCATGGCCAGGCCGGCGGCCATGGCGACCGGGTTACCGCTCAGGGTGCCAGCTTGGTAGATGGGGCCGGCCGGTGCAATCTGTTCCATCAACGCGCGACGCCCGCCGTAGGCGCCCACCGGCATGCCGCCGCCGATGATCTTGCCGAACGTGCTCAGGTCGGGCGTTACGCCGTAGTAGGCCTGCGCGCCACCGAGCGCCACGCGAAAGCCGGTCATCACCTCATCGAAGATCAGCAGCGCGCCGTGCCGCGTGCACAGCTCGCGCAATGCGTGCAGATAACCTTCCTGCGGCGGAATGCAGTTCATGTTGCCGGCGACCGGTTCGATGATCAGCCCGGCAATCTCACCGCCCTGTTCGGCAAACAAAGCCTCCGCGGCGGCCAGATCGTTGTAGGGCAGGGTGAGCGTGAGATCGGCGCTGGCCGCCGGCACACCAGGCGAGGTCGGCACGCCGAAGGTCAGCGCGCCGGAGCCGGCCTTCACCAGAAAGCTGTCGCCGTGGCCGTGATAGCAGCCCTCGAATTTCACGATCTTGCTGCGGCCGGTGGCGCCGCGCGCCAGGCGAATGGCCGACATCGTGGCTTCCGTGCCGGAATTGACCATGCGGACCATCTCCACCGAAGGCACCAGGCGCGTGATGGTTTCCGCCATCACCACCTCGGCCGGACAGGGCGTGCCGAAGGACAAGCCATCACGCACCGCGCGTTCCACCGCCTCGCGCACGCGGGGATGGTTGTGCCCTACGATCATCGGCCCCCACGAACCGACGTAATCGATATAGCGCTTGCCTTCCACGTCCCATAGATAAGCGCCATCGGCCCGAGCGGTGAAAAAAGGCTCGCCGCCGACGGACTTGAAGGCGCGTACCGGCGAATTCACGCCGCCGGGCAGCAATTTCAACGCGCGCTGGAACAATTCATGGTTGGTCATGGAGGGTGACTCGATTCGGAAAGGTGCGGTGCGGGCAGCCAGGGTGGCCGGCGCCAGGGGAGGCGTCATTGTCCGGGTGGCGCCGGCCCGCCGCCAGTCGTTCGCGGAGCGCTGTGGCACTCTGTCACGATGCGCGTTGCGTGAGCTGTGCGGCCGCTTTCGCATCGGCAGAGGAGTTGCGAGAATGTGCTATTCACTCTGAGTCTTTGTGAGTCCCATGAACCAAGCTTCCTCCGAAATCACCCTGCGCAAATGGATGTGCGTGGTCTGCGGCTTCATCTATGACGAGACGGCGGGGTTGCCGGACGAAGGCATCGAGCCCGGCACGCGCTGGGAAGACGTACCCGATACCTGGACGTGCCCGGATTGCGGCGCGACCAAGAGCGATTTCGAAATGGTCGAAATCGACTGATCCGCCGCGCGCTGCCTGCAAATCGCCCGATTTCGCCAGCGCGCCGGCTTTTTCCTCTGCTGGAATGTTCCTCGTGCGAAACCCCATCCCCGAGGAACGGCCATGCAGCAATTCATCCCCTTCGAAGACGACTGGGACGCGCTGGAAAAGATGCTTCCTGTCGCGCTGATCCCCTACCGGGTAGGCCTGGTACCGGCCCACGAGCCTGCCTCGCCGCGCGCGGATGTTGCCGTTGAAGCGTTGACCGGCATGCCGGCAACGCCAGGCTGATTCCTTAACGCTCCGTTTTTCCTTGGCAGTTCTGGCCTGCGCTGGCCGGAGCTGCCTCGGCGGTTACCTGTCGGCGTCGGCCGTGCGCGAAAATTTTGCGCAGAACGCGCTTTCGCCTCTTCACAGGACCGTCAGCCGGCGCTATGATTCCACCCCCTTCGACGAGAACGCCCTGCTTCGAAGGTTCCCTGAAAAATTTCCGCTAACTTCTTCGAAATTAGGTGTTGACGGAAGCTTGAAGGGATGTAGAATGGGCGGCTCACCCGGGACGAAAT
>CBJMMB010000117.1:0-10598 GCA_966430775.1 uncultured Dyella sp. | reverse complement strand
GCAACCATCCCCACATCGGAAGCTTCGTTTACCGAGGCTTCCGCATGATCCCGTTCTCCGTACTCGACCTCGCCCCCGTCACCGAAGGCAGCACGCCGGCGCAGGCGTTCGCCAACATGCTCGATCTGGCGCAATGGACCGAGCAGCTTGGCTATCACCGCTACTGGCTGGCCGAACACCACAACATGCCCGGCATCGCCAGCGCGGCGACGGCAGTGCTGATCGGCCACGTGGCGGGCGGCACCTCGCGCATCCGGGTGGGAGCAGGCGGCATCATGCTGCCCAATCACGCACCGCTGCAGGTGGCCGAGCAGTTCGGCACGCTGGCGTCGTTGTATCCGGGACGTATCGATCTCGGCCTGGGCCGCGCACCGGGCACCGACCAGCCGACCGCGCGCGCATTGCGGCGTTACTACGAAGGCGCCGAGACCTTTCCGAACGACGTGCAGGAATTGCTCGGCTACTTCGCGCCCGCATCCGCCGCGCAAGTCGTTCGCGCCGTGCCCGGTGCCGGCATCGACATGCCGGTATGGCTGCTAGGCTCGAGCTTGTTCAGCGCGCAACTCGCCGCCGCGCTGGGTCTGCCGTTTGCCTTCGCCTCGCACTTCGCGCCAGATGCGATGGACGAAGCGCTGATGCTCTACCGTCGCGATTTCAAACCTTCCGCGCACCTGGACGCACCTTACGCCATGCTGTGCGCCAACGTGGTGGCCTGCGAAACCGATGCGGAAGCGCGGCGGTTGTTCACCACCCAGCAGCAAAGCTTCGTGAACTTGCGCCGCGGCCGCCCCGGTCTGATTCCGCCGCCGATCGACGATATCGAAAGTTTTTGGTCGCCGGCGGAAAAGCACATGGTGGAGCGTGCTTTGGCCTGTGCCATCGTGGGATCGCCACAGACGGTGCGCGAAGGGCTGGCGGCATTCATCGAACGGCACCGGCCGGACGAGTTGATGCTGACGGCGAATATTTTCGATCACGCGGCGCGCAAGCGGTCGTTCGAGTTGGCGATGCAGGCGGCGCAGTCGATCGGCAACGCCACACCCGCGTGAATCTTCCTGAGTGAATCCCTCTCCCTCCGGGAGAGGGTGCCGAGAGGCGGGTGAGGGTTCGGGCGAAGCGCGATGGTGAAGTCTTGAAGCAAGTTTTTGACATTGCGCGCTGATCGTACCCTCACCCCAACCCCTCTCCCGGAGGGAGAGGGGCTTATGCAGCCACACATCAATGATTGATCCGCTCCAGCGCAACACCCTTCGTGGAAGGCCCGAACGCACCGATAACGGTAATCCCCACCACCATCGCAATCGCCACGAACGTAGCCACCGCAAGCGCACCGCCAAGATTGAGGAAATACCCGATCGCAAGCCCCGCAAACGCGGCGGCGAAACGGCTCCATGAATAGACGAAGCCGACGGCGCGGGCGCGAATGCGCGTGGGATACAGCTCCGCCTGATAGTTGTGATAGGCGTAGGACATGATGTTGGCGGCCAGCGTGAACACCACGCCCAGCGAAATCAGCAGCACCGGCGAATTGGCGTGCGCGAAGCCGAGCATCGCCACGCCCATCACGGTCAGGCCAAGGATGATCTGCGTTTTCCGCTCCAGGTGATCGGCAAACCAGGTGCCGAGCAGCGGGCCGAACGGATTGGCGATGGCGATGATGAAGGAGTACTGCAGGCTGTGCGTGATGTTGATGCCACGTGCGATCAGCAGCGTCGGCACCCACGCCGCAAAGCCGTAGAAGCCGATCACCTGCGCCATGTTGAACACCGACAGCATCAGCGTGCGGCGCCAGTAGTGCGGCGAGAAGATTTCGCTGAAGCGGCCCGGGATTTCCTCCTCCGGCGTTTCCAGGTGCGGCGCCGGCAGCGGCTTGCCGGTATCTTTTGCGACGCGGCGTTCCAGGTCGGCGGTGATCGTATTGGCTTCGGCGACGCGCCCATGCAAGACCAGCCAGCGCGGGCTTTCCGGTATCCGTTGAATGAGAAACCACGCCACCGTGGCGCCGGCCGAACCGATCAGGACCACCCAGCGCCAGCCATCCAGCCCGAACGGCGCGGTGGGCACCAGCAGCCAGGCGAACAAGGCCACCACCGGCACGATGCCCAGCGACACGAACTGATTGAGCGAGAACGCGCGACCGCGCAGCGCCAGCGGGGTGAGCTCGGAAATATAGGTATCGATGGTAACCAGTTGCACACCGAAGCCCACGCCGGCGATGAAGCGCCACAGGTTGAGCGTCTCGCCCGTATGTTGGAAGGCCATCACGGTCGTGCTGCACACGTACCACACCAGCGACCAGGTAAATACCGGCCGCCGGCCGAAGCGGTCGGCCAGCTGGCTGAAGAACGCCACGCCCACCCACAGGCCCGCGAAGGTGCAGAAGATGAAGGTGCCCACGCCCGCCACCTTGATGCCGGCCAGGCTGGCGAAAAAGCCGAGCGAATCGGCCGAAAACAAGCCGGACTTGGCCATGCCCGGCGCGACGTAGCCGGTAAAGAACAGGTCGTAGTATTCGAACAGGCCGCCCAGGGAAATCAGCGCGATGATTTTCCATAGCGTGGCCGACGCCGGCAGTCGATCGAGGCGGGCGGCGATGGTGGCCTGTGCGTCCGGCAGGGCGACCGGCTCCTTCTCCGCGACAGGAGCGGGTTCGGATGAAGGGGGGATACCTGCCGATAACTTCATGAGGGCCTCAATGCGCGAGTGTGAGATGTGACTGTGCATTAAAAAACATTCCGGGTAGGCGTTGAATTTCAGCACGATCGAAGGTGGTGGTTTGCCGGGACAATGGATGCACTGCTACACGATGTCATGACCATAGAACCGCTTCCTGTCGCGCTCATGAAAGCATCCTTAAAAAATTTTCAGATAAGCGCCGCGAGCTTGTGCGGCGCGTCAAGCAAGTGCAGCCATTCGGCGTAGACTCAAAAACCGTCCGGGGAGGGCGAGTTTCGTCAATGAAAGTCTTGATCGTCGAGGACCAGTACAAGCTGGGCCAATTTCTGAAACGTGGTTTCAGCGAGCGCTCCTATACCGCCGAATGGGCGCAGAGCTGCAAGGCGGCGCGCGATACGCTGGCCGAAGACAACTTCGACGTGATCATTCTCGATCTGGGTCTGCCCGACGGCGACGGGCTGGATCTGCTATGCGAATGGCGCCGCTGCGGCTTCAACGAGCCGGTGCTGATCCTGAGCGCGCGCGACACGGTGGACGATCGCATCGCCGGATTGAACCTCGGCGCCGACGACTACCTGCCCAAGCCTTTCAGCTTCGAAGAACTGCTCGCCCACGTGCGTTCGCTGATGCGCCGGCAATCGGCGATCAAGAACACCGTGCTCGAGCACAAATCCATCAAGCTCGATCTGCTCAGCCGCACCGTGCGCCTGCGCGGCCAGCCGGTGGAGCTCACCAGCCGCGAATTCGCGCTGCTGGAAATCTTCATGCAGAACGCCGGACGCACCCTGACGCGCTCCTATATTTCCGAGCGTATCTGGCCCGGCCTGGTGGAAGACAACCTGCTGGACGTCTATATGAGCCGCCTGCGCGCCAAGCTCGAAGACGACGCCACGCCCATGTTCAAGACACTGCGCGGGATAGGCTACCAGCTGGTATGAAGTCGCTGCGGGCACGCATCAGCCTGTGGTACGCGATGAGTGCCACGATCACGCTGGTGGTGCTGTTCGTGGTCGGCTACCTGCTGCTGGAAAACTACATCCAGCGCGACCTGGATCTGCTCAACAAGACCGAGTTCGAGCAGATCCGCGCGCGCCTCGGCACCGACTACGACGCGCTCACGCCGCAGATCGTGGACCAGCGCATCCGCGAAACCACCAACTACGCCTCGGTGCTGTTCTACATCAACATCGACCAGCCGCCGCACGACATTCTGTTCTATTCCAACAACCTCGACGGCAAACCGATTCCCGACGTACCGGGCCAGCACGTCTACTACACCTCGGTGGCGGGCGTGGGCGAATTGCGCGTGGGTGAGTTCATCATGCCGCCGTTCGACGTCACCATCGGTACGCCCACCCGGCAGATGCGGCAGAGCCTGGCGGCCTACGTCGAAGTGTGCATTGCGCTGGTGGTGATCATGCTGCTGGCCAGCGGACTGATCGGCATCGGCACCAGCCGCATGATCCTGCGCCCGGTGCGGCTGATCGGCGAAACCGCCAACCGTATCGGTTCGGACAATCTCGCCGAACGCATCGCCGTGCCGCCCAGCGGCAACGACGAACTGTTCGACCTGGTGCGCTTGCTCAACCAGATGTTCGATCGCCTGGAAGCATCGTTCAAGCAGAGCCGCCAGTTCGCCGAAGAGGTGTCGCATGAATTGAAGACGCCGTTGTCGCTGGTGCGCCTGCATGCCGAACGCCTGCTGGTGGAAGGTAGATTGGAGCGTCGCCATGAAGACGCCGTGCTGGTGCAACTGGACGAACTGGCACGCATCAACCAGCTGGTCGACGAACTGCTGTTCATCTCGCGCGCCGAAGTCAACGGCGTCAAGCTCAACCTGGTCCAGCAGCGCCCGGCGACCTTCCTGCACAGCATCGAGCCGGACCTGCGCGCGCTGATCGAGCATCGCGGCCGTCGCCTGTGCTGTGCGCACGCGGGCGACGGTCTGGTGGCGATGGAAGAGAAATGGCTGCGCCAGGTGATCTTCAATCTGCTCACCAATGCCTTGCGCGTGTCGCCACCGAACGGATTGATCGCCTTGAAATCCGTCGTTGCCGAGGGAAGCTGGTGCGTGAGCCTGGAAGACGAAGGCCCCGGCCTGACGGAAGAGCAGTGCGAGCGCGTCTTCGATCGCTTCGTGCGCTTCAACGTGCCCGCCGGGGAAGATCACGGCAGCGGCCTGGGCCTCACCATCTGCCGCAGCATCATCGGATTGCATGGTGGACGCATCCAGGCGCAGCCGCGCAAGGATGGGTCGGGGTTGCTGGTGAGTTTTGAACTGCCGGTTCTATCATCAGTCAGCGAGGCATCTCGCACGATGACACCGACGCTGCTGAAGGCTTGAAATATAGCGTCGAATCCCCTGTCGGTTGGGCTGAGGCGCAGCCGAACCCCAACATGGGATGCACATGGCGACGTTGGGTTTCGCCCCGGATCAAGTCCGGGACTCTACCTGACCTACGGGGAACTACGCGGAAAAAGGGGCGAGAGACGGGCGATTCACATAGGGGTGCCTGGGGTGGTACGTGAATCGCCCGCCTCGTCGCGGTCAAGCGGTTAGAACTTGATAGTTCCTGTTGCGTAGATCAATCGACCGATCGGCGAATACGTCGCTACGTCGGCGTTGTTATCGGTAAATGCCTGCGGTGAAAGCGGCGGCATGCGGTTGGCGATGTTGTTGACGCCCACGCCCACCGACCATCCCTTCACGATGCCCTTCGAATCCAGATCCACGCCGTAGCCCACGCGCAGATCCCAGGTGGTGTAGCTGCTCACCGGTATGCGCTTGAGCGTGGAGCTTTGCGCAAACACGAGCCCGCCTGGACCGATGTCGGTCACCGATGACATGTAGTGATTGCCGATGGTGAAGTCCCAGTGGCCGTACTGCCAATCAGCGGTGGTGTAGAAGGCGAGCCGCGGAATCGTTCCCTGCACGCCGGTACCGTTGTTGGTGGCGAAACCGGCGTAGTTGTAGAACTGCTGGCCGGGCAGCGCCTGGAACTGGTACTTGAAGAACATCGCACCATTGGTGGAGAAGGTGAACGTGCCGGCCTTGTCGCTGACGAAATAGTATTCCGCCGTCATGTTCGCCGAGCGTACGTGCAAGCCACCGAGATTGGTGAAGCGGTCGATGGCGTACAGGTTCAACGGATCGCCGCCCGAGCGCAGATAGGCTTCCACTTGTCCCGGTGCGGTGAAGGCCGTTGCCCCTGGCTGTCCCGGAAAATTGCCCATCGCCAGGTTGGAAGAGAAGGGCGATGCCGAGCCAAGCTGGTTCACGCTTTGCAGGATGTTGGTAAACCCGATACCGCCCGGATACCCGCGCTGATCCACCGAGGAGTAATCGATCGAAGCGGTCAGGCCGGGCAGGGCTTGCGGTGTGATGGTGATGCCGATCGAGCGGGTCACCGCCTTGCTCGGTTTCAGCTGCGGATTGTTGCCGTCTTCGCCGTTGAACTGCAGGCCCGGAATGCCGAACACCGATTGGATGACGCCGCTGCCGACCAGTCGCGTATCGGTCGGGCCGCTCAACGCATACAGCGTCGGTGCGGTGAACGAGCGGGAGAATGACCCGCGCAAGGTGACCTGGTTGTCGATCGGCTGCCAGCGGAAGCCGAACTTGGGCACCAAGGAATTGCCCGCATCGCTGTAATGCTCGTAACGCGCCGCGGCGATCAGGTCGAAGGCATGGAAGCCCGGCGCCGACCAGCTTGAACTGGTGATCGGCACGCGCACTTCGCTATAGGCCGCATCGACATCGCGTCCCCTGGAGAAGGGGTCGGCCGAGGTGCCGCCGATCCAGTTGTGCGCGGTGGGGCCGGTGTTTCTGCCGTTGATGTCGGTATAGGCGGAGAGCGATTCACGACGGGCCTCGACACCGAACGCAAAGCCGATCGTTCCGGCCGGCAACTTCAGCAGCTTGCCCACGATCTTGGCGTCGAATGCATCCAGCGTGCTCTTGGCATGGATCACTTCGGTGCCGTAGAGATTGGCCAGCATCGCCGGTGTGACGCCAGAGGTCACCGCCAACGGATTGAGCGCAGGCTGGATGACGAACGGACCGGTGCTGGAAAAATCGGTCTGCACGCGGCTATAGGCGCCGCCGGCGACGGCGTTGCCCTGCGCGTCATAGCCGCCGGCCACCGCACGCGCCACGTTGGGCGCATAGATCACGTTGAACTGATCCTGCTCCAAGTTGCTTTCGCTGTGGTCGACGGTGGCCTCCCAATTCCAGTCGTGAGTGATGTCGCCACGCAAACCGGCGACCACCCGGAAGCCTTCCGCACTGTTGGTGAACCGCTGCGGATTGGGCAGGTAGCCGAACGCGATATTGTTGAACGTCGTCGTCAGCGGGTTGTAGGGCGCGCCGGCCGGTAGCGATACGGTGGTGCGGATCGGCAGCCACTGGGTGGAGCTCTTGGTGCGCGAATACAGGATGTTGCCAAACGCGGTGAGCTTGTTGTTGTCCAGCAGATCGGCGGAAAGATTCGCGCTCAAGCCCTTTTGATCCTGCCGTTCCAGCAAGGTCTGATAGCGCGATACGTCAAAACCATCGGCCACGGCGGTGGGCGTGATTGCCAGGTACGTGCCGTTGGCGATCAGGCTGTTGACGCTGGTGGCGGTCGCCTGCGTTCCGGTGGGATTGTTTTGTGCAGGGGAGCTGAGGCCCGGGGCGAGAATGGCGCCGGGGAACTTGCCGTTGGCGCCGACCGTTCCCGGTATGTTGGAAATGCGGCCGTAAAGCGGACTGGTGAAGCTGCGGGCATCCTGGGCAAGCGGCGAGGTTCTGGACTCGCTGCCGGTGACCGTGATGTGCACGCCATGCAGCGTGGTGCCTGCCACGAAATAACCGGATTTTTCTCGGTAATCGCCGCTGGCGGCACCGTACCGCACACCCACTTCGGCGCCCTGGTAATCCTTCTTCAGGATGATGTTCACTACGCCGCCGATTGCATCGGAACCATAGATGGCCGAAGCGCCGTCGGTCAGTACTTCGATGTGGTCGATGGCCGAGATCGGAATCTGGTTGACGTCGACGAAGTTCTTGCCGCCGATGCCGTTGATGCCGCTGGTCGCCACGCGGCGGCCGTCGACCAGCACCAGGGTGTCGAGGTTGCGCAGTTGCAGTTGGGATCCACCGGCCGTGTTCTGGTTATTGTTGTTGGCGTTGCTGGTGCCGGTGTTGCTGCGCCCTGCGAACGAAGGGACAACCTTGCGCAGCAGATCGAGCACGTTGGAATTGACGCCGCTCGCCTTGAGCGAATCGCTGTCGACGGTAACCACCGGCACCACGACTTCGTCGGGGGCGACCGGCAAGTTCGAACCGGTGACGACCACCGCTTGCAGGGTGGTGGGCTTTTGCTGTGAACCGGACTGATCCGTCGGACTGGTGGAACCTGCAGAAGCGCCCGGGTTTTGCTGCGGGGCATCGTCTGCGTACAGGGTGGTGGTTGCGCAGGTCGCGCCCATGGCGATCAACAATGCGCCAAACAATGGCTTTACGGTCAAGCTATGCATAACGTCTATCCCTCCCCGGATGACACGTTAGCTACTGGTTCAATCGGCGGCCATGCAGTCCTGCGTTGATTCGAGTGAGATGCACGGCCGCCGGCCGCAGTTCATGAAATGTCGTACGTGTGTGTTGCCCGCTGCAGCCTTACGGATGCAGCGCGTACCACAGAATTTCCCCCCCTTTGTTGTTTTCGCCCGGCGAGGCGGCGAGGTAGACGCGATTGAGCGGCTTCCACAGCATGCCGGACTTGGCGCCCTTGGCGCTGGGCACGCGCGCCAGTTGCGTGTAGTGGTCGGCGTCGTTCTGCTGGTAGATGCCCAGGTATCCGTCGCCGCCCGGGACATAGATGCGCTTTTGCACGCTGTCGTAGAAAAGGCCGTCGGAGGTCGACGGCGAGTCGAGCGTCGCCACCGTCTTGCCGTTGTCGGTATCGAGCACGATCAGCTTGGCGGGTTTGCGCGTGCCCACGAACAGGCGATGATCCGCCTCGTCCAGGGCCATGCTCAGGTTGGTTTCCGCACCGGTCAGCGGCCAGCTGGCGACCACCTTCAGCGTTTTCTTGTCCACCACGTCGACGCGGTTCTTGTCGGCGACATTGACGAACAGATGGTTGCCGTGCTCCTCCGCGCGCACGGCCTCGACATGATCGGAATCGAAACGAAGCTTGCGATACACCTTGCCGCTCAGCGGATCGATCTCGTTGAGGAAGCACTCCTTCATATCGACGTCTTTACCGCCGCTGACGATATAGAGAAGGTTGCTGCCCTTGTCGTATTCCATGGAATCGGCGCCCGGTTCCAGGCCGATGTAGCCGAGCACCTTGTAGGTAGCCGCATCGAGGATGCGCGTGCCGCCCTTGCCGCTGTCGGTGACGATCAGGCGATCCTGCGCGGGCAGGTAGAGAATGGCGTGCGGCGTGCTGAAGGTATCGGTGATGGTCTTTTCGTGCGCGCCGGTGTTGAGGTCGAACACTTCCAGCGTGCCGTGGTCTTCCGCCGCCAGCAGCAGCTTGTTGCGCTTGGTGTCTACGCCGAAGTGGTCGAAGTCGCCGGAGTATTCCGGTTTCCACGCGGTGCTGCGGCCGATCAGGGTGGCTGGGGCGGAGGACGCGCTGGCGGCGCCGGAAACCGGTTCCATCAGCTTTTCGAGCGAGGGAATCTTCGCCGCCATTTCATCGCGGATGGCGTAGCCCTGTTTCTCCAGTGCTTTCTGGTCGTCGCCGGGCTTGTAGCGGAAAACGATGCCGACCGCGCCGATGATCCGCTTCTTCGCGTCCAGCTGGCGCGTTTCGACTTCGAAGCGGCTGCCGTTCACTTCCAGGTTGGGAATGCCGGTCTTGATCGCGCGCAGATCGTCTTCATCCGCGGCTTTGCCGATGCGGCCGATGCTGGAACCGACGATCACGTTGGTCTTGCTGCCCGGCGGCGTGGCGTGGATGGCCAGGATGATTACTTCCGGATGTGCAGCCATGGTCTCGTCGACCACCTGCTGCGCCAGCGTGTTAGTCGGCGTGGTGGCATCGTAGCGATAGGGCTGGGTCAGGTTGCCCGGGTTGGAGATACGCCGCGCGAGCTGGTCGCGGATCTGCTCGGCCTTCTGCTGCAACGCCTGCTTGTCGTCGCCGTTCTTGTACGGATAGACGATGCTGAGCGCGCCGAGCGTGTCGCCGGTGGTGTCGAACAGCGGCACTTCCACTTCCAGCCGGTCGCCGGCCTTGTTGACCTCGACCAGCGGCTTGCCGCTGGTGACCACGCCCATGTCGTCCGAATCGGCTTTCTTGCCGATGCGGCCGATGTTGGAGGCGATGATCACATTGTCTTTCTGCTTGGGCGGCGTGGCGTGGATCGCCATGACGATGATGTCAGGGTGCGCCGCCGTGGTTTGATCGACCAGTTCCTGCGCATAGATTTTGGGGGTGCTCTGTGCGTACAGCGGTAGTGTCACAAGAGCAATCGCAACGGCGAGAGCGCGACGAATCATGGTGGGTAAGTTCCCTGTTGGTTGGCAATGATGGCCGGCTCCTCATCGATGCAGCGCGACCTTGACGTACAGATAGCCCTTTAACCTGACGCGTTCCTGTAAGGCACCTTAAGAATGATTAAGGTTGCGTTGCAGCATGGGGAGGGATGTAAACGTTGTCGCACCATGCGGATGACATGCGTTTTTGGCGGCGCTGGGATTGCATCCCAGCCTACATGGCCTTGCGGCGAGCACTTATTTACAACTGAATAGTACATTTATATAATATCTACAAATGTACCTCGTCGAAGCAGGAACGCCACCATGGCCGACTTCGCCACCACCGAACAGCGCCTCGCCGTCACGTGCCGGCGTTACCCGGCGTTTCCGCGCCGCCCGGCCACCCTGGTGCGCCTGATCAAGCACATTCACAAGCAACTGCACGACGAGG
>CBJMMB010000116.1:0-10772 GCA_966430775.1 uncultured Dyella sp. | reverse complement strand
GTCTTTTCGAGGTTGATGATGTGGATCTTGCCGCGGGCGCCAAAGATGTACGGGGCCATCTTCGGGTTCCAGTAGCGGGTCTGGTGACCGAAATGCACGCCAGCTTCCAGCATCTGGCGCATGGTGACTTGAGCCATGGTAGTACTCCTGCAGTGGGCCTTTTTAGAGTGGCCCGGGGGTTGGGACCTCCACGTATCCCCGGCTTCGACCGTAGCGTTCCCATGGCTTGGAGAGGGGCGGCTACGGCACCCCGAAGACGGTGCCGATACGTGTGTGGCATTGGTTGGGGTTGTACCGCAGCACGGTTACAATCCCGCTTCGCTTTGCGCCGTGCGGGCCATCAATTGGCCGGAAGCGGTCTGCAAAACCCGGAAATTGTAGCCGGGACCACCGCTTCGCGGCAAGTTGGGCTGGCTTTTGCCCGTCTCGCCGCCATATTCACAAACAGCTATGGCCATTACCCTCAAAACCGCTCAAGACCTCGACGGCATGCGCACTGCCGGCCGTCTGGCCGCCGAAGTGCTGGCCATGCTCAAGGAACACGTCAAGCCCGGGGTGACCACCGAAGATCTGGACCGGATCGCCTACGAGCACATCGTGAACGTACAGAAGGCGATTCCCGCCAACGTGGGCTACCACGGCTTTCCCAAGACCCTGTGCACCTCGGTCAACCACGTGATCTGCCACGGCATTCCCAGCCCCGGCAAGGTGCTCAAGGACGGCGACATCATCAATCTGGACGTCACCGTCATCAAGGACGGCTGGCACGGCGATACCAGCCGCATGTACTTCGTCGGCAACCCCGGCGTGCTGGCCAGGCGCCTGGTCGATACCACCTATGAAGCGATGATGCGTGGCATCGAGGCGGTGCGCCCCGGCGCCACGCTCGGCGACGTCGGCCACGCGATCCAGAAGCACGCCGAGGCGGCGGGTTTCTCGGTGGTGCGCGAGTACTGCGGCCACGGTATCGGCAAGGTCTATCACGACGAGCCGCAGGTATTGCACTACGGCAAGCCCGGCACCGGCGTGGTGCTGCAGAAGGGCATGACCTTTACGGTCGAGCCGATGATCAACGCCGGCAAGCCACAGACCAAGCAACTGCCTGACGGATGGACGGTGGTCACCAAGGATCATTCGCTGTCGGCGCAGTGGGAGCACACCATTGCGGTGACCGATGACGGGTTCGAGATCCTTACGCCCTGGCCGGATGCATGAAGCCGGCATGCCAATAATGTTGGGGTTTGCACCCCAACCTACGCCGGAATGAAATCGAACGCGGATTTGAACCCACACCCATGACCTCATCCGCCGTTCCCCTGCCGCCGCTGCCGCGCCTTCCCGTCGCCATTCCGCGCTCCGGCGTCTCCAGCGAAGCGCGCATCGCGCTGCGCCAATTGCTGGGCGATCTCAACCGCGCCATCGAGCTGGCGTTTCGCGACGGCGCCGACGCCACCGACCTTGCGCGCCGACGCGGCGATTCGGTCACGCGCATCGTGGCGCACGTATGGATGGCCTGCCTCGGTGAAGTCACCGACGCGGCGCTGTTCGCCATCGGCGGTTTCGGGCGTGGGCTGCTGTTTCCGTACTCGGATATCGACTTGCTGGCCTTGGTGCAGCATGCCGATCCGTCGCGCCTGCGCGCGCTGGAACAATGCTTCGCCACCTTCTGGGACATCGGCCTGAAAGTCGGACATGCGGTGCGCGATCCGGAACAATGCCGCACGCTGGCGGCATCGGACGCGAGCGTGTTCACCAGCCTGCTCGATGCGCGGCGCTTGGCTGGCGATCCTGCGCTGGATGAAAGCCTGCGCAGCATCGTCGAAGCGCCCGATATGTGGCCGCCGCGCCCCTACCTGCAGGCGCGCCTGGCCGAGCGCGATGCGCGCTTCAAGCGTTTCGACGACACCGCCTACAACCTCGAACCCAATTTGAAGGACGGCCCGGGCGGCCTGCGTACGCTCGATTCATTGCGTTGGCTCGGCAAGCGATTGGCGCATGCGCCGGATTTTCCGGACATGGTGGCCGAAGGCCTGCTCGATCCGGCCGAATGCGACACCTTGCTGCAGGCCGAAGCCACGCTGCGCCGTTATCGCTTCGCCTTGCATCTGGAAGCGGGTCGCCCTGAAGAGCGCCTGTTGTTCGACTATCAGCGCGCGCTCGCTGCACGGCTCGGCTTCGAGGATGAGCACGAAAAAAACCTCGGCGTCGAGCAATTCATGCAGGGCTATTACCGCGCCGCCAGTCAGGTGGAACGGCTGGGCTGGCAGATCGCCGAGCGTTTCGTGGAAATGCTCGAGCCGCCGAGCGATGCGCAGCCGGTCGGCGAGGATTTCGTGCGCTACGGCGCGCGCATCGCCGTGCGCGATCTGGATTTGTTCACGCATCGTCCCGCCGCCCTGGTCGATATCTTTATCGCGCGCCTGGACCAGCAGGGCGTGATCGGCTTTACCGCCGACACCATGCGCCGCGTGCATCAGGCCACCGCGGTGATGGGCACGCAACTGGCGGACGATCCGCAGGTGCTGGCTTCGTTCCTGCAATTGCTGCGACATGGCGCGCCAGCGGTCGACGCGCTGTGGCGCATGAATCGGCATGGTTTGCTCGCGGCGATCCTGCCGGCGTTCGGCAAGGTGTTCGGGCGCATGCAGTACGACCTGTTCCACGTCTACACCGTGGACGAACACACGCTGCGCGTGCTGCGCAATGTCGCGCGCTTTGCCGATCCGTCCACGCAGGCGGAATTTCCGCTCGCCTGCGAAGTGTGGTCCACCTTGCCGAAGCCGGAAGTATTGCTTCTGGCCGCGCTGTTTCACGACATCGCCAAGGGCCGCGGTGGCGACCACTCCGTGCTCGGCGAAGAAGACGCGCGCGCCTTCGGCAAGAAACTCGGCCTACCGGACGAGGACATCGAACGCGTGGCCTGGCTGGTGCGTTGGCATCTCTTGATGAGCACCACCGCGCAGCGCCAGGACATCACCGATCCCGACGTGGTGCATCGTTTTGCCGACATCGTCGGTGGACGCGAGCGACTCGGGCAACTTTATCTCCTGACCATCGCCGACATCATCGGCACCAGTCCGCGCCTGTGGAATGCCTGGAAGGATCGCCTGCTGGCCGATCTCTACACCGCCACGCGCTACGCCTTGCGCCGCGAAGCCAAGCCTTCGCCCGGCGCCGCGGCGCGTGCGCAAGCATGCCGCGAACAGGCGATGGCCTTGCTCACTGCCGATGGCAACGATGCGACGGCGGTGGCGCAGCTGTGGGACAGCTTCCCGATGGTGAGTTTCCTGCGCCATCGGCCGGAGCAGATCGCCTGGCAGACCGCGCAGATCCTGCACGGCCAGGGCAAGCTGCCGTTGATCGCGGTCAACCCGCTGTCGATACGCGGCAGCACCGAGCTGTTCGTCTACGCGCCCGACCGCGACGGTCTGTTCGCCAATGTCACCGCCATGCTCGATCGCCTGCATTTCTCGGTGATGGAAGCGCGCGTGCTGAGTTCACCGGACGGCAAGGCGATGGATACCTTCCTGCTGCTGGAAGCGGAAAACCAGAAACCGGCCAGCCACGAGCGCGCCGAAGAACTGCAGCAGCGCCTGCATCGCGCCTTGTCGCAGTCGGCGCCGATCATGCCGCCACGGCGCAGCATGTCGCGGCATCTGAAGCATTTCCAGATGAAGCCACGCATCGACTTCAAGCAATCGGACGGACGCACGCAGATGGCGCTGGTGTGCAGCGATCGTCCCGGCCTGCTCGCCGCCGTCACGCAGGTGATGATGGCCTGCGAAGTGCGCGTGCACGATGCGCGCATCGCCACCTTCGGCGAGCGCGTGGAGGACTTTTTCCAGCTCACCGACCGCCGCAATGCGCCATTGAGCGAGACACAGCAGCAGCGTTTGTGGCAGGCTTTGGTGGAGCGGATCGGACCACAGAGCCTTTCTGCATAGCCCTC
Organism: uncultured Dyella sp.; assembly: GCA_966430775.1. GTDB lineage: Bacteria > Pseudomonadota > Gammaproteobacteria > Xanthomonadales > Rhodanobacteraceae > Dyella_B. The sequence continues at coordinate 6,823 of CBJMMB010000116.1, read as the reverse complement.
ACCCGCGGTTATGCAGGCTCGCAGGGAATGATTTTCCGCCGGGCTGCATCAGCAGCCTGCCATCGCCCATTCCTTTTCCTCGCTGGCCGAAACAGGCCATGTAAGGCTGTGCTCCCATGTCTGCATCCCATACCTTTCTCAAGCTCGCTCGACAACTTCACCTCTATATCGGCGTATTCATCGCGCCGGCCGTCCTGTTCTTCGCATTCACCGGTGGCCTGCAGGTTTTCGGCCTGCATGAAACATCACGCAGCAGCGACTACAGGCCGCCCGCGTGGCTGGCGATCGCCGGCCAATTGCACAAGAAACAGACCGACGTGCTGCCGGTGCGCAAGCCGCGGCCGCCGGAAGCTGCCCCATCTTCATCGAACCCTGTGAAACCCGATGCGCCTGCCGCACCGGTTCGGCATCCGTTGCCGCTGAAAATTTTCTCCGCCTTCGTTTCATTCGGGCTGTTCGTATCGACCTTGCTCGGCCTGTACATGGCCTATCGCTATACGCGAAAACACCTGTTGATAAGCGCGCTGCTGATACTGGGAACGGTGGTGCCGGTCGTGCTGGCCCTGGTTTGAAGCGAACATGAAGACCGGCACGCTTTGTCATTTGGGCAAGGTGCGGCCAGTGCGCTATCTTCCCCCTGATCCGAACACGAGCCTTTCCCCATGCAGTCCATCGAAACCCTGATCAACGACGCCTTCGAGCGCCGCAACGACCTCACCCAGGCCGAAGTCGAAACCCATCTGCGTCCCGCGCTGACCCAGGTCATGAATCTGCTCGAATCGGGCGAGCAGCGGGTCGCTGCGCCGGACGGGAAGGGCGGCTGGACGGTCAATCAATGGTTGAAGAAAGCGGTGCTGCTGTATTTCCGCATCAACGGCAACCGCGTGGTGGACGGTGGCCCGGCGCTCGCGTTCGATAAGGTGCCGCTGCGTTTCGCGCACGGCGACGATGCTTCGCTGGAAACGCTCGGCGCGCGCGTAGTGCCCGGCGCGCTGGTGCGCCGTGGCGCGCACATCGCCAAGGATGCCGTGCTGATGCCCAGCTACGTGAACATCGGCGCCTACGTGGGCGCCGGCACCATGGTCGATACCTGGGCGACGGTCGGTTCCTGCGCGCAGATCGGCGCGGGCGTGCACCTGTCCGGCGGCGTCGGCATCGGCGGCGTGCTGGAACCGTTGCAGGCCAACCCCACCATCATCGAAGACAACTGCTTTATCGGCGCGCGTTCCGAAGTGGTCGAAGGCGTGGTGGTGGAACGCGGCAGCGTGATCGGCATGGGCGTGTTCCTCGGCCAGTCCACGCGCATCTACAACCGCGCCACCGGTGAAGTCAGCTACGGCCGCGTGCCCGCGGGCAGCGTGGTGGTGGCCGGCAACCTGCCGGCGAAGGACGGCAGCCACAGCTTGTACGCGGCCATCATCGTCAAGCAGGTCGACGAAAAAACCCGCAGCAAGACCGGCATCAACGAACTTCTGCGCAGCGGCGAATGACATGAGCGCGATCACCCTCTACGGCCTGCCCAACTGCGATACCTGCAAAAAAGCGCGCAACTGGCTTGCCCGCTTCGAGGTGGCGCACGAGTTCGTCGACTATCGCGCCCATCCGGTGCCGCCGGCCACGCTCAAGGCCTGGGCGCAGCAACTTGGTGGCTGGGAAAAGCTGGTCAACAAATCCAGCACCACCTGGCGCAACCTGCTGCCGCAACGTAAGAATCCCGGCACTGACCCGGAATGGACATTGTTGCTGAAAGAATACCCCTCGCTGGTCCGCCGTCCGGTCGTCATGCAGGCCGATGGCGCGGTCAGCGTGGGATTCACCGATAACGGCTTCAAGAAACTGTTCGGGCGTTAAACATCATGTCAGAGGTGTTCGATCTTGCTGTCGATCTCATCCGCCGCCGTTCGATCACTCCGGAAGATGCCGGTTGTCTGCCGGAAATCGGCGCACGGCTGACTCGCCTGGGTTTTCGCATCGAGCACCTGCGCTATGGCGAGACGGACAACTTCTGGGCCACGCACGGTGCGGACAACGCGCCGGGACAGGGGCCCCTGCTGGTGTTCCTCGGTCATACCGACGTCGTGCCGAGCGGTCCGGAAGAAAACTGGCAGAGTCCGCCGTTCGAGCCGACCGTGCGCGATGGACGTCTATACGGCCGTGGCGCGGCGGACATGAAGGGCGCGGTGGCGGCGATGACGATAGCGCTGGAGCGCTTCGTCTCCCTGCATCCGGATCATTCCGGACGCGTGGGCCTGCTGCTGACCAGCGACGAGGAAGGCCCGACTAATCTCGATGGCGTGCGCCGCATCGCCGGCTACCTGCGCGAAATCGGCGAACACATCGACTGGTGCGTGGTGGGCGAGCCTTCGTCCAAGGAAAAACTGGGCGACCTGATCCGCGTCGGCCGGCGTGGCTCGCTGTCGGGCACCTTAATGGTGCGCGGCGTGCAAGGGCACGTGGCGTATCCGGAAAAGGCGTTGAACCCGATTCACGCATTTGCACCGGCACTGGCGGAACTGGCGGCGCAGCGCTGGGATGAAGGCAACGCGGATTTTCCGCCGACCTCGTTCCAGGTTTCCAATCTCAACGCGGGCACCGGCGCGACCAATGTCATTCCCGGCTCGCTCACCGCGCTGATCAATTTCCGCTACAGCACCGCCAGTACGGCGGAGAATCTGCGCAAGCGCACCGAGGCGGTCCTCGCCAAACACGGCCTGGATTACTCGCTGGAATGGACGCTCTCCGGCGAACCCTTCCTGTGTCCCTCCGGCGGACGCCTGCGCAACACGGTGGTCTCCGTATGCCGCGAGCTATGCGGCACCGAGCCGGAGCAGAGCACCGGCGGCGGCACCTCCGATGGCCGTTTCATCGCGCCGATGGGCGCGGAAGTGGTCGAGCTCGGACCGGTCAACGCCACCATCCACAAGGTGGACGAGTGCATCGACGTGGCGGAACTGGAGCGCTTGCCGGAGTTGTATCAGGCGATTTGCGAGCGGATGCTGTTGAAGTCGTGCTGCTGACGTAGGTTGGGGTGCGAACCCCAACACGTGAGGTATGTGCATGGCGACGTTGGGGTTCGCACCCCAACCTACGTCGTATCGTTCAACGTGACGCAGGCTCCAACACCAACGTATGCCGATCCTCACCCGGCATCAGCGGCGTAGGTTTTCCGCGCACCCAGTCCTCATGACCAGCGCCATAAAACGGCGACAGCGGGTTGTCGCTCTGTCCGCCAGGCATTTCCAGAATGCCCTCGTCTTCATGCCCGGGTGACACATCGATACGCTCGGACGCGCCGAACCCCGGCGAGGCCACGCGCGGCATGTTGTGATCGCCGGGCAGCGGTTCGTCCGGCATGTCGAGCCAATGGCCGACGAAGCCGGGCAGGGCACGCGAGAGCGGATGACGAACGCCGGCGCGATTCACTTCACCCCACGTACGCGCAGCCAAACCACCTGGTTGTTTGCCCAGGGTATCGGCGACATCGCGTGCGGCCTGCAACAACAAAGCGTGCCAATCGCGATACGCAGGATCGAGCAGATGCGGCGGCTGTTGCTGGATAAGCATCCACACCGCCGCTTCCTGATTGCCCGGACCAGGCCATTCGAAATCCGCAAAACGCTGCTGGATCTGCGCGGCGAACGGCGCCAGCACCCGCTTGTGCACTTCGTCGCGGAAGGCGTGCACCAGGCGGTAATCCACGCTGTCCGGCGCGGCCTGGTTGCGCCATCCGGCGGTGAGCTGGCGCAACTGGTTGAGCGACGGATCCTGCACATTCGCCAGCGTGGTCTGCAGCAGTTGCTGCCAGCGGGAAAGGAACAGCGCGTGATCGTCGAGCTGGATGTCCAGCAAGTTGCCCGGACCGAAATCGGCGCGTGCGCGCAGGTCGTCGCGAATTTGTTGCGCGCGTGCGCCGATGTCGTGCCCACCCTCGCCGAGCAAGGCCAGTTCGTCGGTGCCCACCGTGCGGTTGTTGGCGGTCCACAAGCGTCCGTCGGCGGGATTTTCGATGCGCGGGTATTGCGACGGCGCGGCCCAGCCGGTCCAGCCGGTATTCGCCTGCGACCAGTCGGCCGGACGCTGCGGATCGAAGCCGGTGCGCAGCGGAATGCTGTTGCCGGCGATGGTCCAGCCGATATGGCCGGCGCTGTCGGCGACCAGGAAATTCTGCGGCGGCATGCCGAAGCTCGGCGCCAGATCCAGCGCGGCGGATGTGCTGCCGGCGTGTTCGAGCTGCATCAGCGCCACGTTGTAGGCGCGCGGCAGATCGCCGATCCATGCCAGCGCGAGCGGCGTGCCGTCGGTGTCCTTGTCCAGGACCGGTCCCCAGCGCGTGCCTTCCACGCGCAAGGTGTACGGCGCGCCGCCTTTGACGCGGATGATCTCGTCATGCGCTTCGATCGTCGCCCAGCCATCCGGCACCTTGTAGCGGTTCGCATCGTGCGGATCGCGTTGCACGCGGACCCAGTCCTGCCAATCGCCGTAGCTGTTGGTGAAACCCCAGGCGACCTGCCCATTCGAGCCCACCACCAGCGCCGGCGTGCCGGGCAGGGTGACGCCGACGACATCGCGCTGCCCCTTCGGCGCGGACGGATCGGGATAGCGCAGGCGCGCGCGGAACCAGATGTCCGGCACGCGCAGGCCCAGGTGCATGTCGTTGGCGAGAATCGCCGAACCCGTTCGCGAAATGCTGCCTGCGACGGCGAAGCTGTTGCTGCCGGGATAAGCGTGATCCACCGATGGAATGGATGTGGCGGCCAATGCTGTGCCGCTGCTTTGCGGGGGCATGCGGCGCAGATCGAACACATCCGCGCCGGGTATCACCGGCGATGGCGAGGTGCCGTCCTTTAACGGCGCTTCCCAGTTCGGATCGGGCGAGATCAGGAAATTCACCAGCGGCTCGGGCAGCACCGCGCGCATCTGTGCGATGTGCAGCTCGCGTTCGTTGAGGCCGTCGTCGTTCAAGTCCAGGTACATCGCCGCGATCACCAGCATCGAGTCTTCCGAACGCCACGGTTGCGGTTTGGTGCCGAGCAGCAGGTATTCCCACGGTTTCTCGCGCAGGTTCGCCAGGCCCGCGTTGACGCCGTCGCGATAGATATCCAGGGTGTGCTTCTGTTCGGGCGAAAGCGCCGCATAGGCGGCCTCGGTCACGGCGCGCAGGCGATGGCGGCGATGCTTGATGTCGGTATCCAGCGCCGCCGCGCCCACCAGTTCCGACAACTCGCCTGCCGCCACGCGACGCATCAGGTCCATCGGAAAGAAACGCTCCTGCGCGTGCACGTAGCCGAGCGCATAGCTGATGTCGTCGCGCGATTGGCCGGTGAAGGTGGCCGTGCCCAGGGCGTCGCGCGAGATGGTCACCGCGTGCTGCACGCCAGGCACCTGGCGACGGCCATCCAGTTGCGCGCGGCTGCCGGCGAGCAGCCACCAGGCGCCGGCGACAACGGCGAGCACCACGAGCAGCAGGAAGATGAAAAGTGCGCAGAACCAACGTACCCGAGGTTTCGTTGTCATTGATCGGCAAACACCGCAAAGATGCCCGCGTAGGGCTTGACCATGAAGGTGGGAGCGCCGGCGTAGCCGGTGCCGTCGATGTAGAACTGCGAAATGGTGCCGTCGAGATAAAGCGCGTCGCGGCAGCCGAGCTGGTCGCGGAACAACTGCGCGAAGGTGTGGAAGTTGACCGGCGTGTCGCTGACCGCGAACACCACCTGGCGCGGCGTGCGCGCACACACGCCGCTGCGCCATTTGGTGCTGGCCGAGTCGTGCACGAACTGCTCGTTGATCTTGCCGTCGATCACCAGCATCGGCCCCGACTGCGTGGCCCAGTCCGCCGGTTTGCCGTCCGCCTTGAAATCCGTGCTGGTGCGCACCGCGGCGTGGCCGTCCGGATAAATGGCGAACACGCCGTTGGGGCGGATCGAGAAATTGCCCGCCGCCGGATTGCCGCGAAACAGGTTCAGCGGCACCAGCGTCTTGCCGTGTTCCACATACAGGCCCAGCGGCGCGTTCGACTGGTCGTAGATACCGGCGTTGGCCGCGAACATCAGCCGCTTGCCGTTGGCCGCGCCCCATTCGCGCAGGCTCTGGATATCGCCGAAGGGTTGGCCGGTATCGGGATTTTTCCAATGCAGCGTCAGTGCTTCGCGATGCAGGTCCAGGCTCACCACGGTGAAATCCTGGCCCTGGAAATTCACCTCGCGGCTCTCCATCGGCTGCACCTGGCTGCTGCAGGCAGCCAGACATGCCAGCGCCGCCAACAGGGCGGGCAGGCGATGCAGCAGGCTGCGACGCAACTGTTGAGAAGGGGCGGACGAGCGCATCCCAGGATGGTCGCCGCACCAGCGCGATGGATGCAAGAGCATCGGCGCCGGTTCAGCGCGTAAACTTCAGCTTTGAGACTTCAGTACCCGCAAGGGATGCCCATGCCCTACACGCCCATCGTCGCCACGCTCGGTTACGTGCTCTCGCCGGATCGGCGCAAGGTGTTGATGATCCACCGCAATGCGCGGCCCGACGACCAGCACCTGGGCAAGTACAACGGCCTCGGCGGCAAGATGGAACCCGGCGAGGACATCGCCGCCTGCATGCGCCGGGAGATCCACGAAGAAGCCGGCCTTGAATGCGAAACCATGCACCTGCGCGGCACGCTCAACTGGCCCGGCTTCGGCAAGCAGGGCGAAGACTGGCTGGGTTTCATCTTCGTCATCGACAGCTTCAGCGGCGAGCCGTACACGGCCAACCCCGAAGGTACGCTCGAATGGGTCGACCTGGATCACCTGATGGACCTGCCGATGTGGGAAGGCGACCGCCACTTCCTGCC
>CBJMMB010000115.1:0-11496 GCA_966430775.1 uncultured Dyella sp. | reverse complement strand
GTGTCGTGGGCGGAAATCATCAGCACGGAGATGTCGCGCAGCTGCGCGTTCGCGCGCATCGTGCGCAGCACGCTGATGCCATCGGTGCCGGGCATCATCACGTCCAACAGCATGATGTCGGGCGGCTGGCGCAAGGCTTCGGCCAGCCCGGCTTCGCCATCGCGCGCCTCGGCAACGTGTTGGAACCCCAATTGCTTGAGCCGCTTGCGCAGCATGAAACGGCTGCTTTCGTCATCGTCCACGATGAGAACGCGCGCATCCGGGCTCACGACGGATTGTCCTCCAGACTGTCGTGCTTGATCACGCGATGCAGGGTATCGAGCAGGGTCGGAAAATCGATCGGCTTGGGCACGAACGCATTGGCGCCGGCCTGCATGGCGCCGAGGATGTCGTCTTCCATGACATGCGCGGACAGCACGATCACCGGCACGTCGCTGGTCAACGGATTGGCGCGCAGCTTCTGCAACACATCCAGGCCGTTCATGCCGGGCAGGTTGATGTCCAGCAGCACCGCGTCCGGGCGTTTCCATACCGCATCGATCAGCGCCTTCTCGCCATCCTCGACGTGACGCATCTCGATGTTATGGCGCTGCAGGCGGCGGCGCAGCATGTAGGCGTTGTCTTCTTCGTCCTCGACGTAGAGCACGATGGTCATGGCGATGCTTTCACCTCGTTCCCGTTCGTCGGAATCTGCAAGCGTTCCAGCAATTGATGGACGCGCTGGATGACGTCGGTAAGATCGGACTCGCCCTTGCGCACCAGCAGCACCGCGCGCTCGTACAAGCTGCGTGAGATTTCCGGCGTGATGTCCGCCGCCGTCACCAGCATGATCGGCACCGGCGCCAGCGTCGGTTCGACGCGCATCGCCTCGATCACCGCCAGACCGTCCATGCCGGGCATCACCATGTCCAGCAGCAACAGGTCGGGCGGATGGCTGCGCATCATGTCCAGGGCCTGCTCGCCATTGGGCGCGGTATCGACCTGATGACCCGCCTGGCGCAGCACGTTGGCGATCGAGTCGCGATAGAAATCGTCGTCATCCACCACCAACAGCGAACTGCTCTTGGCGGCGCCCACGAAGCGTTGCACCAGATGGCTGAGGTGATCGCGATCGAACGGCTTGATCAGATGCTCCACCACGCCAAGCACGCCGGTACGCTGGTCCGGATCGGTCACCGTGCAGAGAATCACCGGCAGCTCGGCGTGGTCGGGATCGGCGCGGATCGCGGCGAGCACGTCCCAGCCGGTCATGTCGCCCAGCAGGATATCCAGCACCATCACCGCCGGCCGCAGCGAACGCGTCAGCGTCAGCGCTTCCTGTCCGGACGATGCGCTGACCACGTTGATGCCGTCACGCTGCAGCGCATTGCGCACCAGGCTGCAGGCGTCTGGATCGTCATCCACCACCAGCACCACCGGGTTGCGCCCGTGCGCGGCCAGCGCCTCGCTCGCCAGCGATTTTGGCCGCACCTCCGCGTTGTCGATATCGCCGATCGGCAAGGTGACGGTGAACACGCTGCCGTACTGGATATCGCTGCTGACATCGATGCGCCCGCGCATCAGGCCGAGCAGTTGGCGCGAGATGGTAAGCCCCAGGCCGGACCCGCCGAAGCGGCGCGCGATGGAACGATCGGCCTGTTCGAACGGTTCGAAGATACGTTGCAGCTGCTCACCGGTCATGCCGATGCCGGTATCGGATACGGCGATATGCAATTGATCGTCACGCGCGGAGACCGCCACCTTCACTTCGCCGTTGCGCGTGAACTTGATCGCGTTGCCGATCAGGTTGAGCAGCACCTGCCGCAGCCGCGTCGCGTCGATGCAGGCCAGATCCACCTCGGGGGCGACCTGCAGCACCAGCTGGTTGCCGTTGGAGCGGGCCAGCGTCTGCATGGTGTTGATCACGCTTTCCAGCAGCGACTTTACATGCACGACTTCGGTGTGCAGCTCCACACGGCCCGATTCGATGCGGGAGATATCCAGGATGTCGTTGATCAGCGACAGCAGGTGGCGCCCGGCGTTGACCACGCGCTGCATGGTCTCGGCCGTTTCGTTGTCCTCGCGCTCCTCAGCCTGTTCCAGCGTGAGCTCGCTCAGACCAATGATGCTGTTGAGCGGCGTGCGCAACTCGTGGCTCATGTTGGCCAGGAACAGCGACTTGGCCTGGTTGGCCGATTCGGCTTGCGCCTTGGCCGTGCGCAGCTCCTGTTCCATATGCATGCGCTGGGTGAAATCCATCGAGATCACGCCGATGCCGGCCACGGTGCCGCGCTCGCTGGTGACCGGAAAACGCGTGGTGAGCAAGGTATAGGAGCCGCCGAGGTAATTGACCTGTTCCTCGCAGGCGGTAATGCGCCCGCCCTCGACGACCTCGTGGTCATGCCGGCGGATCAAGGCGGCGGTTTCGGGCGTGGCGACGACGTCGACGGTATGGCCCAGTATTTCCTGCGCCGGCCGGCCCATGAGTTTGGCGGCGGCCTCGTTGATGCGCAGGATGCGTCCGTTGGTGTCCTTGACCTTCATCGCCAGGTTGGAGTGCTGGAAGATGTCGTCCAGCAGGCGTACCCCGCTGCGCATCTCCTGCTGTACGCGATGAAAACGCCAGCGCAGGTGCACCAGCCATGCGGCCAGTATCAGCACCAGCAGCACCAGTCCGCCGATCAGGTAGCCGCTGTTGCCCGGCGTAGTGACGCTAGCGGGCTCCGATTGCGCTGCGAACAAGGGCAAGCTGGCGAAGAGCAGCCCACTCCCCGCGATACTGCTCATCCTGCCGGCCAGAATAGGTCGCTTCAACACGGCTCCCCCAGTAACCCGCAATGTCGTTTTCCCTGTGCGCGGGATGGCGCAGTAGCCCCATGGTATCGCTTGTCGCGGGCGATGAAAGCGTATGAAAGAACCGGCTTCGGCGCGCTGGCTGAATGGGCATGCTACCGGCATCGATACCACTGCTTGCGACGTGAAATGCTCGTGAAGACGGCGTGTAGGGTGAAAGTGCCAGCGTTGTTTGCAAGCGCAGCACACAGGCGCCCACACGTGCCCTTGTCCTGCTGAGCGAAAGGCCAAGGACGAAAATGCGCATGCGGCAGCGCCACATCGGCCATTAGGTAGCCGCAAGCGCTCGCTGCGTGACGTGAAAACAGTCTCGACCTGTCACGCAATTGGCCGCAGAGGCCAAACGTTATCGAGCCTGTCATTTAAGGCCGTACCATCCGGATTGATGACAGTGATGCAGTCGCAGCATTTCCGCTCTCGCTTGCGCGCGTGCAGAAAGCGGGGCGTCATCACGACATACGTGCGAGTGAGCTTTTTTTCAGGGAAATAGTGCGCGATGAACAGGCGGCGTGTCATGGATGACGATTGCCTGGAGCGGCTGCTGCAACGCAACTCGACCGCCCGAAAAATGTGCCTATATCATACTACAAATATCGAAACCGCCGATTTTTCGAGCGGTGAATACGAATGACGGCAAGCCGCTTTTGGGGGAACGATGGGGCGAGGGGCATGGATAGTGTTTGGCGCGATGCTGCCGGTGTTGTTGATCGCACGCGCATCGGCCGAACAGGTGTTGCACGTGGACGCCACCGCTGCGCCGCCGGCTGCCGTGACGGGTTATCTGCACATGGGCACGCCAGTGTCGCGCGCGGGACATCGCCTGGATATCAACAGCCGCTATCTCTCGCTGGACGGCAAGCCGTGGCTGCCGGTGATGGGCGAGTTCCATTTCGCGCGCGTGCCTGCAGCGGATTGGGACGCGGAACTGTCGAAGATGAAAGCGGCCGGCGTGTCGATCGTCTCCACCTACGTGTTCTGGAATTACCACGAAGCGCAGCCGGGCGTATTCGATTGGCGCGACGATCGCGACCTGCGCCATTTCGTGGAACTGTGCGCCAAACATGGTTTGTACGTGATGCTGCGCATCGGTCCATGGGCGCATGGCGAAGTGGGTTACGGCGGCATTCCCGATTGGGTGGTGCAGGCGATGCCCACGCGCCGTGACGACGCCACCTATCTGCACTATGTGGACCGCTTCTATCGCCAGATCGCCGCACAGCTCGGCGGACTGTGGTGGAAAGACAACGGTCCGATTGTCGGCGTGCAGATCGAGAACGAGTACAACGCGAGCGGCCCGGCCAGGGCGCCGAGCACATCGCACACTTGAAAGCGATGGCGCGCGCCGCCGGCATGGATGCGCCGCTCTACACGGTGACCGGCTGGGATGGCACCGTGTTTCCTCTGCATGACGTGGTGCCGGTATTCGGCGGTTATCCGGACGAGCCATGGAGCACTTCGAACCAGGCCCTGCCGCCCAATGAAACCTACGCGTTCCGTTTCGATACGCGCGTGAGCGGCGCGGATCTCGGCGCACAGACCAAATCGGCGTCCAAGGGCGATGCCGACGCGTCCGCCCCATACACGCCTTTCCTCAGCGCCGAATTCGGCGGCGGTGTGCCGGCCATGTATCGGCGCCGCGTGGTGATGGCGCCGGACGACATCGCATCGATGCTGCCGGTGCAGCTCGGCTCGGGCATCAATCTCTACGGCTATTACATGTTCCAGGGCGGACGCAACCTGGTCGGGCCGGCCACGCTGGAAGAGAACACCCTGATCGGCGGCTTCAACGACACGCCGATCGTCAGCTACGACTTCCAGGCGCCGCTCGGCCAGTACGGACCGGAGCGCCCGGTGCTGGATCGCCTGCGCCCGTTTCACTATTTCCTGCAGGCGTTCGGCGATCGCCTCGCACCGATGGCGGTGCATGCGCCCGCCACCTTGCCTGCTTCTTCTGCCGACCTGAAGACACCGCGCTACGCCGTGCGCAGCCTGGGCGACAGCGGCTTCGTGTTCGTCAACAACCATGTGCGCCAGTACGCCATGCCGGCGCAGCAGCAAGTGCGTTTCAGCGTGAAGCTGCCGCACGGCACGCTGGCATTTCCGCGCACGCCGATCGACATTCCGGCCGATGCGTACTTCATCTGGCCGTTCAATTTCGACATGGATGGCGCGCACCTGCGCTACGCCACCGCGCAACCGATGGCACGATTGCAGAACGGCAACAACGTCACTTATGTGTTCGTGGCCAGCGACGGCATCGCGCCCGAGTTTGCCTTCGATGCAGGCACTGAAGTAGCCGCCAGCACCGGCAAGATCGAGCACACGCAGGGTGCCACGCTGATCAGCGCAGTTCATCCCGGCACTGCTGTCGCCATCACTTTGCGCGGCGATCATGGACGCAAGCTGCAGGTGCTGATCCTGAGCGAAGCGCAGGCGAGGCAGGCATGGTTGCGGCAGTCAGGTGGCGTGGAGCAGCTGTGGCTTACCGCGCAGCAGATCTATTTCGATGAAGATGTCGCCAAGCTCAGTTCCATCGGCGATACGCGTTTCCGCTTTGCGACGTATCCCGCGTTGTCGCCATCGATCAACGCCAGCTTGCCGCTGCGCAACGCCGGCCAGGACGGCCTGTTCACCATCTACGAAGCGCAGGCCGACGCACGCGCAATACAAGCGCAGATCAAACCGGTGCGTGATGCCCTGCCGGTTCCCCCGGTACGCATCGGCGGTGCAGCGCAGGCGCCGATGCAGCCGATACCGGAAACCTTCGGCGATGCCGCGGCATGGTCGATCGAACTGCCCGCGCAAGCGCTCGATGGCCTGCGCGACGCGTATCTGCAGATCGACTACCAGGGAGACGTCGGCCGCCTGTTCGCCGGCACCGCGCTGCTGGACGACAACTACTACAACGGCCAGGCCTGGCAGATCGGGCTGCGCCGCTTCGCCTCCACGCTGACGACGCCATGGACGCTCACCGTACTGCCGCTGCGCGCCGATTCCCCGATCTACATCCAGGCGCCGTATCGGCCGTCGTTGAAGAAGGGTGAGCAGGTGGCGCGGGTGATCAAGGTTGAGGTGGTGCCGGCTTATGGATTGGACGTGCGGCTCGACGGTCAAAAGCTGCAGTGATGTCTGCCGTGCAGCGATCAACTCCCTCCCCTGCACGCGGGGGAGGGAGCAATTTCAGTTTCAGGCAAGTAAGAAAAATAAGCAGTTCATGCGATGCAGTAACCACTCCACGAGGGAAGTACATGCGTACATCGAGCAAGGGGAAGTATCTATGGCTGGCAGCCCTGCTGCTGGTGTTCCAGACCGGCAATGCGCTGGCGCAGTTCGCCAAGGGCGCCGACGTAAGCTGGCTTGATCAGGAGGAATCCAGCGGCTACGTGTTCCGCAATGCCTCCGGCGTGCAGACCGATTTCTTCACGCTGCTGAAGAACACCGGCGTCAATGCGATCCGCCTGCGCGTATGGGTCAATCCCAGTGGCGGCTGGTGCAACGGTGCCGATACGCTGTACAAGGCCAAGCGTGCCGCGGCGCAGGGCATGCGCATCATGATCGACTTCCACTACAGCGACACCTGGGCCGACCCGGCGCACCAGACCAAGCCGGCGGCGTGGAGCAACCACACGACCTCGCAACTGATCACCGATGTCTATTCGCACACGCAGGGCATCCTCAACTACCTCAAATCCAACGGCATCACCGTCACCTGGGTGCAGGTGGGCAACGAGATCAACAGCGGCATGCTGTGGCCGACCGGCCAAACGCCGAACTTCAGCACGCTCGCGCAACTGATCAACAGCGGCTACAACGCGACCAAGTCGGTGTATCCCGGCGCGAAGGTGATCGTGCATCTGGCCAACGGCTACAACGACAGCGACTTCCGCTGGTTCTTCGACAACCTGAAGTCGGCCGGCGGCAAGTGGGACGTGGTCGGCATGTCGCATTACCCCACCTCCAGCAACTGGACCACGCTCAACAGCGAAGCGGCCACCACCATGCAGGACATGGTGTCGCGCTACGGTTCGGACGTCGTCGTCAGCGAGACGGGCATGGATTGGCAGCAAGCCTCTGCCGCCAGGTCGATGCTGCTCGACCTGGTGAGCAAGAACCAGGCGCTGGGTTCGCATGGGCTGGGCGTTTTCTACTGGGAGCCGGATGCGTATCCGAGCTGGCGGGGCTACACCTGGGGCGCCGTCAACAGCAACGGACAGCTCACCTCTGCGCTGAGCGCGTTCCAGTAAACCTTTCGGGCGCGGCCGATCCTCCCAACGCGGTCGCGCTTTTTTTCTGCAGGTACACCATGCCGCCGGCGACTCGCCGCGCGGTACGGCGATTTCATTCCAACGACACGCTTAACTATTTTCCGCAGGGGAGTTCACATGAATTTGCAACGTCGCGCGCTGCCGCTCGTGATCGCCGTTTCGCTCGGCATGTTCGGCGCGAGCACCGCATGGGCGCAGAGCACCACGGACACGGCCGGCACGGCCACTCAATCCGCTGCGAGTACGGCGGCCAAGAAGAAAGCCGACAAGGCCGCCGTCACGCTCGCCACGGTCAACGTCACCGGCAACCGCGGCAGCCTGGAAAGCGCGGCGATGCGCAAGCAGCTGGCCGAACAGATCGTCGATTCGATCGTCGCCTCCGACATCGGCAAGCTGCCCGACACCAATCTCGCCGACGCCTTGCAGCGCGTCACCGGCGTGCAGGTGACGCAGGATGCCGGCGAGGGTTCGCGCGTGGCCATCCGCGGCCTGACCGAGATCGAAACGCAGCTCAACGGCAACACCATCTTTACCGCCGCGGGCGGACGCTCGCTCAATTTCGAGGACATCCCCGCCGAGCTGATGGCGGATGTGGACGTCTACAAGACACCGACCGCCGACCAGGTGGAAGGCGGCATCGGCGGCATCGTGGATCTGCGCACGCATCGTCCGTTCGACTTCGACGGCCTGCGCGTGGCGGCCAGCGCGGCCGCGGATTATGCGGATCTCGCCGACCGCACCAAGCCGAAACTTTCCGCGCTGGTCAGCAACACCTGGAATACCGAATACGGCAAGATCGGCGCGCTGCTCGCCCTGTCCTATCAGGTGCGCCCGTATCGCGAAAACTATACGGAGATGAGCCAGCCGCTCTCGCGCACCGACCTGGTTGCAGGCCAGACCATCAATGCGCCCTACGGCGAGTACTACGCCTACAACTACGGCACGCGCTCGCGCGTCGGCGTGAACGGTTCGCTGCAGTGGCAGCCCAGCAAGAACCTGGAGTTCTACCTCGACAGCTACCTGGCGGACTTCAAGTCGCATTCGAATACCGAGGCGATGTACGTCAACACCAGCTACGGTTCCGGCAGCAACATCACGCTGTATCCGGGCACCAGTGACTTCCGTTCCGGCACCTTCAACGGCGTCGGCGTGGAACCGGAAAGCTTCACCCAGGATCTCTACGACAAGACCTACCAGTTTTCCGGCGGCGGCAGCTGGCACAACGACGGCGGCCTGAAGCTGAGCAGCAACCTCAGCTACACCAACAGCGTGCACGACCAGCACTTCAACGAGCTGAGCCTGTGGGGCAACGCGCCGTCGTTCTCCGTGGACACCACCACCACGGTGCCGACCATCAACTACAATGGCTTCGACATCCGCGACGCCAGCAACTTCAACTTCAACACCGTCAATTTCTATCGCGCGCACAACACCGGCGAGGAAAAGACCTTCCGTTTCGACGGCCAGTACGACACCGAGAACAGCTTCTTCCAGAGCTTCAAGGCCGGCGTGCGCTATTCCGATCGCACGGCCACGAACGCGTCGATCAACGACGTGCGCTGGAGTGCCGATTCGGGCACCAATTATTTCGGCCAATCGGCCAGTACGTTGCCGAATCTGCTGACCACCACTTCCTTCAGCGACCTGGGCACGTGGCTGGTGCCCAACCCCGGCGCGGTGCGCGACGCGGCGTCGATCTTCAAGCTGTTCAATATCGGTTCGCTGCCCAGCTACGATCCGCTGTCGATCTACAACCTGAGCGAGAAGACCGGCGGCGGTTACGCCTCGATGAGCTTCGGCACGCAGGGCGCCGTGCCGATCAGCGGCAACATCGGCGTGCGCGCGGTGCAGACCAAGGAATCGGTGATCGGCTCGCAATCGCTCGACGGCGTGGTGACGCCGCTCAACAAGCACGGCGACTACTGGAACGTGCTGCCCAGCCTCAACGTGCAGTTCGATTTCACCGATACCCTGCAAGGGCGCATCGGCGCAGCGAAGACGGTGACGCGTCCGGACTTCTCGCAGCTCTCGCCGTCGCTGACGCTCACCACGTACTTCCATACCGGCTCGGCGGGCAACCCGAACCTGAAGCCGATGAAGGCCGACAACTTCGACGCCTCGCTCGGCTGGTATTTCAACAAAGGTGGCTACGTCTTCGGCGACGTGTTCTACAAGAAGGTCGACGGCTTCATTGCCTACACCACCGATCTCGAGACCTATTACGGCGAGCAATACCAGATCAGCCGTCCCACCAATAGCGACAAGGGCACGATTCGCGGTGTGGAACTGGCCTATCAGCAGTTCTTCGATTTCCTGCCCGACCCGTTCAAGGGCTTCGGCGTGCAGGCCAACTACACCTACGTCGACAGCAGCGCCACCGGCATCATCCCCGGCCAGACCACGCCGCTGGAGAACCTCTCCAAGAACAGCTCCAACGTGGTGCTGATCTACGAGAACCACGGCCTGTCCGCACGTCTGGCCTACAACTGGCGCAGCCGCTTCCTGTCCAGCACGTATTACACCAACACCAGCCTCGAGCCGATCTACATGAAGAGCTACGGCATCCTGGATGCTTCGCTGGCGTACGACGTCACGCGCAACGTCACGCTGACGCTGGACATGGTGAACCTGCTGCAGCGGCATCTGACCAGCTACTACCTGCGGCCGACGATTCCGGATGAGTCGTATCTGGAAGATCGGCGTATTACGGCAGGGGTGCGGGTGAAGTTCTGAGGCAAGGCCTTCGCCCCTCTCCATCAATGAGAGGGGCGAATGTTGCGGAATCTTCCCGTAGGTTGGGCTGAGGCGCAGCCGAACCCCAACGTCGAAATACACATAATTCGTAGGTTGGGTTAGCGCAGCGTAACCCAACAATGCCGCACGAATATGTTGGGTTACGCTGCGCTAACCCAACCTACAGGGGGCTGTGCAGCAACGTCGGATAACGCTGCTGCACATCGATGATCAATTCGCCAAACAAGGTATTCGCCCACGCGAACCAGCTGCGCGTGAAATGCGCCGGATCATCCTGGTCGAACGTCTCATGGATGAAACCGGTCCCCGCGTCCGTATCGCGCAGCCATTTGAGGCATTGCTTTACCTGAGCCACCTCGCTGCTGGTCTGCGCATACATCATGATCGACATCGGCCAGATCATGCGCAGCCCTTCATGCGGCCCGCCGATGCCTTCGGCCGCCTTGCCGCGGAAGAAATACGGATTGCGCGGGCTCCACGCCAGCTCGCGCGTGTGGCGATACAGCGGATCGTTGCGATCGCAGCAGCCAAGGTAAGGCAAGCCGAGCAGGCTGGGCACGTTGGCGTCGTCCATGAACAACTGGTTGCCGAAGCCGTCGATCTCGTACGCCCAGAACTCGCGGCCGGCGTCGTCGTGCATGCGGCCGTCCTTGTGCACGGCCTGTTCCACTTCGTTCGCCAATGCCTCGCATTCGCCGGCGAACGCTGCATCCTGGTGCAGACCGCGGCTCATCTGTGCAAGCTGGCGCAGGCTGTGCACGGCAAAAAGATTGGCGGGCACGAACAGCGGATAGGTGCACGCATCGTCCGACGGGCGGAACATCGAATGGATCATGCCGTTCGGTCGCGTGGGATTGCCGTAGCCGCCGAGCATCTGCGTTTCGGTGGGTATCTCTGACGCACGCTGGAAGTGGTACGGCCCCTTGTCATGCTTGCGCTGCTGCTCGCGGAAGGTGTTGAGCACCAACCGCATCGCTTCGCGCCAGTCATCATCGAACGGCTCGGTATCGCCGGTGGCTTGCCAATAACTGTGTGCAAGGCGGATCGGATAACACAGCGAATCGATCTCCCACTTGCGCTCGCCCACGCCGGGCTTCATGTCCGTCACATCGTTCACCGCCCACTTCAGCGGCTTGGCGTGCGGGTCGGGCATGAAGGCGTTGGCGTAGGGATCGATGCGGATGCAGCGCGCCTGGCGGCGGATCAGGCCGCGGAACAGCCGTTGCAGCGCCTTGTCGTGCTTCGCCAGCGGAATGTACGGCACCACCTGCGCGGAGGAATCGCGCAACCACATCGCGTCGATATCGCCGGTGATCACGAAGGTATCTGGTTTGCCTTCGAGCGTGCCCAGCTCCACCGTGGTGTCGAGCGTGTTGGGATAGCAGTTCTCGAACATCCACGCGAGCTTGGGATCGGCGATGGAGGCCTTGACGCTGGCGAGCTGGTGTTCGACGGCGTCGCTGACGAATTTGCGCTTGGCCAGTGGCGGACGTTGGCTGGTGTACGTGGCCCGGCTGTTGGCCAATACGGGCAACGCGAAGCCGGACATGCCTGCGGCCGTAGCCGTGCCTAGCAACTTGAGAAAATCGCGACGGGTGGACATGGCGTTAATCCTTCTCCCTTTAGAAGCGACGTCATTCCGGCG
>CBJMMB010000114.1:0-11609 GCA_966430775.1 uncultured Dyella sp. | reverse complement strand
GCGTGGTCGGGCGCAACGGCTGCGGCAAGTCGAGCCTGTTCGCGGCGCTGCAGGGGCAGCTGGAAGCCGACTCGGGCGAACTGGACATGCCGGCCAGGCTGCGCCTCGCCTCGGTGGCGCAGGAAACCCCGTCCTTGCCGGATCCCGCCATCGATTACGTGATGGGCGGCGACGTGGAACTGGCCACCGCGCTGCGCGACGAGCTAGATGCGCAGGCGCGCGGTGACACCGAAGCGATGGCGCTCGCCCATCACCGCATCGAGGAACTGCACGGCTACGATGCGCGCGCCCGCGCCGGCCGCCTGCTGCATGGCCTTGGCTTCAGCGCCGACACGCATGAACGCGCGGTCAGCGAATTCTCCGGCGGCTGGCGCGTACGCCTTAACCTGGCCCGCGCGCTGATGGCGCCGTCCGAACTGCTGCTGCTCGACGAACCGACCAACCATCTGGATCTGGATGCGGTGCTGTGGCTGGAAGAATGGCTGCGGCGCTACCAGGGCACCTTGCTGGTGATCTCGCACGATCGCGAATTCCTAGACGGCGTGATCACCCACACCCTGCATCTCAACGAAGGCCGCGGCAAGCTCTACACCGGCAACTACAGTGCGTTCGAACGCCAGCGCGCGGAGCAACTGCGCCTGCAGCAGATCGCCCACGAACGCGAGCAGGCCGAGCGCGCGCATCTGCAATCCTTTATCGATCGCTTCAAGGCCAAGGCCAGCAAGGCCAAGCAGGCGCAGTCGCGCATGAAGCGGCTGGAGAAAATGGCCGGCACCGAAGCGGTGCGCGCCGAGCGTCCGTTCCATTTCCAGTTTGCGGTGCCGGAGAAGGTGCCCGATTCGATGCTGCAGCTGGAAGAGGTCAGCGCCGGTTATCCCGGCGAGGGCGGTCAGCCTGCGGCGGTGATTCTGGGTGATGTGCGTTTTCGCCTGGAAGCCGGCGAACGCGTCGGCCTCCTAGGCCCCAATGGCGCCGGCAAATCCACCCTGGTGAAAACCCTGGTCGGCGAACTGGCCACGCTGGGCGGCGAGCGCAAGGTCCATAAAGACCTGAAAATCGGCTATTTCGCCCAGCACACGGTGGAAAGCCTGCGCGAAGGCGCCAGCCCGTTCGATCATCTGCAGGACAAGGCGCCCGGTGTCGGCGCGCAGGTATTGCGCGATTTTCTCGGCGGCTGGAATTTCGCGGGCGATCGCGCGTTCGAATCGGTGGACGGTTTTTCCGGCGGCGAACGCGCGCGCCTGGCGCTGGCCTTGATCGCCTGGGACAAGCCCAATCTGCTGCTGCTCGACGAGCCCACCAACCATCTCGACCTGGACATGCGCGAAGCGCTGGCCGATGCCTTGGCCGATTTCGATGGCGCGCTGGTGCTCGTCTCGCACGATCGCCATCTGCTCGGCATGGTCTGCGACAGCTTCTGGCGCGTGGCCGATCACAAAGTCGAGCCGTTTGACGGCGACCTGGACGATTACGCACGCTGGTTGCGCTCGCGCGGCAATGCGCCGAAGAAAACCGAAGCGGTTGCCAAACCGTCGGAATCGGCCGCCGATCGCCGCCGTGCCGCCGCGGCGCAGCGCGAGAGCGAAAAAGCGTCGCGCCAGCGCGTAAAGAAAATCGAAACGCGCGTCGCCGCCATCGATGACGAGCTGATCAAGCTGGACCAGAAACTCGCTGATCCGGAAACCTACAACGGCTCGACCGCCGAGCTGATGAAACTCGGCCAGCGCCAGGCAGAATTGCGCAAGGAAAAAGAAACGCTCGAAGCCGAATGGCTGGCGTTGTACGAACAGTTGGAAGCCTGATCGAACGATGGAAACCACCGCACGACACGTGGAGTGCTGGCTGCCCGACCTGCAGCGTTTCGATCCGGCGCATCCTCTGCGCGCCTTGCTGCGCAAGGGCGATCATGTCGCAAACGGTGCGCAAGGTTATCTCGGCGGACTGTCCGCGTATTTCCATTACGACGGCGAACTGCCTGCCGCCGCGCTGATGCGCGAACATCTGGCAGGCGATGCGGCCAATGCGTGCTGGCTGAGCGCCGACCCGGCCTGGATCCAGCCGGACATGAGCGGTGCACGTTTACTCGCGTGCGGCCACTTGCCGTTGAGCATGGAAGAGGCGCAAACGCTGGTCGAAACCTTGCAGCCGGTTTTCGCCGAGCAAGACATGGCGTTGAACGTGTCCACCCCGCAACGCTGGCACCTGCGTGTGCCGGCGGACATGTCCTTACCCCGTTTCGATGCGCCGGAGCAGGCGCTGGGCGAAGATCTCTACGACCATCTGCCGCAAGGTCCGGAAGGCCGGCGATGGCGCGTATCGTTGAACGAAGTGCAGGTGCTGTTGCATCAGCATCCGCTCAACGCTCAGCGACGCGAGCGCGGCCTGCCGCCGATCAACAGCCTGTGGTTCTGGGGTGGTGGCGTGTTGCCGTCGCGTATCGATACGGCGCTGCGTGGTGTGATCGGCGAAGACCTTTTGCTGTTGGCGCTTGCGCATCGCGCGGGCATTCCGGCGCAACGGCGCACGGTATCCACTGTGGATGCGGCGCATGCCGGTTGGCTGCTCGATCTGCAGGATCAATCCGCCGACGCCATCGCCAGCGAGTGGTGGCCATGTCTGCAAACGTTGAGCAAACGCGTGCCGCTGCTGCTGTCCTTCGCCAGCGGCGAGCGCTGCTTGCATCGTCCCTGGCATCGCTGGCGTTTCTGGCGAGGCCGCGCGTGATGCCGCAGCTTTTGAAACGGCGTCCGCTGCTCGGCGAACCGGCCGGCTGGGGCGAGACGGTGCCGGAGTTTCTGCAGCGCATTTACGCGGCGCGCGGCGTACTGAGCCCGGACCAGGCGGAGCATCGACTCAATCGCATGCTGGCGCCGCAACAGTTGAGCGGCATGCAGCAGGCCGTCGGCTTGCTCGCCGAAGCGATCCGTGACGATGTCTCGATCATGATCGCCGGCGACTACGATTGCGATGGCGCCACCGGCACGGCAGTGGCCGTACGCGGCCTGCGTCTGCTCGGTGCGCGGCGTGTGGATTATGTGGTGCCGAACCGCTTCGTGCACGGCTACGGCCTCACGCCGGAACTGGTGGCGTCGTTGCCGGCGCATGCGCAACTGATCGTTACCGTCGACAACGGCATCGCCAGCGTCAACGGCGTCGCGGCGGCGCGTGCGCGCGGCATGCGCGTGATCGTCACCGATCACCATCTGCCCGGCGATCATCTGCCGGAGGCGGACGCCATCGTCAATCCGAACGTGCAGGGCGATGGTTTTCCCAGCAAAGCGCTGGCCGGCGTGGGCGTGATGTTCTACGTGCTGCTGGCGCTGCGTGCGCATCTGCGCGAACTGGGCTGGTTTGCCGACAGACCCGAGCCGGATCTTTCCGTGCTGCTGGACCTGGTTGCGCTGGGCACGGTGGCCGACCTGGTGCCGCTGGATTTCAACAATCGCGTGCTGGTCGAAGGTGGCATGAAACGGCTGCGCAGCGGACGCGGTTGCGCAGGTATCGTGGCGTTGGTTGAAGCGAGCCAGCGCAGCGTCGCCACGCTGTGCGCCAGCGATTTCGCGTATGCGATCGGCCCGCGCCTCAACGCCGCCGGGCGTCTGGAAGACATGCGCCAGGGCGTGGAATGCCTGCTTACCGACAACCCCGCGCAGGCGCGCGCCTATGCGCAACGGCTCAGCGCCATCAACCAGGAACGGCGCGATCTGCAGGCCTCGATGGTGGCCGAAGCGGAAGTGATGGTGGCCAGCGCGTCGCACGTCGACGCGCAAACCGTCGGCGTCACCTTGTTCGAACCGAGCTGGCACGCGGGCGTGGTCGGCCTGGTCGCGTCCAAGTTGAAGGAACGCCTGCATCGGCCGGTGATCGCGTTTGCGCCGGCGGGCGAGGACGATCCCGATCATCTGCGCGGATCGGCGCGTTCCATCGCCGGCTTTCATATTCGCGATGCGCTGGCGGTGGTGGATGCGCGTCATCCCGGCTTGATCGAACGCTTCGGCGGCCACGCCATGGCCGCGGGCCTGAGCCTGCCCGCGCAGCACTATCCGCGCTTTGCCGAAGCCTTCGACGCGGTGGCGCGCGAGTGGCTGAGCGAAGAACAACTGCAGGCTGTGCTCTATACCGACGGCGAAATGCCGGCCGGCATGTTTACGCTGGAAACGGCACGCATGCTGCGCTTCGCCGGTCCGTGGGGGCAGGCGTTTCCGGAACCGCTGTTCGAAAACCGCTTCGAATGCTTCAGCTGGCGCACCATGGGCGAGCGCCATCTGCGTTTGAGCCTGCGCGATCCACGCGACGACGCGGTGCACGATGCGGTGATGTTCAACGCCTACGACGGCAAGCCGCCGCCCACGATGATGCTTGCGGTGTATGAGCTCACCATCAATGACTGGCAGGGGAGGGAATCGCCGCGGTTGCTGCTGCGCTACATGGAGCCCGCGTAGATTAGGGCGCAAACCCTGATGCCCCTTATCGCCTCACCGTCATTCCGGCGAAGGCCATTGCTGTCGGGGGAATGTCTTGCGGAATAGCCAAAACGTTCGTCATCCCAGCGAAAGCTGGGATCCAGCGACTTGTAGAGCGTGAAAGACACTGGATTGACCAGCTTCGCTGTTGTGAAGCGCCTCAGCTTTCGCTGGAATGACGACTCGGTAGCGTGAATTTGCAGGCAAAAATCGCGCATTCGGGTCATGTGTCGCGTTTCCTTTAGCATGTAGGTTGGGGTGAAAACCCCAACACTGCCATCTACATGCATCGCGACGTTGGGGTTTGCCCCCCAACCTACATTCACCTCCCTTCACTTGCCTCGCTGCTCAAATAGCGCTTGGATAGCGCAACGAGGCACGAAGGAGCATCGTCATGATCGAACAACTCCCCTCCCTCCCCGCAGGCGTGCTGGGTTTTCGCATGAGCGGCCAGGTCACCGCGCAGGATTATGAAACCGTCATGGTGCCGGACATCGAAGCGGCCTTTGCGCTGAGCAACAAGCTACGCCTGGTTATCCACATCGACGACGAATTCACCGGCTTCGCGCCCGGCGCCATGTGGGACGACGTCAAGCTGGGTTTCCGTCACATCAGCGGCTGGGAGCGCACCGCGCTGGTCACCGACGTGGGCTGGATCCGCGCCATGTCCAGCGTGTTCGGCGTGACCATGCCGACGCACTTTCGCCTGTTCTCCAACTTGCAGCTGGATGAAGCAGTACGTTGGGTATCGTCCACCTGACCCCCCCCGTAGGTTGGGTTAGCGCAGCGTAACCCAACGTCACCATGTGCCATCTCGCGTCGGGTCACCGGATAAAGCTGTACTGCAGCGAGCCCTGGATGCGCGTATCGGTGTTGTAACGGTTGTCCTGCACTTCCAGCCGGCCATGCAGCAACTCCAGCCCAACCGTGAGCGCAGGCATCGGCGCCCAGATCACATTGGCGGCAGCGTAATCGCTGTTGTGGAAGTCGCTCGTATTCAGCAGGGGCGAGCGCGGTACGCGCAGCGCCCCGTAGACGAGATTGCTGCGCCAGTTGTCGTTCCAGTAATGCGTATAGGCCGCGTAGGCGCCGCGTTCGCTCAGCAGATGTATCCGGCCGTCCGCGCTTACTACTGCATCCAAGCCAGCGCCGCCGAGATCGTTGAGATAGCGCGCCATGCCCTTGCCCCAGTTGAGGCCGAACATCAATAAATCGCTGTAGTCGGCAAAGCTCGCCACTTTCAACGATCCGCTCAGCTGCGCACCGCCGCTCACCATCCGGCGGTTCTGTTCGTTACTGCTGTAACCGAGCTGGCGCACCACACCGCCCAGTTGCAGATGACCCCAACCTTGTTCGACGCGCGCGGCAATGATCACGTCTGGCAGGTGTTGCGTGCCGTGGACGTTGCTCGTGAGATCGATGGCGCGCAGTTCGGAGGAAGGCTGCTCGGCGGCCAGCGTCAGGCTGCCGGTTTCACCCAGGTGAAAGAATTGATGGATGCCGGCACGTCGCGTGGCGATCACGCTGTTCGGCCCGGCGAAATCCAGCGTATCGGGAATCGCGTCGACGTCGGTCAGCGAGGACCATCCGAAGCCGGCATAAGTGTTACCCAGCTGCCCATACGCCTGGCGCAGGCGGAAGCCGTACTGGCCGTTGCCGCCGCCGTAGAAATCGTTCTCGAAATAGAAGCGCAGCGTTTCGTCGAACACGGTGGGGTGGCGGATATCCAGGCTGAAACGGGTCTGCCGCGCCTGAAGATTGAAATTGCCGCGGTCGCGCGTCGCAGGCACTGGAATGCTGGCGGGAACGAAGGCATCCGGCGAACCCGTGTCGCCGGTGTCGTAGATCATATCCAGCTTGGCGTAACCGCCGATGCGGGCGATGGTGTCGGTGCCGGGAATCCGCACGAAACCCTTCAGCGTGGGATCGGTGGGCGGCGCCTCGTTGTCGATGCGCGAGGCGGAATCCGGGTCTTCGGAGACGCTTTGCTGCGGCGGCAGCGGCGAGCGCTCGGCGTGTGTGAGCTGCAGGGCGTCGACCTGGGTGCTGGGCACCGGAGTGGTGGTCGTCTGGATTGGCGTGGTTGAAGGTGGTGCTGATGCCGCAGTCGTGGCCGGCGGGCGCTCGGCCTTCAGCTCCTTCACCTCGGCCTGCAAAGCCTGCACCGTCGCCTTCAGCTGATCCACTTCCTGCTGCAGCCGCTGCGTCTGATCCTGCGCCGATACGACGGGCGAGAACACGGCAAACGCCAACAGGCCACCCAAGCACTTCGTCCGTCCCATGGTCAGTCCCTCGAATGGAAGCGCGTTTTTACCCTGGCGGGAGGCAGGCCGGTCTCCCCCGTAACCCCTTGGCCGGCGTGAAATTTGAGCAAGTGGTAGGCCAAGGCCACGTGAAGGCGGGTCGTTCCCGGGCTCCAATGGAAGTCCAAATGACGTCTTGCGCGGCGCACAAGACTTGTGCTGTAGTCGGCCCCATGCACAGCTTCCTTGCCAACCACGCGCTCAAATCCGCCGCCTCCGCGGCCGGTGTCGGCGTGGCTGCAATGGGCCTGAATAACAACGCCAATAACAATAACCGCAACCGCGGACGGGCCGGCGTGTAGACGAAGCAACATCCATACACACGCAAAAGGGCCCGCCAAGTGCGGGCCCTTTTGTTTTCAGCGTTTCACTCAACCAGCAGCGAGCCAAAGGAAAAATCCATCATGTGCGGCATCTTCGGAATGTTCGATCTTCAGCCAGGCGACGACCTGGCCGCGTTACGCCAGCTGGCCCTGGAGCTGTCGCAGCGCCAGCGCCATCGCGGCCCGGATTGGAGCGGCGTGTTCGTCGATGCCGGCGTGATCCTGGTGCACGAGCGCCTGGCCATCGTCGACCCGGCCAGCGGCGCACAGCCCTTGCGTTCGCGTGATGGCCACCTGGCGCTGGCTGTGAACGGTGAGATCTACAACCATCGTGAGCTGCGCGCGCAAAGCGGCTACGACTTCACCACCGGCTCGGACTGCGAAGTGATCAACGCGCTGTACCGCGAGCACGGCGCGGATTTCCTTGGCCAACTCAACGGCATTTTCGCGTTCGCCTTGTGGGACGGCGAAGCGAAGCGTTACCTGATCGCGCGCGACCCGATCGGCGTATGCCCGCTGTACTGGGGCCACGATGCGCAAGGGCGCTTGTGCGTGGCGTCGGAAATGAAGCCTCTGGTGGGCGTGTGCGCCGATGTCGCGCCGTTCCCGCCGGGCCACGTGTACGACAGCAGCACCGGCGAACTCAAGCGTTACTACGAGCGCCCGTGGCGCGATTACGAAGCCACCAAGGGCCATGGTCCGGGCGAACTGCGCAAGGCGTTCGAGCAGGCCGTGCATCGCCAGCTGATGACCGACGTGCCGTACGGCGTGCTGCTTTCCGGCGGCCTGGATTCCTCATTGGTCGCCGCCTGCGCCGCACGCTTCGCGCGCGAACGCGTGGAAGACGACGACCGCAGCGAAGCCTGGTGGCCGCGTTTGCATTCCTTCGCCATCGGCCTGGAAGGTTCGCCCGATCTGGCCGCGGCGAAAGTGGTGGCCGATGCGCTGGGCACCGTGCACCACGGCTTCGTCTACAACTTCTGGGAAGGCCTGGACGCACTGCCCGAAGTGATCCGCCATATCGAAACCTACGACGTCACCACCATTCGCGCCTCCACCCCGATGTACTTGCTCGCGCGCCGCATCAAGGCGATGGGCGTGAAGATGGTGCTATCCGGCGAAGGCTCGGATGAAATCTTCGGCGGCTATCTGTATTTCCACAAAGCGCCGTCACCCGAAGCCTTCCACGAGGAAACCGTGCGCAAGCTCGACGCACTGCATAGCTACGACTGCCTGCGCGCGAACAAGTCGATGATGGCCTGGGGCGTGGAAGCGCGCGTGCCGTTCCTGGATCTGGAATTCATGGAAACGGCGATGAGCATGGACGCCGCGCACAAGATGGCCGGCAAGGGCCGCATCGAAAAAGCCGTGCTGCGCGAAGCCTTCGCCGGCGCATTGCCGGAATCGATCCTGTGGCGCCAGAAGGAGCAGTTCAGCGATGGCGTCGGCTACGGCTGGATCGATGGCCTGAAGGCGCATGCGGAACAGGCGGTGAGCGATCGCGAATTCGCCGCTGCGGCATCGCGTTTTCCGTTCAACACGCCAGCGACGAAAGAGGCCTACCTGTATCGCCGTATCTTCGAGAAATTTTTCCCCGGCGAAGCCTGTGCGGCGACCGTGCCCGGCGGCAAATCCATCGCATGCTCCTCGCCGGCGGCCTTGGCGTGGGATCCGGCGTTCGCCGCCATGGCCGACCCTTCGGGACGCGCCGTACGCGACGTGCACGCCAACGCACTCCAAGCCACCCCGTAGGTTGGGGTGCAAACCCCAACATCGGCATCGATCTTCGCAGCATGCTCCCTCCCCTACGTGCAGTAGGGGAGGGTTGGGGTGGGGTGAAGCAACCTCGCGAAGTATTCCAACCGTGCCGCGAGCTCGAACAACCCCACCCCAACCCTCCCCTGCGCGCAGGGGAGGGAGCCGTCATTCGCACAGCTGAGATTCGACGCTAATCAGGCCGGCAGGGGAGGAGGCCGGCAGGGGAGGGAGTCGATGCATATCGCATCCCTTCAGCCCTCAGCTAGTCGCCTTCGCACCCGGTTTGCTACGATTGCCGTTTATCTCGCGCCCATCCGGCGCCATCCCTTCAGGGTTCAACCACACATGATCGAGACCAATCCGATCCTTGCGCAGATCGCGGACCTCACGGCCCGTATCGAGTCGCTTAGGGGGTATCTTTGACTACGACGCCAAGCGTGAGCGTCTGGAAGAAGTAAGCCGCGAACTGGAAAGCCCCACCGTCTGGGACGATCCGCCCCGCGCACAGGAACTGGGCCGCGAGCGCGCCCGCCTCGACACCATCGTCAGTGGTATCGACCGCATCACCTCGGGCCTCGCCGATGCCGGCGAGCTGCTGGAAATGGCCGCTGCCGACGGTGACGACGACACCGTGCAATCCGTGCAGGCCGACGTCGGCAAGCTCGACGCCGAAGTGAGCAAGCTGGAATTCCAGCGCATGTTCTCCGGCAAGATGGATTCGGCCAACGCCTTCGTCGACATCCAGGCCGGCGCCGGTGGCACCGAGGCGCAGGACTGGGCGGAAATGCTGCTGCGCATGTACCTGCGCTGGTGCGAATCGCGCGGCT
Source organism: uncultured Dyella sp. (assembly GCA_966430775.1). Taxonomy (GTDB): domain Bacteria; phylum Pseudomonadota; class Gammaproteobacteria; order Xanthomonadales; family Rhodanobacteraceae; genus Dyella_B. The sequence continues at coordinate 1,935 of CBJMMB010000114.1, read as the reverse complement.
GGAAAACCGAGCTGATGGAAGTGAGCGCCGGCGAAGTGGCCGGTATCAAATCCGCCACTTTCCGCGTGGAAGGCGACTACGCCTATGGCTGGCTGAAGACCGAGATCGGCGTGCACCGCCTGGTGCGCAAGAGCCCGTTCGATTCGGACAATCGCCGCCACACCAGCTTCACTTCGGTGTTCGTGTCGCCGGAAGTCGATGACGATATCGATATCGAAATCAACCCGGCCGACTTGAAGACCGACGTGTACCGTTCGTCCGGCGCCGGCGGCCAGCACGTCAATAAGACCGAATCGGCGGTGCGTATCACGCACGTACCCAGCGGCGTGGTGGTGGCCTGCCAGACCGAACGCAGCCAGCACGCCAACCGCGATCGCGCCATGAAGATGCTGGCCGCCAAGTTGTACGAGCTGGAGATGCAGAAGCGCAACGCCGAAAAGGATGCGCTGGAAGCGTCCAAGTCCGACATCGGCTGGGGCAGCCAGATCCGCAACTACGTGCTGGACCAGAGCCGCATCAAGGACCTGCGCACCGGCATCGAGCGCACCGATACGCAGAAGGTGCTCGATGGCGACCTGGACGATTTCATCGAGGCGAGCCTGAAGGCCGGCCTCGACGCGGGTGCCAAGCGTGTTGATGCCTGATCATCGAGCGAGGAGCCATAGCATGAGCCGCAAGACGATTTATGCAGCGCTGTTTGCCTGCGCCGGCGTGGTGTTCATCAGCCACACGACAGATGCCGCCGCGCAGACCATCAAGCAGGATGCGAAAGACGCAGGACACGCGGTCGGCAATGGCGCGCGCGACGTCGGACACGCCACCGCGCACGTGGCCAAGACCATCGGCCATGGCGCGAAAGAAGCCGGCCAGGGCATCGGTCATGGTGCGAAGGAAGTCGGCCACGGCGTGGCGCATGGCACGCGCGAAGGCTGGGACGCCACCAAGCACGCGGTGAAACACGTGTTCGGCAAAGACGACTGACGCGCATCGACGTACAGAAGAAAACCACCCGGCTTTGAACAAAGCATTTGGCGCTCGACCTGAGCGCCGGCAGCAATGGAATCTCCATGAGCGAACCTACTGACAACCTGCCCGTCGATGAAAACAAGCTGATCGCCGAGCGCCGCGACAAGCTCAAGGCGCTGCGCGAGCAGGGCATCGCGTTCCCCAACGACTTCAAGGTCGACAGCTTCGCCGGCGATCTGCAGGCCGAGTTCGAGGACAAGGAACAGCACACGGCCGAAGCGATTGAAGCACTGGCGCGCCAGGTGAAAGTGGCCGGCCGCATCGTGCTCAAGCGCGTGCAGGGCAAGGTCAGCTTCGTGCAGATGCAGGACTTCACCGGCCGCATCCAATTGTTTATCCACCAGGGCACGGTGGGCGAGGCGACCTACGAAGCGTTCAAGGGCTGGGACGTGGGCGATCTCGTTGGCGCCGAAGGCCAGTTGATGCGCACCAAGACCGGCGAGCTGTCGGTAAAGGTGCAAACGCTGCGCCTGCTCACCAAGAGCCTGCGCCCGCTGCCGGACAAGTGGCACGGCCTGGCCGACGTGGAGCAACGCTATCGCCAGCGCTACGTCGACCTGATCGTCACCGAGGAAGCGCGCCGCACCTTCATGCTGCGCTCGAAGATCATCGGCTATATCCGCAAGTGGCTGGAAGCCGATCCGTACCGCTTCATGGAAGTGGAAACGCCGATGATGCACGTCATTCCTGGCGGTGCCGTGGCACGTCCGTTCATCACCCATCACAACGCGTTGGATATCGATCTGTATCTGCGCGTCGCGCCGGAGCTTTTTCTGAAGCGCCTGGTGGTCGGCGGATTCGATCGCGTGTATGAGATCAACCGCAACTTCCGCAACGAGGGCGTGTCCACGCGACACAACCCCGAGTTCACCATGCTGGAGCTGTACCAGGCCTACGCCACCTATCACG
>CBJMMB010000113.1:0-11728 GCA_966430775.1 uncultured Dyella sp. | reverse complement strand
TGCCCGTGCTGGTTTTGCTGGGCATTGTTTTTCTGGTGATCGCCAAGCCTTTCTAAATGGCGTGCCTCAACGCGATCGTAGGTTGGGTTAGCGCAGCGTAACCCAACGTCTTCGAGGCGACATTGTTGGGTTACGCTGCGCTAACCCAACCTACGCGGTACGTACGGGTCATTCGATGTGATGGTATTGGCGATACCACGCCACGAACTTCGCCACCCCATCCTCGATCGAGGTATTGGGCGCATAACCCACGTCGCGCCGCAGCGCCGACACATCCGCCCAGGTATCCGGCACATCGCCTAGCTGCATCGGCAGCAGGCGTTTCTCCACCGTGCGGCCGAGATTCTGTTCCATCAACTCGATGAAATGCATCAACGGCACCGGCTGATCGTTGCCGATGTTGTAGACGCGATAAGGCGCATTCGACGTGCCGGGGTTCGGTAGCGTCGCGTCGTAGTTCAGGTCGGACTCCGCGACGTGGTCGAGCGTGCGGATCACGCCTTCGACGATGTCGTCGACATAGGTGAAATCGCGACTGTGGTTGCCGTAGTTGAACACGTCGATCGGTTCGCCGCGCACAATGCGGTCGGCGAACAGGATGGGCGACATGTCCGGCCGGCCCCATGGTCCGTAGACGGTGAAGAAGCGCAGACCGGTGGTGGGCAGGCCATACAAATGGCTGTACGTGTGGGCCATCAGCTCGTTGGCCTTCTTGGTCGCGGCGTACAGGCTCACCGGGTGGTCGACGGCATCTTCCACCGCGAACGGCAGCTTGCGGTTTGCGCCATAGACCGAACTGGACGAGGCGTAGACCAGATGCTCCACCTTGTTGTGGCGGCAGGCTTCCAAGATGTTGATGAAACCGACCAGGTTGCTTTGCGCGTACGCCTGCGGGTTCTTCAGCGAATAGCGCACGCCGGCCTGTGCGGCCAGGTTCGCGACGCGTTGCGGCTGGAAATCGTGAAAGGCCCGGTTCAATGCATCGGCATCGGCCAGGTCCGCGCGCAGGTGGGTGTAGTTCGCGTGCGTGGCGAAGCGGGCCAGCCGGGCTTCTTTCAGGGCCGGGTCGTAGTAGTCGTTGTGGTTGTCGATGCCGTAGACCTGGTCGCCCCGGGCCAGCAAACGTTCCGCAAGGGCAGCGCCGATAAAGCCGGCCGAGCCGGTGACGAGTACGCGCATCGCTAGTTCCTTTCAATGAGGTCGGTATTGTATAGCTCGGTCGCCGTAGCTGAATTGACACGGCCGCCGCGCTAAACTAGCGTTCGTTTCCCAACGTTCAGAGACAAGGTGGCCCGCGCCCTGCGCCGGTCGAGTGTGCGACATGTCAACTACCAGCCGCCAACACTGATTCCCGCCACGCCTGTCTTTCACAAAAGGGCGCGCGGCGCCTTTATTTTTGCCCGCCGTCCGGGCGGGCAAAGCAAAACCGGCCATCCATGGCCGGACTCTTCAAATAAAGCACGCTTTGTTTGAGTGTGCGATTTAGGCATACAAATGATCGAAATCACGCTACCCGACGGCAGCAAGCGCCCCTTCGACCATCCCGTCACGGTGCAGGACGTGGCCGCCTCCATCGGCGCCGGCCTGGCCAAGGCCACCCTGGCCGGCAAGGTGGACGGCAAATTGGTCGACGCCGGCTTCACCATCGACCACAACGCCAGCCTGGAAATCGTCACCGAGAAGAGCCCGGAAGCGCTGGAAATCCTGCGCCATTCCACCGCGCACTTGCTGGCGCAGGCGGTGCAACGGCTGTTCCCCGGCGCGCAGGTGACGATCGGTCCGGTGATCGACAACGGCTTTTATTACGACTTCGCCTACGAGCGCCCGTTCACGCCGGATGACCTGGCGAAGATCGAGGCGGAGATGGAAAAGATCGTGAAGGAAGGCCTGCCGGTGACGCGCAGCGTGAAGTCGCGTGACGAAGCCATCACGTTCTTCCGCGGCCTCGGCGAGAACTACAAAGCCGAGATCATCGAAAGCATTCCATCCAACGAAGAACTCTCGCTGTACACGCAAGGCGAATTCACCGACCTGTGCCGCGGCCCACATGTGCCCAACACCGGCAAGCTGCGCGCGTTCAAGCTGATGAAGGTGGCCGGCGCGTATTGGCGCGGCGATTCCAACAACGCGATGCTTACGCGCATCTACGGCACGGCCTGGTTGAACGACAAGGATCTGAAGGCCTACCTGCATCAGCTGGAAGAAGCCGAGAAGCGCGACCACCGCAAGATCGGCAAGGCGCTGGACCTGTTCCACCAGCAGGAAGAAGCGCCCGGCATGGTGTTCTGGCATCCCAACGGCTGGTCGATCTGGCAGACGGTGGAGCAGTATGTGCGCGGCGTGTACCGCAAGAGCGGCTACCAGGAAGTGCGCGGCCCGCAGATCATGGACGTGAGCCTGTGGAAGAAGTCCGGCCACTGGGACAACTACCAGGAAAACATGTTCTTCACCGAATCGGAAAAGCGCACCTATGCGCTTAAGCCGATGAACTGCCCCGGCCATGTGCAGATCTACAACACCACCCTGCACAGCTACCGCGACCTGCCGGTGCGTTACGGCGAATTCGGCGGCTGCCATCGCAACGAGCCGTCGGGCGCCCTGCACGGCATCATGCGCGTGCGCGCCTTCACCCAGGACGACGGTCACATCTTCTGCACGGAAGAGCAGATTGAATCGGAGGTCACTGCGTTTCACCAGCAGGCCATGAGGGTGTACGCCGATTTCGGCTTCGAGGACATCGCGCTGAAGATCGCCCTGCGCCCGGACAAGCGCATCGGCAGCGACGAGGTGTGGGATCGCGCCGAGCACGCCCTGCGTGCCGCGCTGCGCTCGGCCGGTGTGGAGTGGGAAGAGCTGCCCGGCGAGGGCGCTTTCTATGGCCCCAAGATCGAGTACCACATGAAAGACTCGATCGGCCGCGCCTGGCAGGTCGGCACCATGCAGGTGGATTTCATGATGCCCGAGCGCCTGGGCGCCGAATACGTGGACGAACATAGTCAACGGAAACATCCGGTTATGCTGCACCGGGCGATCGTGGGCTCGATGGAGCGCTTCATCGGCATCCTGATCGAGCACCACGCCGGCAACCTGCCCGCATGGCTGGCGCCGGTGCAGGCGCAGGTCTTCAGCATCACCGACGCGCAGTCCGACTATGTCCGACAGGTCACGCAAACCCTTGTCGACAAAGGCTTCCGCGTAAAGGCGGATTTGCGCAACGAAAAGGTCGGCTATAAAATCCGCGAACATACGCTTCAGAAAGTGCCCTACCTGCTTGTGGTCGGCGATCGCGAAAAGGAATCGGGGGCTGTTTCTGTGCGTACCCGTTCGGGCGAAGACTTAGGCAGCATGCCGCTGGCCAGCTTCATCGAACGACTGGAGGCCGAGACGCGGCGCTGATGCCGCGTCGGCCGAATTCAACATCTTCTGGAGGATAGTGGTATCGCCACCACAGAAACTAAGGGCAACCGTCGCAACCATGAGATCCGCGTACCCCGCGTGCGTGTGATCGGCCCGGATTCCGAACAGCTCGGCATCCTAACCCGCGACGAGGCGCTGCGTGCCGCCGAGGAAGCGGGGCTCGATCTGGTCGAGATTCAGCCGAATGGCGATCCGCCGGTCTGCCGCATCATGGACTACGGCAAGTTCAAGTTCGAAGCCCAGAAGAAAGCCCAGGCCGCCAAGAAGAAGCAGAAGCAGGTCGAGATCAAGGAAGTGAAGTTCCGTCCGGTCACGGACGTGGGCGACTACCAGATCAAGCTGCGCAACATGCTTCGCTTCCTGGAAGAGGGCGACAAGGTCAAGGTCACCATCCGCTTCCGCGGCCGCGAGATGTCCCACCAGGACCTCGGCCAGGAACTGGCCAAGCGCATCCAGGAAGACGTCGGCGAGAACGGCGTGATCGAGTCCTTCCCGCGCCTGGAAGGCCGCCAGATGGTGATGATGATCGGGCCGAAGAAGAAGTAAGCCCGCACCTTTACCTCCTCTCCCCTCCGGGGAGAGGACCGAGGTGAGGGGCAAATCTGGCCTCAGATCCGTAGATTGGGGTGCAAACCCCAACATCCCTTGCCCGGTCGACATGCCCACGTTGGGGTTTGCACCCCAACCTACGCGCTCGTTCGAGCACCCCGCAAGATCGACCCCTCACCCAACCCTCTCCCCGGCGGGAAGAGGGAGGGGATATGAGGCTGGCGTCGGCTTCACACTTCCCGTACAATCGCCGGTTCGACCCGCAAGGAAGGGTCGTGCACCGATCCTGGCAGGACGGAAAGCGCAGTCTTGGGGACTGCCGCCAGATCAGTCAGAAACCAGGGGCTAAGCCCCATCAAGGAGCATCTCCATGCCCAAGATCAAGACCAACCGCGCGGCGGCGAAGCGTTTTCGCAAGACCGCGTCCGGCAAGTTCAAGGCCGGTCACGCCTTCAAGTCGCACATCCTGACCAAGAAGTCGACCAAGCGTAAGCGCAACCTGCGCGCCACCAACCACGTCAAGGCCTGCGACACCAAGGGTGTAGCACGCATGTTGCCGTATCTCTAAGGCGGAGGACTGAACCATGGCTCGTGTTAAGCGTGGCGTTACCGCCCGTCGTCGTCACAAGAAAATCATCGGCCGCGCCAAGGGCTACTACAACGCCCGCCGCAAGGTCTTCCGCGTTGCCAACCAGGCCGTCATCAAGGCCGGTCAGTACGCCTATATCGGCCGCAAGCAGAAGAAGCGCCAGTTCCGCGCCCTGTGGATCGTGCGTATCAATGCTGCCGCCCGTCAGTTCGGCCTGTCCTACAGCCGCCTGATCAACGGTCTGGCCAAGGCCGGTATCACCGTTGACCGCAAGGTGCTGGCTGACATCGCCGTGCACGACATCAAGGCGTTTGGGGCCATCGCCGAAAAAGCGAAGGCCAGTCTGGCGGCGTAATTTGTGCGCTCATCCTTGATCGCGAAGATCAAGAAGCGGCCATCCATGGCCGCACACTTAAAAGGAAGAGCGTGACGTTCGCGGGGAGAAGGCCTTAAGCCTTCTCCCCGTTTTTATTTCCATTCCTGGGGAAGATCGATGGAAGACCTGGACACCCGCGCCACCCAGGCGCTGGCGGAAATCGACAAGACCGACACGCTGGATGCACTCGATGCGCTGCGTGTGAGCCTCCTGGGCAAGAGCGGCGCCGTCACTGCCGCGCTCAAAGCGCTCGGCACCCTGTCGCCGGAAGAGCGGAAAACGCGCGGCGCCGAAGTGAACCGCCTGAAGGAGCGTCTCAACGACGCGCTCACCGCGCGCAAGCAGACGCTGGAGCAGGCCGAACTCGACCGCCGTCTCGCCTCCGAAAAACTCGACATCAGCATGCCCGGCCGCGATGGCGAACGTGGCGGCATCCACCCGATCACGCGCGCACTCGAGCGCATCGCCGCGATCTTCGCGCGTCTCGGTTACCAACGCGCCGATGGTCCGGAAATCGAAGACGACTGGCACAACTTCGAAGCGCTGAATTTCCCGCCGCACCACCCTGCGCGCGCGATGCACGACACTTTCTATTTCGGTGACGGCCGCCTGTTGCGCACGCATACCTCGCCGGTGCAGATCCGCTCGATGATCGGACGCCAGCCGCCGATCCGCGTGATCGCACCCGGCAAGGTGTACCGCAGCGATTCCGATCAGACGCACTCGCCGATGTTCCACCAGATCGAAGGCCTGCTGGTGGACGAAACCTCCAGCTTCGCCGACCTGAAAGGCACGCTGGCCGAATTCATTCGCGCCTTCTTCGAGCGCGATTTCGAAATGCGCTTCCGCCCGAGCTACTTCCCCTTCACCGAACCCAGTGCCGAAGTGGATATCCGCTGGGATGCAGAAGACGGCAGCACGCGCTGGCTGGAGGTGCTCGGCTGCGGCATGGTGCATCCGAACGTGCTGAAAAACTGCGGCATCGATCCGGAACGCTACACCGGCTTTGCGTTCGGCCTTGGCGTCGAGCGTTTCGCCATGTTGCGTTATGGCGTTTCCGATCTGCGCGCGTTCTTCGAGAACGATCTGCGCTTCCTCAAGCAATTCGCGTAATCGAAGCAGGAATCGACACGCATGAAATTCTCTGAAAATTGGCTGCGCCACCATGTTCCGACGCGCGCTTCGCGCGACGAGCTTGCTGCGACGCTCACGGCGATTGGTCTGGAAGTCGAGGATGTTACCCCGCTGGGCAATGCGCTCGATGGCGTCATCGTCGCGCGCATCGTCAGCGCGCAAAAACATCCGGAAGCCGATCGCCTGCAGGTTTGCGAAGTGGACACCGGTAAGGGAACGGTGCAGATCGTTTGCGGCGCACCCAACGCGCGCGCAGGCCTGGTCGCACCGTTGGCAACGGTAGGTGCCAACTTGCCGGGTGGCATTGCCATCAAGGCGGCAAAGCTGCGCGGCGTGGAATCGTTCGGCATGCTTTGCTCGGCCAAGGAGCTGGGCGTCGATCCCGACGCTTCGGGTTTGCTGGAGCTGCCCGCCGATGCGCCCGTCGGCACAGCGCTAGCGTCCTATCTCGGCCTGCCCGATGCCACCATCGAGATCAAGCTCACGCCCAATCGCGCCGATTGCTTCAGCGTGCGTGGCATCGCGTTCGACGTTGCTGCTGCGCTAAGCGGCGAGGTGATTCCACTCGACACTCAACCCGTGCCGCCGCAGAGCGATGCCTCGATGACTATCGCGCTCGAAGCGGGTTCCCGTGTGCCGCGCTTCGCCGGCCGTGTTATCGACAACGTAAATGCCCATGTCCAAACGCCCGTGTGGATGGCCGAGCGGTTGCGTCGTAGCGGCTTGCGCCCTATCAGCTTCCTGGTCGACGTCACCCAATATGTGATGCTGGAACTCGGGCAGCCGATGCATGCTTTCGACAAGGACAAGCTGGAAGGCGATGTCGTCGTGCGTCCAGCACGTAAGGGTGAATCACTGGCGTTGCTCGATGGCCGAACGGTGACGTTGGACGAAGATTTTCTCGTGGTTTCCGACAGCCGCGGTGGCCGGGGCGCGCGCGCCGTTGCATTGGGCGGCATCATGGGCGGTGCGGAAACGCGTGTCACCGATGACACGCGTAACGTGTTTCTTGAAGCTGCGCACTGGATTCCGTCGGCCATCATCGGCCGCAGCCGCAAGCTGGGTATGTATACCGATGCAGGACATCGCTTCGAGCGCGGCGTCGATCCCGAACTGCCGGCCGTTGCGATTGAATACGCGACGCGTTTGATCCTCGATATCGCCGGTGGCGTTCCCGGTCCGCTGCTCGACGTTACGCTGCCGGAAAGCCTGGTTTCGCCGAAGCCGATCCTGCTTCGGCGCGCGCGATTGGCGCGCGTGCTTGGCTTGAGCGTTGCGGATGACGAAGTCACACGCATCTTCACCGCACTCGGCATGACGGTCGAAGCGGTGGCCGATGGTTGGCGCGTCACCGCGCCGAGCAGGCGCTTCGACATCGAGCGTGAAGAAGATCTCATCGAAGAAGTGGCGCGCATCCACCGCTACGAAAATATCCCGACGCATACGCCGGGCGGTGCGCTGACGCTCGCCGTTGAACCCGAGGGACGCCTCAATGAACTTGCGGTGCGCGAGCAACTGGCGGCCCGTGATTACTACGAGGCAGTAAACCTTGCCTTTGTCAGTCATGCCTTGCTGGAGCGGTGGGGCTTCACCGAGCAGTTGGTTCCGCTTGCCAATCCGCTGTCGGCTGACCTGGCGGTGATGCGCCCCTCTCTGCTGCCCAGCTTGATCCAGGCGCTGTCGCATAACCGTGCGCGCCAGCAGGATCGCGTGCGTCTGTTCGAGCTAGGCCGTGTATTCGCGGCGGGTAATCCCCCGATCGAAACACCCAGCCTGGCGATGGTCGCCAGCGGCAATGCGCACGGCGAGCAGTGGGGCGAGGCCTCGCGTCCGCTGGATTTCTTCGACCTCAAGGGCGATCTCGATGCGCTGATCGCCTGGGGCGGCGAACCGCAACGCTGGGCGGTGCATGCCGACGGCCTGCCAGGTTGGCTGCATCCCGGCCGCGCCGCGCGTGTCACGCGTGACGGCGAGACAGTCGGCTACCTCGGCGCCTTGCACCCGCGCCTGGCCAAGGCGCTGGACTTAGGCCCCGACGTGCACGTGCTCGAACTGGCGCTGGAGCCCTTGCTGGCCCGCCGCCTGCCGAAGGCACAGCCGGTAGCGCGCTTCCCGGGCGTGCGCCGCGACATCGCCGTTGACGTACCTGAACAGGTAAGCTGGTCACAGATCGAGCAGGCCGTTCGCGCCACTCTGGGCACGACCCTGGCAGACCTGCGCCTGTTTGATCGCTACAGCGGGAAAGGGGTCGAAGCGGGCCGAAAGAGTCTCGCTATGGGCTTGATTTTGCAGGACGCTTCACGCACCCTTACCGACGACGACGCGGACAGCTGCGTACGCAAAGCGGTGTCGGCGTTGGAGGCTGTATGCGAGGCGAAATTGCGAGGGTGAGATGGCGGCGCTGACAAAGGCGGAGATGGCAGAGCGCCTCTTCCTCGAGGTGGGCCTTAACAAACGTGAAGCCAAAGAGTTCGTGGACGCCTATTTCGAGGTGGTCCGCGAGGCTTTGGAAAGGGGCGAGCAGGTGAAGCTGTCCGGTTTCGGCAACTTCGACCTGCGGCAGAAGAACCAGCGACCCGGACGCAATCCCAAGACGGGCGAAGAGATTCCGATCTCCGCCCGCCGCGTGGTGACGTTCCGGCCAGGACAAAAACTCAAGGTGAGAGTCGAGGGCTATGCTGGATCAGGGGAATAACACCGAGCTGCCCGCCATCCCGGCCAAGCGCTACTTCACCATCGGTGAGGTCAGCGAACTGTGCGGGGTGAAGCCCCATGTGCTGCGCTACTGGGAGCAGGAGTTTCCTGCGCTCAACCCGGTCAAGCGCCGCGGCAACCGCCGCTATTATCAGCGCCACGACGTGCTGATGATCCGGCAGATCCGCTCGCTGCTGTACGACGAAGGCTTCACCATCACCGGCGCCCGCGCGCGCCTGGAAGGCCCGCAGGCCCGGATGGAAGCGAGCATGTCGCACCAGATCGTGCGCCAGGTGCGCATGGAGCTGGAAGAAGTACTGGCGCTGCTGCGTCGCTGAGCACACCTACCGGCGCCCCTGCCGGTACTGCTACAATTTCTTTCTTTGCTGGATCAGTCGGGGCGTAGCGCAGCCTGGTAGCGCATTTGCCTGGGGGGCAAAGGGTCGTCGGTTCGAATCCGGCCGCCCCGACCAATTCAGCATCGACAAGCGGCGCTTCGGGCGCCGTTTTTCGTTTTCGGCTGGTAGTCTCCGCGAACACACTCGCCGCGTAGACAAGGAACTGCCGCCATGCCGTCGAACACGTGCCATCCGAATGCTCCGCACGAGAAGCTGAAGGCGCCCGACTGGTATATCTCCTCGCTGATGATGGATCGCGCGCTGGACGCCATCCTGCGCCGGGTGAAGAAGCTCGACCGCAAACACGATATTCCCTATCTCGCCGGCTACAGCCAGGACGGCAAGACCATCTACATCGATCGCCACCTGCCCAAATCCTTCACCTTCCGCGGACGCACCATCGAGGTGGATCGCTTCCTGATCCTGCATGAGGAAGTGGAGAAGACCTTGATCGACCAGCTCGGCCTGCATTACCTGCATGCACACCAGATCGCCACGCGCGCCGAGGAGGCTGCTGTGCACGCGCAGCGCATCACTTGGAAGGCCTACGACCGCTTCATGCAGAAATACGTAAAGAAGATCGGCGATGAACGCTTGACCAAGGTGCCGGAAGATCTCGACCTCAAGCCCTATCGTGACTACCACGACTACGATTTACTGCAGCGCATGGAGCAGCATCTGGCTCGCGATCGAGTGCCGGCGGGGATCAAGAAAGCCGAGCTGAAAAGCTACGCCGCGGCGCTGCGGGAAGAGCTCAGGACGCATGCCGCCGTGCAAACAGCGACGCCGCGCAAAAAAGCAACGCGCAAGAAAACCGCTGCTGCGTAAGCGGAAATGAAAGCGTAGGTTGGGGTGCAAACCCCGGCATCGCCATCTCCACGCCATGTTGGGGTTTGCACCCTAACCTACGCGCTGGATCAGTCGGGGCGTAGCGCAGCCTGATAGCGCATTTGCCTGGGGGCAAAGGGTCGTCGGTCCAAGCCCTGCCGTCCCGACCAATTCGCAAAACGTACAAACGGCGCCTCGAGCTCCGCTTTTGTTTTTGCGCGCCATCAAAGCTACCAACCATGAGGCGTGGGCTGGATATTTCGATGGACAGGCCGTTCACGGACTGAAATAGTCGGCAGATGGCTCATAAACTCGCACTGGTTCTCGGCGGCGGCGGCGCTGCAGGCAACGCATGGATGATCGGCGTCATCGCCGGCCTGGCCGACGCCGGCCTCGATATGACGCAGATCGCTGATTTGGTGATCGGCACCTCGTCCGGCGCCACCGCGGCGGCGCACGTGCGCAGCGGGATACCGCCAGCCGAATTGTTGGCCTCGGTGCTATCGTCGCCGGTTCAACCGATAGGGAAGAAAGGGGAATCGCCGCCGCCCCCGCCCATCGCTATGACCACGGTGTTCGAGCGGATGCGGGCCATCGGCGCCGCGGCCACCTCGGCAGTCGATCTACGGCGTGCGATGGGCGCGTTCGGGTTGGAAAGCGATTCTCTGTTCGAGCCCGCGGCGGCCGAACAGCGGCGCGCCTTGGTCGCAGCCAGGCTGCCCAGCCACGAATGGCCGGACCGGCCGATGATCGTAGTTGCCGTCAACGCCCATACCGGCGAGTTGGCGGCGTTCGACCGCGATTCCGGTGTCACGCTGGTGGACGCGGTCACCGCAGCCACGGCTTTGCCTGGTACGGTTCCCACACACGACATCCATGGTGTTCGCTACATCAACGGTGGCGTGCGTTCTGCCGACAACGCCGATCTTGCCTCGGGCTATGCGAATGTTGTGGTGCTCACGCCCTTCAGCGAACGAAGCGGGCCACTACCGCCCGGTCAGTTCGAGGGTCTGCGCCGATCGCCGGAATGGGGCAATGACCTGGCAAGCCAGGTCGAGGCGTTACGCAAGCAGGGCAGCCGCGTCGAGGTGATCAGCCCGGACACCGAGTCCCGCGCCGCGATGGGCACGAACCAAATGGATCCGGCCACCCGCATTCCCTCCGCGCGTGCCGGTTTCGCCCAGGGCAAGCAGGAAACGGTACGTCTGACATTCCTCTGAGGAATGCACGTCGACGCAGCGCTCGCTACACCGTCGTCTGTGAAGCACTGACAAGCATGCCTGTTGCGCGAGATGTCAGGCGGCTTGCAGCTGACGCGGATGCGCCGCCGATGAAGATGCCGAACCCATCGTGCGCATCGGCGAGCCGTTGGCGGCCGCGCTTTCACCCAGCTTGAAGAATTCCACACTCTCCACCAGCGAACGCGCGCGCATCTGCATCGTATCGGCCGCCGCAGCGGCTTCTTCCACCAGGGCGGCATTGTTCTGGGTGACCTGGTCCATCTGGCGCACCGCGCGGTTTACCTGCTGAATGTTGGTGGCCTGTTCCATGCTGAGCGTGGCGATGGTGTCGACCGTTTGGGTTACGTCATCCACACTGCTGAGCAGCTTGCCAATCATCGATTCGGCGTGCGCGGTTTTCTTGAGCTTGCGGCCTTCGGCCCGGGCGCACGGCCCGAACCGATGCCAATCTTTCAATACAGCACGCGCGCGCGTAACGTCCCCGGAATCGCCGCCAGCTTGT
>CBJMMB010000112.1:0-11757 GCA_966430775.1 uncultured Dyella sp. | reverse complement strand
CGGGTCCGCGCGTGTACGTGCGCCGCGTAATCTTCCAGGGCAACACCCGCACCGAGGACGACGTGCTGCGCCGTGAAATGCGCCAGCTCGAAGGCGCGTGGTATTCGCAGGCGGCGATCGATCGCTCGAAGATCCGCCTGCAGCAGCTGGGCTTCTTCAAGACGGTCACCATCGACAAGCAGACAGTGCCTGGCAGCGATGACGAAGTCGACCTGACGGTGAAGGTGGAAGAACAGTCCGCCGGCAGCCTCACCTTCGGCGTGGGTTATTCGCAGTACTCCGGCATCATCCTGTCGGCCTCGGTGTCGCAGAACAACTTCCTGGGTACCGGTGACAAATTCAGCATCGGCGCGCAGCGCAGCGATTACCTCACCTCGATCAATGCGGGCTACTACAACCCCTACCTGACCGATAACGGTATCGGCATCGGCTACAACGCTACTTTCTCCAAGGCCGACTACAGCAGCCTGGGCAGCCAGTACGCCAGCTACTCCAACAGCACCAAGTCGTTCTCGACCACGCTGGGCATTCCGGTCACCGACTTCGACCGCTTGAGCGCCAGCCTCGGCATCGGCAGCACCAAGATCAACACCTACGAGGGCTACACGCCGCAGGTGCTGATCGACTACATCAACGCGCTCGGCCACCAGACCATCCATACCTGGACCGGCTCGCTGAGCTGGGTGCACGACACGCGCAACTCGTACTGGGCGCCGACCCACGGTGGTCAGCTCACCGCTGGCGTGAACGTGGCGCTGCCCGGCTCCACCGTGCAGTACTGGACCTTGAACGCCGAGGCCAACCACTACTGGCCGCTGTGGAAGGGTTTCGTGCTGTACCTGGACGGCAAGGTCGGCTACGGCGATACCTACGGCACCCAGAAATTCAAGAACACCACCTCCGACTACGACGCCTCCGATCCGAAGAACGTGATCGGCTACAAGGCCGGCGACAAGGTGACCTTCCCGTTCTGGATGAACTTCTACGCCGGTGGCGTGACCGACCTGCGCGGCTTCCAGGACAACACGCTCGGCCCGCGCGCGTGCGCAGGGTACGACAGCAGCACCGGCAAGCCGATCCAGCCGGCCGCCAACGGCTACTGCGCCAACAGCGCCTACACCTACGCGCAGCCGATCGGCGGTGCGTTCAAGGTGCTGGGCACCGCGGAACTGTACCTGCCGCTGCCGTTCCTGAAGGACATCAACACCGCGCGCGTGTCGTTGTTCATGGACGTCGGCCAGGCCTACAAGGACGTGCAGAGCTTCAGCGCCAGCCAGCTCGATGCATCGGCCGGTGTCTCGCTGCACTGGCAGGCGCCGATCGGCCCGCTGATCATCAGCCTCGGCTTCCCGTTCCGCACGCAGCCGGCGGATCGCCAGTACGAAGAACGCATCCAGTTCACCTTCGGCAGCCAGTTCTAATCGCCGCTTGCCTGGATCACGAAGGCCGCGTGTCAACACGACACGCGGCCTTCGTCGTTTCTGGAGGTCGACATGGGTTGCAAAACATGCCGCTTCTGCACGAATCTCCTTTTCTTCGAAACAGGGGAAGACCAACGATGCAGACCGCCCGGCCTGACGTGGCGCCGCTTGCGCATTCGAACATGCAACGCCGCCTGGTAGGGATCGCAGCCGCCTTGCTGATGCTGCTGTTCGCCATCCAGATCGTCAGCGTGGTGCGACAGGAATCGCTCAGCTGGGATGAAGGCGACCATATCTTCGCCGGCTACATGGCGTGGAAGACCCACGACTATCGCTACAACCCCGAGCATCCGCCGTTGATGAAGGCGCTGGCGACCTTGCCGCTGCTGGGCCTGCCGTTGAAAGTGCCGGCGGATCAGCAGCGCTACTTCAAGGAAGAAGCCTATCTCGACGGCCGCGAGCTGCTGTTCCACAACCCGCCCTACAGCGTGGAATCGCTGACGCTGCGCGTGCGACTCGCCGCCGGCATCGTCGCCTTGCTGCTGGCTGCGCTGGTGTTCTGCGCGGCGTGGGAAATGTTCGGCATGGGCGCGGGCCTGCTGGCGCTGGCGCTGCTTACGTTCGATCCGAACATCCTGGCGCACAGCGCGCTGGTGACCACCGACATCGGCGTTTCGTGTTTCCTGCTGGCGGCGGTGTACACGTTCTATCGCTATCGGAAAAAGCCTTCCCTATCGCGTCTGCTGGTGGCAGCGATCGCGGCGGGGCTCGCGCTGGCGACGAAACACTCCGCGATCCTGCTGATTCCGATGCTCGGCGTGCTGGCGCTGCTGGAGTTGTTCTATCCGCTCGCCGAGCAGGAAGCACGTGCAAATCTGCCCAGGCGCGCGCTGCACTTGGGCGGTGCGCTGATCGCGATCGGCGCCATCGCCCTGCTCGTCCTGTGGAGCTTCTACGGCTTTCGCTACGCGGCCCGTCCGGGAACGCTGCAGCTGACGCCGTCGCTGGTCGACTACGTCAAGCCGCTGAGCCCGCTGGAAGCCAAGGGCGTGCTGTTGCTGGCGCATTGGCACGTGTTGCCGGAGGCCTACCTGTATGGCTTGGCGGACGTGCGCTCGATGGCCAACGGCATGTCCAGCTTCATCTTCGGCAAGGTGTTCGAGCACGGCGTGGCGTATTACTTCCCCGCCGTGCTGACGATCAAATCGACGCTCGGCTGGCTGGGCGCGATCGTGCTCGCGCTGGTGGCGCTGGCGACGGGCAGGTTGCGGCAATGGCGCGCGGCGCTGTTCCTGCTGCTGCCAGCGCTGGTCTATTTCGTGGTGGCGATGACTTCCAGCTTGAACATCGGCGCCCGGCACATCTTGCCCGTGTACGTTTTCCTGACCGTGCTGGCCGCGGGCGGATGCTGGGCCTGGGTGCGACGCGCCGGCGCATGGAGCCGCCCGTGGGCCGCCGTGGTGGCGGTGCTGCTGTGCGCGCACGTGGCCTCATCGCTGCGCGCGTATCCCAACTACATGGCCTACTCCAACGAGCTGTGGGGCGGGCCGATGCAAACCTACAAGGTGCTGACCGATTCCAACGCGGACTGGGCGCAGCAACTGCTGGCGGTGAAGCAGTACCTCGACCAGCGCGGCATCAAGCAGTGCTGGTTTGCGTATTTCGCCGATCCGTTCCTGCGGCCTGCCGACTACGGCATTCCGTGCAAACCGATGCCGACGCCCGACGCGATGTGGGAACGGGCGGCGTACGAGGTGCCTGAGCAGATCCACGGACCGGTGCTGATCAGCGCGGGCGACTGGACCTGGTACGAGATGGGTTCGCGCGTGCTCAATCCTTACCGCTCGTTCCAGGCGCTGACGCCGGCCGCGGTGATCCAGGGCGGCGTGCTGGTCTACGAGGGCGATTTCCATCTGCCGCTGGCGGCGGCCCTCAGCCACGTGCAGCGGTCGGCGATCCTGCTGGAGCAGAAGAACCCCACCGGCGCGCTGGCCGAAGCGCAGCAGGCAGCCGCGATAGCCCCTGATGACCTGCAACCGCAGGAGGCGCTGGGCGATGCGCTGGCCGCCACCGGCGACAAGCCACAGGCGCGCGAAGCCTACGCCAAGGCGCTAAAGGTGGCCGCGACGATGGAAGACGGCGCGCGGCAGACCTGGAGCAAGCGCCTGCAGAAGAAGCTGGAGGCGCTCACGCCCTGATGCACGCAGCGCAGGCGGCCCCTGTGCGCCTGCGCGGCCAGCGGATGCCCGCAGCCGGGGGCGAACCTCTACAATGCGCCGGTTGCCCTTGGAGCTTTGGATGAGCACGACCCACTACAGCGTTGCCCAGCTGGCCGAACGCTTCGGCCTGGAATTCCGTGGCGACGGCGCGCGCATCATCGACGGCGTCGGCACGCTGGCTGGCGCCGGACCGACGCAACTCAGCTTTCTCTCCAACAGCAAATACACCGCGCAGCTGGCGGGTACGCACGCCGGCGTCGTGGTGCTCAGCGCCGAGGCCGCGGATAGCTGCCCCACCGCCGCGCTGATCGCGCGCGATCCCTATGTGGCGTACGCGCATATCGCCGCCTTGTTCGAGCGCCTGCCTGCGGCCCTGCCCGGCATCCATCCTTCCGCCGTGGTGGCGCCCAGCGCACGCGTGAGCGCCTCGGCCAGCATCGGCCCGTGCTGCGTGATCCAGGATGGCGCCGTGGTGGAAGACGGCGCGATCCTGGGGCCCCACTGCATCGTCGGTCCCGAATGCGTGGTCGGTGCGCAAGCGCGGCTGGTCGCGCGCGTCACCCTGGTGATCCGCGTGACGCTCGGCAAGCGCGTGCTGGTGCATCCCGGCGCGGTAATCGGCTCGGATGGCTTCGGCCTCGCCTTCGACCGCGACCATTGGGTGAAGCTGCCGCAGCTCGGCGGCGTACGCATCGGCGACGATTGCGAGATCGGCGCCAACACCACCATCGACCGTGGCGCGCTGGACGACACCGTGCTGGAGGAAGACGTGCGGCTGGACAACCAGATCCAAATCGCCCACAACGTCTACATCGGCGCGCACACCGCCATGGCCGGCTGCGCCGCCGTGGCCGGCAGCGCGAAAATCGGCCGTTATTGCATGATCGGCGGCAATGCCGGCGTGCTTGGCCATCTCGAACTGGCCGACCGGGTTACCATTACCGCCAAGAGCCTGGTGACGCATTCGATTCGGGAGGCTGGCGAGTATTCCTCCGGAGTGCCGCTGCAAGAGAACCGACAGTGGCGCCGCAACGCGGCGCGCTTCAAGCACCTGGATGAGTACGCGCGCCGATTGTCGGCGCTGGAGAAGGATAAGAACGATGACTGACAACACCGCCCCGACGTTCACCCTGCCGGTGACCGTGGAGCAGATCCAGCAATTGCTGCCGCACCGTTACCCGTTCCTGCTGGTGGACCGGGTCATCGAGATCGTGCCCGAACAGAGCGTGGTCACGCTGAAGAACGTGACCATCAACGAACCGTTCTTCAACGGCCATTTCCCCGGCCACCCGGTGATGCCCGGCGTGCTGATCGTGGAGGCGATGGCGCAGTCCGCCGGCCTGCTCACGCAGATCAGCGCACGCCTGAAAGGCAATGCCGCCAGCCCGTTGTTTTATCTCGCCAAGGTCGACAACGCGCGCTTCAACGCGCCGGTGGTGCCGGGCGATCAATTGCGCATGGAAGTGCGGCTCAAGCGCCTGCTGCGCAGCATGGGCCTGTTCGAGGCGCGCACCCTGGTCGACGGCAAGGAAGTGGCCAGCTGCGAGCTGATGTGCGCCGCGAGGTCGGATAAATGATCCATCCCACCGCGCAAATCGATCCTTCCGCCGTCATCGGCAACAACGTGAGCATCGGCGCCTTTACGGTGATCGGTGCGGACGTGGAGATCGGCGACGGTACGGTGATCGGGCCGCATGTCGTGGTGCAGGGTCCCACCAAAATCGGCCGCGACAATCGCATCGCGCAGTTCGCCTCGCTCGGCGGCGATCCGCAGGATATGAAATTCAGCGGCGAGCGTACGGAGCTGGTGATCGGCGACCGCAACCTGATCCGCGAATTCGTCACCATCAATCGCGGCACCGGCGATGGCGGTGGCGTCACCCGCATCGGCAACGACAACTGGCTGCTGGCTTACGTGCACGTGGCGCACGATTGCAAGATCGGCAATCACACGATCTTCTCCAACTACTCGGCGCTGGCCGGTCACGTGGAAGTCGGCGACTGGACGGTGTTCTCCGGCTATTCCGGCGCGCATCAGTTCTGCAAGATCGGCGAGCACGCGTTCATCGCCATGGGCTGCCTGCTCGGCGCCGACGTGCCGCCGTTCCTGATGATGGCGAACGACCAGGGCGGCCGTCCGCGCGGCTTGAACACCACCGGCCTCAAGCGCCGCGGTTTCGATTCCGAGCGCATCACGGCGATCAAGCGCGCCTACCGCACGCTCTACACCTCCGGCCTGTCGCTGGCCGAGGCGCGCGAGCAACTGGTCGCGCAAGCCAAGGACAGCGAGGACGTGCGGGCGATGCTGGATTTCCTCGATCGCAGCGAGCGCGGACTGGCGCGCTAACGCCATGCGCCCCGCACGCCATGTCCGCTGAAGCCGAAGCGCCCCTGATCGCGCTGATCGCCGGTGAAGATTCCGGCGACCAGCTCGGCGCGGATCTCATCACTGCGTTGCGCCGCCGTTATCCGCACGCACGCTTTGTCGGCATCGGCGGCGCGCGCATGCAGCAGCAGGGTTTCGAATCCTGGTACGACATCCGCGAGCTGTCGCTGTTCGGTTTCGCGGAAGTCATCAGCCACTTGCCACGGCTGCTCAAGCTGCGCAAGGAACTGGTAGCACGATTGCTGGCCGCGAAACCGGCGATCGTGGTCGGCATCGATGCGCCCGATTTCAATCTCGGCGTCGAACGCCGCTTGAAGCAGGCGGGCTTGCGCACGGTGCACTATGTGAGCCCATCGATCTGGGCGTGGCGTGAGAAGCGCGCCGACAAGATCGGCCACAGCGTGCATCGCGTGCTGTGCCTGTTTCCGATGGAACCATCCATCTACGCGCGGCATGGCATCGACGCGCGTTTCGTCGGCCATCCGTTGGCCGATCGCTTTCCGCTGGTCTCCGATCGCGTGCCGGCGCGACGCACTCTGCAATTGCCGCTGGATGCGCCGGTGCTGGCGCTGCTGCCCGGCAGCCGGCATTCCGAACTGGAACGCATGGGCGCGATCTTCCTCGACGCTGCCCGGCGCATCGCCACCGCCATGCCCGGTCTGCGCGTGGTGATCCCGGCAGCGAACTCCCGCGCCCTCGCCACGCTGAAATCCATGCTTGCGCGAGGACCGCACGACGATGCCGCGCCGATCCTGATCGACGGCCATGCGCACGAAGCCATGCTTGCCGCCGACGTGGTGCTGCTGGCGTCCGGAACGGCCACGCTGGAAGCCATGCTGGCCAAGCGCCCGATGGTGGTCGGCTACCGCGTATCGCCGTGGAGCCATCGCATCGCGCGCCTGTTCAACATGCTCAAGACCGATGTCTACGCGCTGCCCAACATCCTCGCCCGCGCCTGCGGCATGGGCAAAGACACCATGCTGGCGCCCGAGTTGATGCAGGACGACTTCACCGCGGAAAAGCTCGCGCACGCCACGCTGCAACTGTTCCGCGACAGCGAGCGGCGCGGCGCCATCGTCGCGGCGTTCGAACAACTGCACGAGGCCTTGCGCGGCCATCTGCCCGGCCATGCCGGCGATCATGCGGCGGCGGCGATCATTGAATTGATCGAAGCACCGGCTACGATAAAGCGCTGATCCCGGTTTCCCGCCCATGGAACTTGTCGAAGCCACTCCCCTGCCTGCCGCCCTCGCGCCGGACGCGACTGCAGCCATCACCAAGCAGGTGCTTGTGGCGGGCGTGGACGAAGCCGGCCGCGGCCCGCTGGCAGGGCCGGTGGTGGTCGCCGCGGTGATCCTCAACAAGCGCCGCCGCATCAACGGCCTGGACGATTCCAAGAAGCTCACCGCAGTCAAGCGCGAAACGCTTTACGCACGCATCGTGGAACGCGCGGTGGCGTACAGCGTAGTGGTGATCGACCGCGAGGAAATCGACCGCATCAATATCTTCCAGGCCACCATGGTCGGCATGACGCGCGCCCTGCTCGGCCTGATGCCCGCCGCCACCGAAGCGTTGATCGACGGCAACCAGTTGCCGAAAAACCTCCCCTGCCCCGCCCGCGCCATCATCGGCGGCGATGCGCTGGAGCCTTCGATCAGCGCCGCCTCGATCCTGGCCAAGGTCAGCCGCGATCGGCTGATGGTGGCGATGGATACGCAGTTTCCGGGCTACGGTTTCGCCGACCACAAGGGCTATTCCACCCCAGGCCATCTCGCCGCGCTGCAGCGGCTTGGCCCTTGCGCCGAGCACCGGCGCAGCTTCGAGCCGGTCAGATTGCTGCTGGATCAAGGCCAGCTTTTCTGACCGCACGAGGCCATCCTTGCGATGGCGCGATGTTCATTTCCCTATGCAACCTTGCCTATTGCAGGCGCATCCGAGCAGGTATAGGAATGGAGCCGCAAAGCCGCTGCGCCGGCATGCGCACGAAATGACGTAGCGGCCGTCCTGCATGGACGCGTCAACATCGTCCGGTGCCAACACCCGCCATCACGACACCGGACTTTTTAAGGAGGGTGCCATGATGCTTCCTTTCCGCCGCCGCCCAACGCCGAAGCCGACCACTCAAAAACCCGCGCCCAAAGCCAGCGTACCGCCGCCGGACGTCACCGAGCTTCAGCTGCGACATGTCGACTACAACCTGCAGCCGCTGAGCGTGGAAAGCCTGTCGCACTACATCGAGCCGGTGGTGGACGACGAACGGTTCCGGGTGCACTGAAACGCTGCGGTAGGTTGGGGTGCCAACCCCAACGTCGCCATGGCCGATGCATAAAAACGTTGGGGTTGGCACCCCAACCTACGATTTGCGCCGCGCTCCGACCGGTTCTGGCTTTGTCAATTCTTGCCCGCTCCGACCCGCCCCGCTAGGCTGAGCCATTGCTTCGCGTGCGAGCCATGTCCGTCCGTTTCGCTCATCTGCATCTGCACAGCGAATATTCGCTGGTCGACTCGACCATCCGCATCAAGGCGCTGGTGGCTGCTTCCGTGCAGGCCGGTGCGCCTGCGGTTGCGCTCACCGACGAGTGCAACATGTTCGCCCTGGTGAAGTTCTACAAGGCGTGCAGCGCGGCGGGCATCAAGCCGATCGGCGGTTGCGACCTGTGGATCAGCGCGCCGGACGATCCGCGCCCCTGGCGCATGACGGTGCTGTGCCAGAACCGCGATGGCTATCTCAATCTTTCACGCCTCGTCTCGCGCGCCTGGCGCGAAGGCCAGCATGGCGGCCGTGCGCTGGTCGATGCCGCATGGCTCACACCCGATGCGACGGCCGGGCTGATCGCCCTGCTCGGCCGCGAGAGCGAAATCGGGCGCATCGCCGTCAACCAGGGCACCGACGCCGCAGCACCGCGTCTGCATGTGCTGACGAACCTGTTTCCCGATCGCCTGTACCTGGAACTCACCCGCTGCGGCCGCGAAGGCGAGGAAGCCTGGAACAACGCCGCGCTGCTGCTCGCCACCGGCCACGATCTGCCGGTGATCGCCAGCAACGACGTGCGCTTCCTCAAGCAGGATGATTTCGAAGCGCATGAAGCGCGCGTGTGCATCCACCAGGGCCGTGTGCTGGCCGATCCCAAGCGCCCGCGCGACTACAGCGACCAGCAATACCTGAAAACGCCGGAGGAAATGGCTGCGCTGTTCGCGGACATTCCCGAAGCACTGGAAAACACGGTCGAGCTGGCCAAGCGCTGCAATCTCGAACTCAGCTTCGGCACCTACTACCTGCCCGACTTCCCGGTGCCCGAAGGCCACGACCTGGCCAGCTATATCCGCGAAATCGCGCGCGAAGGCCTGAAGGAACGCCTCGCCCATGCACCGCTTGCCGAAGGCCACACGCTTGCCGATTACGAAGCACGCCTGGAACGCGAGCTGGACGTGATCATCAAGATGGGCTTCCCCGGCTACTTCCTGATCGTGGCGGACTTCATCAACTGGGGTAAGCAGAACGGGATTCCGGTGGGACCAGGCCGCGGTTCGGGCGCCGGTTCGCTGGTGGCGTGGGTGCTGAAGATCACCGATCTGGATCCGCTGCAATTCAACCTGCTGTTCGAGCGATTCCTGAATCCCGAACGCGTGTCGATGCCCGACTTCGACATCGACTTCTGCATGGACCGCCGCGACGAGGTGATCGACTACGTCGCGCGCAAATACGGCCGCGACCACGTCAGCCAGATCATCACCTACGGCTCCATGGCCGCGAAGGCGGTGCTGCGCGATTCCGGCCGAGTGCTTGGCATGGGCTACAACGCGGTCGACAAGATCGCCAAGCTGATTCCGCCGCGTCCGCTCGATCTGACGCTTTCGGATGCACTTGGCCGTTCGGAGAAATCGCAGAAAGAACCCGAGCGCGTGGTCAAGGAATTCTGCGAGCTGTACGAGCAGGACGAAGAAGCCAAGACGCTGGTTGATCTGGCGCTGAAACTGGAGAGCCTCACCCGCAACGCCGGCAAGCACGCCGGCGGCGTGGTGATCGGCCCGAAGCCGCTTACCGAATTCGCGCCGCTGTACTGCGAACCGGGCGGCGGCGGCGTGGTGACGCAATACGACAAGGACGACGTGGAAGCGGTCGGCCTGGTGAAGTTCGACTTCCTCGGCCTGCGCACGCTCACCATCATCGATTGGGCGGTGAAGGCGATCAACGTGCGCCGCGCCAAGAGCGGTGAGGAGCCGCTGGATATCGCCGCGCTACCGCTGGACGATCCGGCACCGTACGAGCTGCTGAAGAAAGCGCAGACCGTCGCCGTGTTCCAGCTTGAATCATCCGGCATGCAGCGCATGCTCAAGGATGCCAAGCCCGACCGCTTCGAAGACATCATCGCGCTGGTGGCGCTGTACCGCCCCGGCCCGATGGACCTGATCCCCAGCTTCGTCGCGCGCAAACACGGCCGTGAGGAAGTGGAATACCCCGACCCGCGCGTCGAACCGATCCTGAAAGAGACCTACGGCATCATGGTCTATCAGGAGCAGGTGATGCAGATGGCGCAGATCGTCGGCGGCTACTCGCTCGGCGGCGCCGACCTGCTGCGCCGCGCGATGGGCAAGAAGAAAGTCGAGGAAATGGCGAAGGAGCGCGCCAAGTTCCGCGAAGGCGCGGCCAAGGACGGTCTTTCCGGCGACAAGGCGGATTCCATCTTCGACCTGATGGAAAAATTCGCCGGCTACGGCTTCAATAAGTCGCACGCCGCCGCCTACGCGCTGGTGTCGTACCAGACCGCGTGGCTGAAGGCGCACTACCCGGCCGAGTTCATGGCCGCGACGATCTCGTCGGACATGGACAACACCGACAAGGTGGTGACCTTCCTCAACGAATCGCGCGCGATCGATCTCACCATCCTGCCGCCGGACGTGAACGCCTCGGCCTTCATGTTCGAGGCGGTCGAGCCACGGGTGATCCGTTACGGTCTGGGTGCCATCAAAGGTGTCGGTCAAGGCGCTTGCGAGGCGATCGCCGAGGAACGCAAGCAAGGCGGCCCGTACAAGGACCTGGCCGATTTCTGCCGCCGCGTCGACCCCACCAAGCTCAACCGCCGCGTGCTGGAAGCGCTGATCCTTTCCGGAGCGCTGGACGCCCTGGCGCCCACGCGCGCCAGCCTGATGCTGCAGCTGCCGGATGCGATCAAGGCGGCCGAACAGCACCTGCGCGATCGCCAGTCCGGCCAGAACGACATGTTCGGCGCCGCGATGGGCGCCGCCGCGCCCGTGGTGCAGGTGGATCTACCCACCGCCCCGGAATGGCCGCTGGAGCAGAAGCTGCAGGGCGAGCGCGACACGCTCGGCCATTACCTCTCTGGCCATCCCACTGACCCGTGGCGCGAAGAACTGGCCCAGCTATCCACCTGCCCGCTGGGCGAAATCGCCGACCGCTACCAGCCGCCGCGCCCGCGCAAGAACGACGGCGACGACAACCGCTTCCGCCGCGGTCCCGACACGCCCTGGACCGTGGCCGGCATGGTGGTGGCGGTGCGCAAGCGCGGCGACAGCGACGCCTTCGTGCGCCTGGAAGACGGCACCGGCAGCATCGAGGTGAGTTTCTTCGGCGAGCTGTACCAGCAGGTCGCCCCCCTGCTCACCCGCGATGAGCTGCTGGTGGTGGAAGGCGGCCTGCGCATCGACGAGTTCTCTGGCGGCGGCTTCCAGGTGCGCGCCCGCAGCGCCTACACCCTGGCCGACGCCTGCC
>CBJMMB010000111.1:0-12068 GCA_966430775.1 uncultured Dyella sp. | reverse complement strand
ACCGTGACCCTTCGGGAATACCAGCGTAAACGCAATTTCGAAAGCACCCGGGAGCCCAAGCCCGATGCCGCCGTTCCCGAGGGAAGCCGCGCGCTGTTCGTGGTGCAGTTGCATCACGCCCGGCGCCGCCATTTCGATTTTCGCCTGCAGGTAGGCAATACGCTCAAAAGCTGGGCGGTACCCAAGGGCCCCAGCTACAACCCGGAAGTGAAGCGCCTCGCGGTGGAGGTGGAAGACCATCCGGTGGCCTATGCCGATTTCGAAGGCGACATCGAGGAAGGTTACGGCAAGGGTCATGTCGATCAGTTCGACCGTGGCGTGTGGGCCACCGATGGCGATCCGCAAGCGCAACTGAAGAAAGGCCATCTGCATTTCGAATTGTTCGGCACACGTCTCAAGGGAAGCTGGCACCTGGTGCGCAGCAGCCGCAGAGAAAGCAAGCAGCCATGGTTTCTGATCAAGGACAAGGACGCCTTTGCCGGCGAGATCGAAGCCGACGATCTGCTGGATGCGAAGATGCGCGAAAGCACGCGCAAGGCCGCCAAGTCGGAAAGCACGCGCGCCGCGGCGAAGAAATCGACCGCCCGCGTGCGCAAGCCACCCAGTGGACGCAAGCTCAGCAAGAGCACGCTGATCAACCAGGCCAAGGCGCTGACGCATGCCAAACAGGCTGCGCCCAAAGCCGAGTTCTTTCCGCCCGCATTGACCCAACTGCGGTTGGAACCACCACCCGGCGACAACTGGATCCACGAGGTGAAGTGGGACGGCTACCGCATTCTCGCCACCATCGCCAAAGGCCAGGTGGCGCTATGGTCGCGCAACGCATTGCGCTGGGACGAGAAGATTCCCGACATCCTGCAGGCGATCGAATCCCTGGGGCTCGATTCGGCGCGCCTCGACGGCGAGCTGATCGCCACCGACAGCCGTGGGCACAGCGATTTCAACGCGCTGCAGAAAACGCTATCCGGCGAATCGCAGCATCCCTTGGTCTACGTGCTGTTCGACCTGCCCTACTTCGAAGGCTACGACCTGTCGCGCACGCCGCTGCTGGAACGCAAGGCCTTGCTGGAACACATGCTCGGCCATGGCCGCCGACATCTGGCCTTCAGTTCGCACACGCAAGGCGACGGCGCGCGGGCCATGCAGCATGCGGTGGAGTTTCATCTGGAAGGCATCGTCTCCAAGCGCATCGATTCGGGCTATCACGCCGGGCGCAGCGGTGACTGGATCAAGGTAAAGCGGCTGGAAGGCGACGAATTCGCCGTCGTCGGTTATACGCCGCCGAAAGGCAGCCGCAGCGGTTTTGGTTCCTTGCTGCTGGCCAAGCCCGATCCGGAGCATCGCGACGGATGGCTGTTCGCCGGCCGCGTCGGCACCGGCTTTAGCGACAAGCTGCTGGCGAAAACCGCCGCGCTGGTCACCAAGAACGCATCGCGCAAGACGCCTTCGAATCTTCGCAACATCGATCCCCTGCTGCGCGACGCCTGGTGGGTCACGCCGCGCCTGGTGGTGGAAGTGAACTATCGCGGCATCGGCAACAACGACCTGTTGCGCCAACCGAGTCTGAAGACGCTGCGCATGGACAAGAGCCCGAACGACCTGAGAAACACCGACCGTGCGCCGGCAACGTCCAAAGCCGCAAAGACGGCAAAAAAAGCGCCGACCAAGACATCGGCAAGTACACGCGGCGCATCCAACGACACGGGCACCGTTACGATCACGCATCCGGAACGCGTGGTCTATCCGGGCGACAACATCACCAAGCAGGACGTGGCCGACTATTACCAGGGCGTCATGCCATGGTTGCTGCCCAGCATGCTCGGCCGTCCGCTTTCCATCATCCGCTGTCCGGAAGGTTCGGAAAAAGCCTGCTTTTTCCAGAAGCATCCAATGCAGGGCCTGCACCGGGTCGGGCTGAAGCGGTTGAAGGAGGAAAAAGGTTCGCAAGCGGTCTACATGTACGCCAAGGATGCCGATTCGGTGATGGAACTGGTGCAGTTCGGCACGCTGGAATTTCACCCATGGGGCGCCACCGCCGAGCATCCCGACAAGTGCGATCGCGTGGTGTTCGACCTCGATCCAGCGCCGAAAGTGGGTTGGGAGCGCGTGGTCGCCGCCGCTCGCCTGCTCAAGAAATGGCTGGACCGCATTGGCCTGCAATCCTTCCTGCGCACCACCGGCGGCAAGGGCCTGCATGTGGTGGTGCCGCTCAACCCCGGTTGCCCGTGGCCGCAGGTCAAGGATTTTGCGCACGCCATCGCCAGCACCATGGCTGCGGCCTATCCGGACGAATTCGTCGACACCGCCACCAAGGCCAAGCGCACCGACAAGATCTTCGTCGACTACCTGCGCAATGCGCGCGGCTCGACCAGCGTCACCAATTATTCGCTGCGCGCCCGCAAAGGTGCACCCGTCGCCACGCCGCTGCGCTGGGAAGAACTGGCGAAGATCGGCAGCGGCGACGCGTTCAACATCCACACCCTGCCCAAGCGCCTGGCGCGGCTGCGCAAGGATCCATGGGAAGGCATCGACTCGGTGAAGCAATCGCTCGACACCGCGATCGAGCAATTGAATCAAAGCTAGCCATCTTTTCGACCCGGAGGTTCGCACATGACGACCACGCTGGATAAACCCTTGAGACGCGAAATCGACGTGGAGGGACAAGCGTATACGGTGGTGCTCGACGCCCAGGGCATCAAGATCACGCGCAAGGCGCACCGCAAAGGCATCGAGCTGAAATGGAGCGACATGATCAGCGGCGATGCAGCGGTGGCGGCGGCGTTGAATGCGTCGGTGGCGAATGAGCAGGGGTAGATTTCGCTTGCGGGAATGACTAGACGTTCGTCATCCCAGCTGGGACCCAGCGACTTACCAAGCGTCAAAGGCACTGGATCCCAGCTTTCGCTGGGATGACGGATCGGTAGCGTGTCGCGCAACGTTTCTTTTAGCAGCGCACGAAAGCACTACGCCGCCTTCTTCCTCGTCCGCGCCGCCTTCTTCGCCGCTGCGGACCGACCGCGTGCGCCCTTCGTCCGTGCCGCCTTCTTCGCTGCCGCCGAGCGCGAGGACGAACTGCGCTTGGACGCCGCACGCTTGGCATGCGCCGACAGCGAACGCTTCGAAGTTGCGCTCTTACCTTCGCGCTTCAACGCACGCGACGAAGCGCGGGCGCGCTTGGCGCTCGACCGCTTGGTGGTGGCGCGCTTGCGACTGGAGGTGGATTTGCCGGTGCTTGCACGCTTGCGCGTCGAGGACTTCTTGGAGGTGGACGACTTCTTGCGCGGTACCTTGACGCCGGCGCGCCGCGCCTTGGACAGGCCGATGGCGATGGCCTGCTGCGGCGAACGTGCGCCATGCTTGCCTTCGCGCACGTGCTCGATTTCCTCGTGGACGTATTCGCCGGCCTGCGTGCTGGGTGATTTACCTTGACGCTTGGCTTTGGCGGCCGCTTGTCGCGTTTTCTTCTCAGGCATGTCGTGTCTCCCATTTTTGCGGGCAAAACAGCTTTACTCGCGTTTGCGTCGATATGCTGTCAAGGCAATCGATCAGGAATGCTTGCGAATGAAGGTGATGCGTCCATTCGGTTCCAGGCGTGCAATGCGAATGCTCTGAGTGTCTTCCATGCCCGCCGAATGCAGGGCGCGTCGGAATGCCGCCATGGGAAGGCTGACGCTTTCCAATGATCCGGGCACGATGTCGCCTTCGTGCACCAGCACGGTGGGGTGTCCTTCCACTAGGCGATTGAGCCATGGCGAGCGCGTGCAGGCCCAGGCCAGTATGCGGTCTGCGGCAAGAATGGACGCCACGGCGATCAAGCCACCGGGAAAAGACATGTCCGGCCCCAGGATGGAATTGCGCAGCGTGCCGCCGACCAGCACCAGTACGATGATGTCGAACGTGGACATGTCGCCGAACGATCGCTTGCCCACGATGCGCATCATGATCAAGGCCGCCAGATAGGCGCCGACGCCACGCCATACCAATTCCCACCACGGCAAAGCCAGCTCGAACGTACTCATGTGACATGCTCCTGTTTCCCTGATACGCCAGCACTATGTCGCGCGCGCGGATGAGAAACCGTGGAACACATGTGAACGCCTGTTTTCATGCGCTGCGATCGTCACGAGGAATTCCTCTCGCTTGCACACCGGCGCGCTCACAGTGAGCCTTACCGTTTCCAGGCGTGTTGGTGAAGTCATGAACCGCATCCATGCAGAAGTGCCGGCACCGGATCCCAAAACGCCGCCCGCGCCGACACCGTCACCCGATCTCCCCGATCCCGGCCCGGAGCCGCCGTTGCCGACACCGGAACGTCCGCCGCTGACCGATCCCGAACCGCCGCCGGCGCCGATCGGCGATCCGGTGGGTACGCCGCCGGTGCCGCAGGCGTTGATTTAGGTTCTAAGGGAAGGTTGAGCCCCTCTCCCTCCGGGAGAGGGGTTGGGGTGAGGGTACGATCAGCGCGCAATGTCAAAGCTTGCTTCAAGACGTCAGCACCGCGCTTCGCCCGAACCCTCACCCGCCTCTCGGCACCCTCTCCCGAAGGGAGAGGGACTCACTCAGGCAGCATCACTCAAAGCGCATTCGCCAACGCCAGATGATGCTGCAACGTCGTCAGCGTGCGCGTCGCGAAGCTCTTCAAATCAGCATCGTTGCCCGAGGTTGATTCGGCCTGGAACAGCGCCACCGCGTCGCGATGGTCCTTGACCATCATCGCCGCGAACGCGCTATCGAAATCCTTGCCGTGCAGCGAACGCAACTTGTCGAGATTGCTTTGCTGTTCCTGCGTGGGCGTGCTTGACAAGGTGTAGCCGTCTTTCTGCGCAATGGTCTTCAGTTCGCTGTTGGCCTTGCCATGATCGCGGATCATGGTTTCGGCGAACGCCTTGACCTTGGCCGATTGCGCTTGCGTCTGCGCCAGGCGGCTGGCCAGCACTTCGGTTTGTCCCGCTGCCGAAGCGTTCATCACGAAGCGGACGTCCTGTGCCGTATGCGCACCGGCCGCACCGACCGCCGGCACTGCGTTGGAAGTGCCGCTTTGCGCGAAGGCGGACGAAGTCATCACCAACATAAACATGGGCACAACGAAGGCCTTGATGAGTCGCGACATGATTGCATCTCCAAAGCGGAAGGCGACGTCATAGTTAACATCGGCGGCGTGACTCGTGCGTATCCAGTGGGCGAACATGGGTATGACATGCTTCGCTCACGCGCGGGTTATGCACGCCGTTCTAGAGTGCAACGACGAACGACCTTAAGGAGGCACGTCATGGCCGAACTAGTCGTTGCCTGTTTCGATACGCAATTCGATGCCAACGCCGCAGCTGAAAAGCTGATTTCCCGCGGGCTTCAACGTGAACAGATCGTGTTGAGCTTCGATGAAAGCGTTGGCAAGTCGCCATCCAGTTCCAGCGCGCCGACTTCGGTGGTATCCACCGCCAGTCATACCGGCCGCATGGATACCAGCACCGGTCGCGAGAAAAAGAAAAGCGCCTCGTCGCTGATTTCTTCTTCCCGCACGCCGACGCTGCCTGATCCGAAGCTGATCGGCCACACCACGCTGGTGGTGGAATTGCGTGGTGAGATGTCGATGGACGATGCCTGTGCCCTGCTCGACAACGCCGGCGCCAATTCCATTCGTGCGCATGAACACGTCAAGCGGCGCATCGAAGAGCACCCGGATATGTGGCCATCGGTGGGCCATGCCTCACGCGAGGATGTTCAGCGCAGCGTGGATGCCGCCAAAGGCGGCGCGTCGCTGGAAACACGGCGTCGTCGATGAAACGCAACGGCCCCGTAGGTTGGGTTAGCGCAGCGTAACCCAACAATTCGCTTCGAACATGTTGGGTTACGCTGCGCTAACCCAACCTACGGGTGCATCACGCGCGGGCATTATTGCCGCGCTTCCAGGCGCATGCCGCGCGGCGTCAGCCAGCGCTCCACGCCTTCGAACAGACCCTGCACCAGCAGCGCCATGCACGCCGCAGGGATAGCGCCTTCCAGGATCAGCCCGGTGTCGTCCAATCGAATGCCGGTGACGATCGGTTGCCCATAGCCACCCGCACCGATCAAGGCACCGAGCGTCGCGGTGCCCACATTGATCACCGCGGCCGTCTTGATCCCCGCCAGAATGCTGCGCATCGCCATCGGCAATTCCACCCGGCGCAAGCGCACGCCACGCGGCAAGCCCAGGGCGGCGGCGGACTCGCGCAGATCCGGCGGAATGCCGGTAAGACCCGCATAGGTGTTGCGCACGATCGGCAGCAGGCTATACAGGAACAAGGCGGCGATCGCCGGCCAGGTGCCGATGCCGAAGAAGGGAATCATGAACACGAACATGGCCAGCGACGGAATGGTCTGCAGCACGCCGCTCAACGCCATGATGAGCTGACCTAGCCGCTTCGCGCGCGCCGAGAACACGCCCAGCGGAATGGCCAGCAGCACCGCCGCGGTCAACGAGATCAGCACCAGGCGCAGATGCTCCAATGTGCGCTGCCACAGCCGCGTCCAGCGGTTGGCGCCGTCGCCGTCGGCCGGCACGCCGAGAAACTGCGCCGCCACCACGGTTTCCTTTTGGCCATGCAGCTTCACTTGCGCATTCATCCTGCGCATCGCATCCGCGCTGATGCGGCCGGCGAGTTTGTCCAGCACTTCGATAAAGGCTGGTGCGCGGGTTTCCAGATCGAGTCGGTATACGTAGACCGCCTGGTAATGCGGGAAGTAATGCCGATCGTCGTCGAGCGTGCGTAGGTGGTAGTAAGGAATCTCCGCATCGGTGCTGTAGAGATCGATCGCATCCACCGCGCCGCTGGCGAGTGCGCGGTAGGACAGCGCATGGTCCAGCCCGCGCACCTGTGTCTGCGGCAGGCCATAGCGCTGGCGTAAGCCCGGCCAGCCGTCGCTGCGCGCCATGAATTCATTGGAAAAACCCAGGCGCACATCCGCATGCGCGGCCAAGTCGGAAAGATTGCGAATGCCCAGCTGCGCGGCGCGGTCCTCGCGCATGCCGATGGCATAGGTGTCATCGAAACCCAGCGCATCCGTGATGCCGATGCCCAGCGGCTGCAGTGCGGCGCGCAGG
Source organism: uncultured Dyella sp. (assembly GCA_966430775.1). GTDB lineage: Bacteria > Pseudomonadota > Gammaproteobacteria > Xanthomonadales > Rhodanobacteraceae > Dyella_B. The sequence continues at coordinate 4,987 of CBJMMB010000111.1, read as the reverse complement.
GTCGGGATATCCGCATCGGGCGCGACATTTTTCAACAGCTCGTGCGTGAGCGTGCCGGTGTATTCGGGATACGCGTCGATATCACCGTGCTGAAGCGCGCTCCACAAGATCGCGGTGCCGCCCAGCTCGCGTTGATGCACCGCCGGCACACCTTGCTGCCGCGCCGCCAGCCGGGCGATTTCACCCAGGATCACCGATTCGGTGAACTGCTTGGATCCGATGCGCACCGGCGCCGCATGTGCCCATGCCGGCGCCATCAACAGCAGTGCGAAGAACAGCCACGCGCCCTTCATGGCGACACCCCGCGCAAGGTGCGCTGTGCCTGCACGAAGCGCGTCACGAAGGGATCGGCGGGGCGTCGGCACAGATCGTCCAGTCGGCCGTCCTGCACCACCTCGCCGTGCCGCATCAGCACCAGGCGATCGGCAAACCACGCCGCTTCGGCCATGTCGTGTGTCACCACGATCACCGTCTTGCCGAGCTGGTCGAAGATCGCCTTCAGCTCGTCCTGCAATTCATGGCGCACGATGGGATCGAGTGCGCCCAGCGGTTCATCCAGCAACAGGGCATCGGGATTGAGCATCAGGCCGCGCATCAGCGCGACGCGTTGGCGTTGGCCGCCCGACAGCTCCGCCGGATAGCGTTCCAAGGCGCCGGCGGGCAGATGGGTGAGCGCGGCCAGTTCCTCGGCGCGCTGGCGGATGCGCTCGCGGTTCCAGCCCAGGTGATGCGGCAGCAACGCGAGATTGCCCAGCACGGTGAGATGCGGAAACAGGCCGCCTTCCTGGATCACGTAGCCCACGCGCCGACGCAGCGCCAGCACCTGATTAGGTTGCAGCATGGCGCCGTCCACCCAGATCTCGCCGCTGTCCGGCCATTCCAGACCCAGCAGGACGCGCAACAGGGTGGATTTGCCCGAACCGCTGCTGCCGATCAGCGCGGTGTTGCTGCCCGCCGGAAAGCGCAGGCTGACATCATCCAGGGCCGGCACGGCGCCGTAGCGCTTGCTGACGCCGCGGAGCTCGAACGCTTCGGGGGTAGTTGGCATTGGGGGACGTGGGCGGCAGCGGGAAGCCCGATTGTAGGCTGGGATGCAATCCCGGCGTCCGCCCTATGAAGCCCTGAAAGGTGAATGTTGCATAGCAACATGTATCCTTTACCCATGCTCTCCCACCCCGCCATCCTCCACTACTGGCGCCGCCTGCGCGGTTCGGATCGTTTCGCCGAATGCCAGCGCGTGCTGCTCGCGCTCGGCGGCGTGATCCTTTATTGCCTGTGGCGCGATCACGTGACGGCGATGATCCCGGCCATGCTGGGCGTGATCGCCTGCGCACTGGCCGAAACCGAGGACCACTGGCGCAGCCGCCTCACCACCCTGCTGATCACCCTGCTCTGCTTTGCCGGCGTGGCCTTTATCGTGGAATGGCTGCTGCCGCGCACGCTGCCGTTCACCCTTACGCTGGGCCTGATGACTTTCGTGCTGGTGATGCTCGGCTCGATCAGCGCCCGCTATGCCACCATCGCCGGTGGCACGCTGATTCTGGCCGTCTATACGATGGTGGGCACCGATCAGCCGCATGCGTCGCCCGCCTTCTTCGCCGAGCCCTTGCAGATGCTGGCCGGTGCCGCCTGGTATGGCGCGCTGTCGCTGCTATGGAGCGTGTTGTCGCCGCAACTGGCCGTGCGCCACGCGCTGGCCCGCGTATTCGATGCGCTGGGCGATTACCTGGAAACCAAGGCCGCCCTGTTCACGCCCGTCCACGGTATCGATCGCGATGCGCTGCTGCTGACGCTGGCGATGCAGAACGAGCAGGTAGTGGACGCGCTCAACGACACGCGCATCGTGTTGATCGACCGCATCGGCATGCGCCGTCCGCGCGGCGCTACGGCAGCGCGTCTGCAGTTGTACTTCAAGGCGCAGGACATCCATGAGCGCGTCAGTTCCTCGCATTATCCATATGCGGCGCTCGCCGAGGTCTTCTATCACACCGACGTGTTGTTCCGCTGCGAACACATCCTGCGCCTGCAGGCGCGCCAATGCCGCGAACAGGCCCAGGCGCTGCGCCTGCGCACCTCGCCAGCCGCCGGCACCGATATGCGCGCGGCGCAGAACGACCTGCGCAACGCCCTCCACACCCTGCGCTATCAATCGCCCGCGCCGGCCGAACACCTGCTGCGTTCGCTGGATGCGCTCCTGCGCAACATGGCGGCCATCCAGGCCTTGCTGGAGAACGACCACGCGCCCACCACGCTCGACGGCGAAGACGGCGCCCTGCAGAACCCCGGCCCGCAATCGCTGCGCGAAGCCTGGGAGCGCATCACCATCCAGTTCAGCTCGCGCTCTTCGCGCTTCCGCCATGCGGTGCGTCTTTCGCTGGCGCTGATGGCCGGCTTCGGCGTGCTGCGGCTGGTGCATCCCCAGCATGGCTACTGGATTCTGCTGACCACGCTCTTGGTCTGCCAGCCAAGCTACGGCGCCACGCTGTCGCGCATGCTGCAGCGTGTATCCGGCACGGTGATCGGCGTAGTGATCGGCTGGGCTACTTTGCGCCTGCTGCCCGCGGCGCCGTGGCCGTTGCTGCTGATCGTGCTGTCCGGGGTAGTGTTTTTCGCCGCGCGATTGCGCCGCTACACCCTCGCCACCGCTTCGATCACCGTGTTCGTGGTGTTGTGCTTCAACCAGGCCGGCAACGGCTACGAGGTGATGTGGCCGCGCCTGCTCGACACCCTGATCGGCGCCGCTATCGCCGCTCTGGCCATCTATCTCATCCTGCCCGACTGGCAAGGCCGCCAGCTCGACCAGGTACTGTCCAACACCCTGCGCAACGATGCGCGCTACCTGCAGCAGATCATCGCGCAATACGTGCACGGCAAACGCGACGACCTGCCCTACCGCATCGCCCGCCGCGAAGCGCATAACGCCGACGCCGCGCTAAGCGGCATGCTCGCCAACATGCTGCGCGAACCGGGCCGGCAACAGCACGGCAATGAAAACCTGCTGCGTTTTCTCACCATCGCGCACACCATGCTGGGGCATATTTCTGCGCTCGGTGCGCATCGTCAGGCGATCGGTGATGCGCAGGTTCGCGATACGGTGACGTTGGCCGGTAATTTGATCGTGACCAAGCTGGAGCATCTGGCGGATGCGTTGCTTGCGCCGGCTTCGCTTCCGGACAGCGAAGCGGAGCAGAGCATGATGCCGCCTGCGGATGGCGAGCAGGATGAGGTTGCGCGGCTGGTGCTGGGGCAGTTGGGGTTGATTTTGGTGTTGCGGGATCGGTTGGCGAGTGTGGTGCGGGATATTCGCAATGGGTGATTTTTTCGCGCTAGCACTCGCGTAGGTTGGGATGCAAACCCTGATGTATCCCTCACAATTTGTTGAAGAAACGGAACCGCACGTGGATGTGGACCATTGCCTGCGGCGCTTTCGGTCCCTAAAGGGCCCGAGTCACTTTTCTTTGCTGGCCCAAAGAAAAGTAACCCAAAGAAATGGCCTTAAAGGCTCGCAGCATGGGAGGGATACAAGCCTGAACCTTTCCATCGATACGAAAGTTGCTCGCCCAAGGTTATACGTCCCGGCTATTCCGCGAGGCGTCGAGGCATTGAGGGCTTAAAGCAGACCTCGACGTTTGACGGGCTCGCTTTAAGCCCTCAGCGGTTGGACGCCTCGCGGTATCGCGACCGGATGGAAGCGGGCGGGCCAACTCTCATCGCAATGCCTCAAATCTTCTGGCTTGTAATCTGCGTAGCGCCATGAGCTCTTCAGGCCGTTTCTTTTGGTTACTTTTCTTTGGGCCAGCAAAGAAAAGTGACTCGAGCGCCTACGGCGATCGAAAGCGCCGCAGGCAATCGTTCACGATCACGCGCGGCTAACTTCCTCGCGGGATCATCTGCACTCAACCTACAAAAGCGCGGGGATACATCAAGGTGCAAACGTTGCCATACGTGGACAGGAGACAATGACGGGTCGCGCAAGACGTAGAGATGGCAATGTTGGGGTTTGCACCCCAACCTACAAAAACTCCCCGCGAGGTTCACCCCCTCACCCCCAACCCTCTCTTCGAAAGGGAGAGGGAGCAACTCACCGTTGCCACCCCAACCCAAGCCCCTTCTGCAACGACACAAAATCCTTCAGCAACTCCGCCTGCCCCTCCACCAGATTCTGCTGTGCCGAAAACTGCGCCCGCTGCGTATCCAATAGATCGATCAACGACGACGCCCCCGCTTCGTAACGCTGACGCATAAGCTCCGCCGACCGATCCGCCGATACCTCGATCTGCTGCAGACGCTGCACGCTATCGCGCTGATGTCCATAACGCGCCAGCGCATTATTGGCATCCTGCAACGCGGCGAGCACCGTCTGCGTATAGCGCGCGATGGCTTCGTCGCGGCTCGCTTCAGCTTGCCGGATGGCGCCGCGCGTGCGTCCGAAATCGAGCACATCCCATTGCAGGTAGGGCGCGCCCAGCCACGTAAACGAACTCTTCCGCAGCAGATGCCCAGGGTCGGCCGCGTTGGAACCGATAAAGCCCAGCATCGTCACCTTGGGAAACAGGTCGGCGGTGTGCTGGCCGATCTGCGCGTTGCTGGCGGCCAGCCGGCGTTCGGCGGCGCGGATATCCGGGCGCTGCTGCAACATCGTGGCCGGATCGTCGATCGGCACCGATGCCGGCAAGGTCGGCAGCGGTGCGGGGGGCGACAGTTCGCTGTCCAGCGCACCAGGTTCCTGGCCGGTAAGCACGGCAAGTTGGTCCAGCGATTCGGTGATCTGCTCGTCCAGCGGAATCAGCGTTGCGCGCGTGGTTTGCACTTGCGTGGTCTGCCGCTCGACGTCCGCGTCAGTGCCGATGCCCTGCGCACGGCGCTGCTGGATCAAATCCAGCGTCTGCTGTTCGAGCTCCGCGGAACGATTCGCCAACGCCAGGCGTCGCTGCTGATCGCGCAGGCCGATATACGCCTGCGCCACTTCGGCGGCCAGCGAGACTTG
>CBJMMB010000110.1:0-12402 GCA_966430775.1 uncultured Dyella sp. | reverse complement strand
CGTCGGAAGAGTCATCTGCTTATCCCGCAAGTTGTGGCTGCGACTGGAGTTTTTGTCGCAAGCCCAATAAAAAGACGTTGGATTATGCCATGCGCCCCGGTGCTATGCACGGCGCGAAAGACCGGCCTGGGCCCAAGCGCATGGCCTTCAGACAACGGCGAGTGGAAGGGGTTTCCACCGGGAAGATGGTCGTAGCGACCGTAGGTTGGGTTAGCGCAGCGTAACCCAACAGGTTCGAAGCGATATCGTTGGGTTACGCTGCGCTAACCCAACCTACGCGGCCCTCGGCGGCTTATTCGGTCGGGGCACCCTGCCGCCTGGCATAGAACTCCGCCACGAAATCCTCCAGGGCCCCCGCCGCGATCGCCTCGCGCAGGCCGGCCATCAGCTGCTGGTAGTGATGCAGGTTGTGGATGGTGGCGAGCTGGCTGCCGAGGATTTCGTTGCAGCGGTCCAGGTGGCGCAGATACGCGCGGCTGAAACCCTGGCTGCAGGCGTAGCAGGCGCAGCCTTCCTCGATCACGCGGGTGTCGTTGGCGAACTTGGCGTTGCGGATGCGCAGCGTGCCGCTGGCGGTGAACAGGAAACCGTTGCGCGCATTGCGGGTAGGCATCACGCAATCGAACATGTCGATGCCGCGGCGGACGGCCTCGACGATATCCTCCGGCCGCCCCACGCCCATCAGGTAGCGCGGCCGATCCTGCGGCAGCAGCGGCACGGTGACATCCAGCGTGTGGTTGCGCGCCGCTTCCGGCTCGCCCACCGCCAGCCCGCCCACCGCGTAACCGTCGAAACCGATCTGGATCAGGCCTTCGGCCGAACGCTTGCGCAGGTTTTCGTACACGCTGCCCTGCACGATGCCGAACAGTGCGTTGCGATTGTTCAGATCGTTGAAGGCCTGGCGCGAGCGCTCGGCCCACCGCAGGCTCAGCTCCATCGACTCGGCCGCCACCTTCTCCGTGGCCGGGTATGGCGTGCATTCGTCGAAAATCATCGCGATATCCGAATCCAGCACGGTCTGGATGCGCATCGACTCTTCCGGCGACAGAAACACCTTGGAGCCATCCACCGGCGAGGCGAACGTCACGCCCTGCTCGGTGATCTTGCGCTTGTGCGCCAGCGAGAACACCTGGAAGCCGCCCGAATCGGTGAGGATAGGCTTGTCCCAACCGATAAAGCGATGCAGCCCGCCGAACTCGCCGACGATGTCCAACCCTGGCCGCAGGAACAGGTGGAAGGTATTGCCGAGAATGATCTGCGCATGCACGTCGACCAGGTCGCGCGGCGTCATCGCCTTGACGGAACCATAGGTGCCCACGGGCATGAAGGCCGGTGTTTCCACGGTGCCGCGGTCGAACGTGAGCCGGCCGCGGCGCGCGGCGCCGTCGGTGGCGAGGAGGTTGAAGTGCATGGAGGTCATCGGGGAATTATGACATTGAACGTCGTCTTCCCAAGGCTCGTCATTCCAGCGAAAGCTGAGGCTCTTCACAACAGCGAAGCTGGTCAACCAGTGCCTTCCATCAAAAAGCCGCTGGATGATTCGCTTCGCTCACCCCTTCGGGGCCATCCTTCGGATGTTCTCCGCGCTGCGCGCTACGTCCAGCTTTCGCTGGGATGACGACATAGCCAGTCACGCGCCCCCAGGCCAAATCAACATCGCGTCCCCATACGAGAAAAACCGATACCGCTCCTGCACCGCATGCCGGTAGGCATCCAGGATGAACTCCCGCCCCGCGAACGCCGACACCAGCATCAGCAGGGTCGATTGCGGCAGATGGAAGTTGGTGATCAGTGCATCGATGCTGGTGATGCGGTAACCGGGGAAAATGAAGATCTGCGTTTCGCCCGCGAACGGACGCAGCTCGCCATCCACCGTGGCGCTTTCCAGCGCGCGCACCACCGTGGTACCCACCGCGATCACCCTGCCGCCCGCACGGCGTGTGCGATGAATCTGCTCGATCAAGCTCGCGCCGACGTTGAGCCATTCGCGATGCATGGTGTGATGGGAAAGCTCTTCCGCGCGCACCGGCTGGAAGGTGCCTGCGCCGACGTGCAAGGTCACGTAGCCGAAATCCACGCCCATCTCGCGCAACTGCTCCATCAGCGGCGCGTCGAAATGAAGGCCGGCGGTGGGCGCGGCGACGGCGCCTGGCGCGCGCGCGTACACCGTCTGGTAGCGCTCCATGTCGCTGGCATCGGCGTGGCGCGAGATATAGGGCGGCAACGGCATCTCGCCGAGTTTCAGCAGCAGCCGTTCCAGCGGTTCCGGCGATTCGAAGCGCAGACGGAAAAAACTTTCGTCGCGTCCCAGCACCGTGGCATGGCTGCCATCGCCCAGCACGATCACCGTACCTTCGCGCGGCTTCTTGCTTACGCCCAGTTGCACGGTTGCTTCGTGCGCGCCGGTGACGCGTTCGATCAGAATCTCCACCGCGCCGCCGCTGGGCTTGTGTCCGTACAAGCGCGCCGGCAGCACGCGCGTATCGTTGAAGACCAAAAGATCGCCCTTGCGCAGCATGGAGGGCAGCTCGCGGAACATGCGGTCCTGCCACGTACGTGTCGCCGCCTGCAGCACCAGCAGGCGGCTGGCGCTGCGCTCGGGCAGCGGCGCCTGGGCGATCAGCTCCGGCGGCAGGTCGAAATGGAAGTCGGACTTTTTCAAGGCGGTGCGCAATGATGTGAGGCGGGCGATTATCGCTCAAACGGCCGAATCACCAGGAGCCGGCCGCCACCCCAGCCACGGACACCGCCATGCCTCGCTACGCCATCCCCTGCTTGCTGGCTTTTCTGCTCACCCTTTCCGGCGCCTCCCTGGCGCAAACCACGGTGGCCTATCCGCACGACCAGGCCGACTTGCACGCACTGGCCAGCGCACCGGACGAAGCGCAACTGCGCGACACCATCACCGCGCTGGTCGGCTTCAGCACCCGCCATACCCTTTCCGACACCACTTCGCCCACGCGCGGCATCGGTGCAGCCAGGCGCTGGGTGAAATCGCGCTTCGAAAGCATTTCTCGCGAGTGCGGCGGTTGCCTGCAGATCGTTACACCCTCGCAGATGGTTACCGGCAAGCGCATCCCCAAACCCACCGAGGTGATGGATGTGGTAGCGATCAAGCGCGGCAGCAGCGATCCGCAGCGGGTGATCGTGATGACCGGCCATCTGGACTCGCGCGTCAGCGACGTGATGAACGCCACCAGCGACGCACCCGGCGCCAACGACGATGCCTCCGGCGTGGCGGCGCTGCTGGAAGCCGCGCGCCTGCTGTCCAGGCAGGACAACCGCGCCACCCTGGTGTTCGCCGCGCTGTCCGGCGAAGAGCAAGGTCTGTACGGTGGCAAGGTGCTGGCCGATTACGCCAAGGCGCAGGGCTGGCGCGTGGAAGCCGATCTCAACAACGACATCGTCGGCAATAGCCGCGGCCAGAATGGCGCGCAAGACAACACCATCGTGCGCGTCTTCAGCGAGGGCACACGCAGCACGGAAACGCCCGAGCAAGCCAAGACGCGCAACTACTTCGGCGGCGAGGTCGATTCACCCTCGCGCAACGTGGCGCGCTATATGGCGGCGCTTGCCGATCGCTATCTCCCTGACCTGCGCGTGCGCATGATCTATCGCACCGACCGCTACGGACGCGGCGGTGACCAGGTGCCGTTCCTCGAAGCCGGCTACCCCGCCGTACGCGTCACCGAAAGCCACGAAGACTATACGCACCAGCATCAGGACCTGCGCGAAGAACATGGCATCAAATACGGCGACACCATCGATGGCATCGACTTCCGCTATCTCGCTCGCGTCACTGCCTTGAACACCGTCACGATGACATCGCTTGCACGCGCACCGGCGCCGCCGTCACGCGTTTCGATCAGCGGCGCCGTGACGACCGATACGACGCTGAGCTGGCAGAAGATACCTGGCGCGGCGGGTTATCGCGTGCACTGGCGCGATACGACTGCGCCGCAATGGCAGTACAACCGCGACGTGGGCGACGTCGATCGTCATGTATTGAAGGATGTCGTGATCGACGACTGGTTCTTTGGGGTCTCGGCCATCTCCGCCGATGGCTATGAAAGCCCGGTGGTATTTCCGGGCGATGCGGGAAGTTTTGCCGCCCCGTAGGTCGGGGTGCAAACCCCAACATCGCCATTCATAGATGACACGAAATGTCGGGGTTTGCACCCCAACCTATAAAGCGCCGCCTCAACGAGGCGGCGCCAGGTTCAACCTTTCACACACAACACCTGCCGCAACGTATGCACCACGTCGACCAGGTCCGTCTGCGCAGCCATCACCGCATCGATCGACTTGTACGCCGCCGGTGATTCATCGATCACGCCCGCGTCCTTGCGGCACTCGACATGCGCCGTGGCTTCCCGGTGTTGCGACAGCGTGATGTTCTGGCGCGCGGCGGTACGGCTCATCACACGTCCCGCACCATGGCTGCAGCTGTGGAAGCTTTCCGGATTGCCCTTGCCACGCACGATGTAGCTGCGCGTGCCCATGCTGCCCGGAATGATTCCCAGCTCACCTTCCCTGGCGCTCACCGCGCCTTTACGCGTGACCAGCAGCGATTCGCCGCCGTGCGTTTCGCGCTGCACGTAGTTGTGGTGGCAGTTCACCGCCATCTTCTCCAGTTGGAACTTCGGCAGGCGATGGCGCATTTCACCCAGCACCCGCTCCAGCATCGCTTCGCGGTTGTGGCGTGCGTAGTCCTGCGCCCAGGACACGGCTTCCACGTAATCGTCGAACAGCGGCTCGCCTTCCATGAAGAAGGCAAGATCCTTGTCCGGCAGATGGAAGCCGAGCACGCGATGCGCCAGCTCTTCACGCGCACGCTCGATGAAATACGTGCCGATCAGGTTGCCGGTACCGCGCGAACCGGAGTGCAGCATCACCCACACCGCGTCCGTCTCGTCGAGGCAGATTTCGATGAAGTGATTGCCGCCACCGAGCGTGCCCAGCTGCTTGTCGAGCTTGTCGGTACGAATGCGGCGATGCTTGGCCTTGATCGCCTCCAGGCGCTGGTACAGCCCGGACTCGCCCACGCGCGTTTCGACGCTGGCGGGCGTGCGGTAGTGGTCGCCACCACGGCCGTTGCCGACCGGCACGCCACGCTCGATGCTCGAACGCAGTTGCGCGAGATTGTCGGGCAGATCGCTGGCACGCAGCGTCGTGCGCACCGCGGCCATGCCGCAACCGATGTCCACGCCCACTGCGGCCGGAATGATCGCGCCGCGCGTCGGCACCACCGAACCTACGGTGGCGCCCTTGCCAAGATGCACGTCCGGCATCACCGCCACCCACGGGCCGACGAACGGCAACGCGGCGATATTCTGCAACTGGCGATGCGCCTGCGCTTCCAGCGGCACGCCGCGCACCCAGCCCTTGATCGGCGTGGCGCTGCCTTCGGCGTGCAGCAGTTCGTAATGAGATTGCGTCTCCATGATGTCTTCATCCAAAGGTTCGGCATGGCCATTCCGTGTGCCATGCCGAATGTTACTGCTTGAGGCTCACAAGCTGTGTCAGCACGCCGTCCAGGCCGCCGAACACGGTGAGTTTGTCGATCTTCTCGGTGACCTTTTCCAAGGCCTCCAGCTCTTTCAGGCGCATCAGCGTCGGACTTTCCTCGATCAGCTTGGCTGTGTTGAGCAACGAGCGCGTCGCGTTCGCCTCCTCACGACGGCGGATCACGTTGGCTTGCGCCGCCTTTTCCGCCTGCACCACGCTGTTCAAGATGTCCTTCATCTCGCCCGGCAGGATCACGTCCTTCACGCCCACGCCGAGCACTTCCAGGCCCAGCTCGCTTACGCGGGCACGCACGTAGGCGAAGATGTCCGCATCCAGCGACGCCTTGTCGCCAAGCAGCTCGTCCAGCGTCTTGGCGGAAACCGCCTTACGCAGCCCGTATTGCAATTCGCGGTAGAGGTAATCGCCGTACTTGGCCACCTTGGTACGCGCCGTGACCGGATCGACCACACGCAGGCTGGCCGCCAGGTTCACGCGCAGGCTTACCTTGTCGCGCGTCAACAGCTCCTGGCCGGAGACTTCCATCGACTGCACACGCAGATCGATCACCTCGGCCGCCACGTTCTTGCGGAAATTCCAGAACGCGTAGGCGCCCGGCGCCAACGTACGCACCAGCTTGCCATCGACGAACAAGAGACCTGCAGATTCCACCGGCACGTCAACCGTCACCGCAACCTTGGCGAGCACGCCAAGCTGACGCAGACGCGCCACCACGTCGGCATCCAGCGCCAGCGAATCGGCGATCGACACCAGCTGCACCTCGATCTGCACCAGCGCGTGCCAGTACAGCTTGCGCGTACCCGGCGCCAGCACGTCTTCCAGCTTGCCGTTCTTCAGCACCAGACCGACCTGGTCGGTACCGACGTCGGCCACCAGGAAGTGTTTGCCGAGCTCGCCATCCATCGACGCCATCAGCACTTCCGCGTCGTTGCCCGCATATTCCGGCCGCGCGATGTTGTGCACGACCACGGCGATGCGGTCGAACGGGTCGAAGTAGCGATACACACCGGCCGGCAGTACGGCCTGCACTCGACGGTTGCGGTACAGCAAACCGCGCTCGCCGTCGCCGATCACGATTTGCTTGATCCAGAACATGGGAATACTCCTTTTCGTTCCTGAGTCGATCCGCTTGGATATACCGTCACGCTGGCGGATCTTTCATGCGTGATGGTTATTTAAATAATCAAAAGGCGCGCCAGGTTCTCCCTTGCGGGATAATCGGCCTTAAAATCGCCTTCCGATAAAAATTAAAAAGTGGAAACGCCTCTTGACGCATACCGAGCGGGATCATGGCGCTTCGCGTGGGGAGACGACCGCTTCCGTGCATGGGGCGGCAAGCCGCATCCAGCACTTCCACCGTCGTCCGCCCAGGTTCAGGGCGACGATCCGGCTTTGCACCCGCTGCGTTGGCTGGCCCGGCCGCCATCCTTGGCGATCCCTTTTGCCCACGCACGAGGCGTTTCCTGTTGAAGGGCTTTCGCCCTGATTGGAGCAGGAATCGAACCCGCAACAATCGGATTATCAGTCCGATGCTCTAACCATTTGAGCTATCCAGTGGAACGACGTGCCGGGTTCGAACCGGCGGCCAGCGGCATCACATGCCGTTACTCTACCCTCTGAGCTAACGTCGACTTCTCGCAACACCCTCGCACAAGTTTCGGCATACGCTCAAGGCAAAACCCCGCGCACCGGATGGGCTTTGGAACCCATACCGCTGAAACCCGCTGATTTGATGCTGCGTATTGCCGGCTGTTTCCAATCGGCAATCCGTTTGGGCATACACATGCCCGAATGTTTTCCTGTTCTCCCTTTTGCTCGCACCGAAGCACCCAGGTGCAGCGCACATGCGCCTGTCGCAGCCGCGCCCTTTGCCACGGCGCGAACGCACCGGGTGCTTCAGGGCGGAAGAAATCTTCCGGGAACCGGATTCATGATCTGTTTTCGCATGACCATCGCTTTGCGAACGCCAAAAACAAAACGCCCCCGGGCTTGGCGACCCGAGGGCGTTCGCGTTGCCTCGGGAGATCGGGGTGACCGATCTCCGCGAGCGGATTCGGTCAATGTGTGCGAAGGGTATGCCGTCCTTCGCGCAGGCACGGCAGCGCAGCGCTATTTACGCGCGGCGGCAAACCGATTTTGGCGAAGTGATGCAGCATAATTAAACCCTTGAATAAATCGCCGTGGGTGGCGAAGGACGCGAACATTACGCGAGGTTTATTTTTATTGCAAGAAGATTTTAGCTAGGAATATTTCCTAAGGATGTTTTTTATTTACGCAACGCTATCGTAGGTTGGGTTATCCCGGACTTGATCCGGGGGTAACCCAACATGTTCGAAGCGGCGTTGTTGGGTTACGCTGCGCTAACCCAACCTACTGTGCATCCCGCTACAGCCAACCCTTCTGCCTTGCCAAGCGATATGCCTCGATACGATTGGCCGCGCCGAGCTTGCCGATCGCTTCGGAAAGGTAATTACGCACCGTGCCATGCGAGAGATTGAGCTTCACCGCAATGTCGCTCGCCGATTGGCCCTCGCCGGCAAGACGCAACACCTGGCGTTCGCGATCGTTCAAGGGATCGGCTTCGGACCACGCTTCCAATGCAAGCTGCGGATCGATCGAACGTCCGCCACGATGCACCATGCGCAAGGCTTCGGCGAGGTTTTCCGCCGGCGCATCTTTCAGCAGATAACCCGATACGCCGGCATCCAATGCGCGACGCAAAAAACCGGGGCGCGCGAAGGTGGTCACGATGATGCATTTCACCGGCAGTTCCTGGCGATGGATGCGCTGCGCCAGTTCCAAGCCGGTGAGGCCGGGCATTTCGATGTCGGTGACCAGCACGTCGGGCTTGAGCCGTTGCACTTCGCGCCATGCCGTTTCGCCATCGGGCGCGGAGCCGAGCACTTCGATATCCGATTCGAGATTGAGCAGCGCCGACAACGCGCCGCGCACCATGGCCTGGTCTTCGGCCAGCAATACGCGGATCATGCAGCGCTCCCAGCCAGATGATTCTCAGCAGGCAGCGCGTGGGGAAGTGGCAACTCGCTACGTCCACGCAAAGGCACGCTGATCGAGAGGCGCGTGCCGTGCTGCGGTGGCGAATCGATCTCAAGGCTTCCGCCGATCGCACGCACCCGTTCGCCGATGCCGGTAACGCCGTTGCCATGCTCGGCGAGCCCGCCTTTGCCGTTGTCGCTGATCTGCATGTCCAGCCTGTCCGTAGTATGTGTGAAGCGTACGCTGGCCTCGGTGGCGGCGGCGTGGCGATGAACGTTGGTGATCGCTTCACGAATGATCAGCGCAAGCGCGCGCTCGACCTCCTGCGGTAGCGAATCGGGCAAGCTGCCGTATTCCAGCCGCACCGCCGAGGATTCCAGCAGCAAGCGCGCCGAAGCCAGTTCCGCGGCAAGGTCGGTGGAACGGATGCCGGTGACCGCCGCGCGCACTTCTGCCAACGCATGGCGCGCCACGCGCTCGGCCTCTTCCAGTTCGCGCCGCGCGGCCTGGCTGTCGCGATCGAACAGCTTGCGCGACAGTTCCAGCTTCAAGGTGATCAGCGACAACGTGTGACCAAGCAGATCGTGCAGGTCGCGGCCGATGCGTTCGCGCTCCGCAGTGGCGGCCAGCCGGCGCACTTCGTCATGCGAAAGCCGCAGCTGTGCATCCTTCTCGTCGTTGGTGCGCTCGGCCATGATGATCAGCGCAACGATGAAGGTCGTCACCGGCATCCAGATCACCGCCTGCCAGGGGTAATGAATCAGCCAGGCTTCGGTGAGGCACAGAGCGTTCATCAGCGCCAGGAAGGCGAGGTAGCGGCGAAAGTTCATCCGGCAAGTGCGGAACATCACACAGCCGAACACGAAATAGGTCAGCCCGCTCGCATACCACGGCAACAGCGCCAGGGCGAGCGCGATCATGCCCAGCGCGTAATACAGCGACTGCCGCTGCGGGGCGACGCAGCATTTGGCGTAGAGCGCAAGGAAGACGGGGTAGCTCAGCAAGGTCAGCCACAGCCACTGCCAGGTGAAATGGTCGAAGAACGGCGTCACCACGATCCACACCGACCACAGCAGGTGCACCGCATCCACCCACGGCGACTTGCCCTTGCGGATATTGCGCGCAGCCTCCGAATCCGGCGCCGGGGTGTACCAGGTACGTATCGCAGTCGTGATATTCATGGCCGGCCTCCCCAGCTTGCCTGCAGCCTTCGCATCCTACTTCAACCGTAGCGCCGTAGCCGGCGCGCCGCGAGCATGAAAAAGGCTGCGGCGAAACCCAGCAGCGCCATGCAGTGGCCCGGCGCGCTGCCGTGTTCCATGCCCAGCGCCGCCAATCCCAGCTGATGCAGGTGATAGCTGGGCCATACCGGCGCGAGTTGCTGCAGCGCGCCCGGCAGCATATGGATCGGCACCCACAAACCGGAAAGGAAGGACATCGGCAGGTAAACCAGGTTGAGCATGCCCGGTGCGCCCTGCCCTTTGATAAGCGTGCCGATCAGCATGCCCATCGCGCAGAACGGCAATACGCCGAGCGTGCCGACCAGCATCATCAGCACCGCTTGCGACCACGACAGCGGTTCGTGACCCAGTACGCGCCCCAGCACCAGCATCAGCGCCGTGACGATGCAGGCGGCCAGCATCGCCATCAGCATCTTGCCGAGCAGGTAGGCACCCGGCGGCATCGGTAGCGCGCGCTTGTAGGTAAGCAGGCCGCCATCGCGCTCCAGCGCCAGTGATACGCCGAAGCCAAACAGTCCTGGACTCATCACGCCGAATATCGCGTAGCTCACCAGCAGGTAACGGCCGATATCGCCGTTTGCGCGGTTCATGCCGACAGCGAACAGCAGATAGAACATCGCCGGGAAAACCATGATCGGCAGCATGAAGCCAGGGTTGCGCAGGTAGCGCAGGCACTCGCTGCGCGCTTCGGCCAGGTAGGCGCCGATGATGCGGCGAACGGACATGCCTGCGGCGGCGGGCAACGGTGTAGCGGGAATCGATACGCTGTTCATCACGCAGCCTCCTGTTCGGCGTTTGTTTCGCGGGTGAGTTCGGTAAATGCCTCGGCCAGGCCCGCGCGCTGCACTTCCAGCTCGCTGAGCGAGATGTCCGCTTCCAACAGACGCCGCAACACGTTTTCAGGGGCGCCGGTACTGATGTGCAAGCGCGCACCGTCACGCTCGGCAGAGGCGACGCTGGGCCAGGCTGAGATCAGCGCAGCGTCCAGATCGGTGACGCAGCGGATACGCGCGAGCGGCACCTGCGCACGCAACGCATCGACACTGCCTTCGCTCAGCACACGTCCCTTCGCCATCACCACCACGCGTTGCGCCAGTGCTTCGGCTTCTTCCAGGTAATGCGTGGTGAGCACCACCGAACAACCTTCGGCGACCAGGTTGCGCATCGCGCTCCACAGCTTGCGGCGCGCATCGATATCCATGCCGACGGTGGGTTCATCCAGAAACACTAACTCGGGGCGGCCGCACAGGGCCAGTGCGAATTGCACGCGGCGCTGCTGGCCGCCCGACAGCTTGCCGTAAGGACGGTTCAGCAGATCGTCGATGCCCGCTAGCGCCGCGCTTTCCTCGAGCGGACGCGGATGCGGGTAGTAGCTCGCTACCAGGCGCAGCAGCTCTCCCACGCGCAACGTGGGTGGCAGCATGGCCGATTGCAGCATCACGCCGATGCGCCGGCGCGCATCGATCTGCTGCGGGTCCATGCCGAACAATTCGGCGCGGCCGCCGTCCGGGCGGATCAGGCCGAGCAGCAGGCCGATGCTGGTGCTTTTGCCGGCGCCGTTGGGCCCGAGCACCGCCAGCAGCTCGCCGCGCTGCAACACAAGGTCCACGCCGTCGAGCGCGGTAACATTGCCGTAACGCTTGGCCACGCCCGCAAGACGGGCGACTGCATCGGATGAAGTGTGCATGGTGATCCTCCTTGCACTGCAGCGTAAGCAGGGCAAGCGCTTTTCTGCAGTTGTCCGCGTCAGCGTTCGAACATGACAGCCGTCATCCGTGGGGGTACCGCCGCCTTATTCCACCCGTTATCCTGATGCCCGTGCGTCAGGCGTTTCCCTACGCGGCGCAGTGCGAACCGGCGTATCGCCCGGCCTTCACGCACGCAACACATCCTGCCGGCCTGCTTCGCTTTGGGCGCGAGGCGCTGTCAGATTCGAGGAGAGTAGTCATGGGTGTCATCGATCAGCTGCGCGAACTGCGCGAATTTGGCGGCAAGCCGCGGACCACCGGCCTGGACGACGCCACCATCGAGCGTATGGCCGCGCTGGATCCGCAACTGACGCAAGCCATTAACGATGCGCTTGTTCGCCACCGCGAATTGCGCGCCGAGCTCGGCGATTTCCTGAAGCTGGACGAAGCCGAGCAGCTGACCCAGGCGCAGCGCGACTTCGTGAATTTCTATCCGGACGATGCCATCAATCCGTACCTGCCGGCCGCTGCGAGCGGCCCGTGGGTCGTTTCACTGAAAGGCGCGGTGGTGCACGACAACGGCGGCTACGGCATGCTCGGTTTTGGCCACAACAACGCCGCCATCGATGCCGCGCTGTCGCGTCCGCAAGTGATGGCCAACGTGATGACGCCGAGCGTGTCGCAGATGCGTTTTGCGCAGGCGATGAAGCGCGAACTCGGCCGCCATCGCGGCAGCAATCCGTACACGCGTTACCTGTGCCTGAACTCCGGTTCGGAATCGGTCGGCCTGGCCTGCCGCATCGCCGATGTGAACGCCAAGCTGATGACCGATCCGGGTGCACGTTATGCCGGTCGCACCATCAAGCGCATCGCAGTGAAAGGCGCGTTCCATGGACGCACCGATCGTCCGGCGCTGTATTCGGATTCCTCGCGCCGTACGTATGTGCAGC
>CBJMMB010000109.1:0-12469 GCA_966430775.1 uncultured Dyella sp. | reverse complement strand
GCGACGATCGCTTCGAGCACTTCCACCACGTTCTGGCCGGTCTTGGCGCTGACCGAAACAGCGTCGGTGGCGTCGATGCCGATCACCGCCTCGATCTCACCCTTCACCTTTTCCGGATCGGCAGTGGGCAGATCGATCTTATTGAGCACGGGCACCACTTCCAGGCCCTGCTCCACCGCGGTATAGCAGTTGGCGACCGATTGCGCCTCCACGCCCTGGGCCGCGTCCACCACCAGCAGCGCGCCTTCGCACGCAGCCAGCGAACGGCTGACTTCGTAAGAAAAGTCGACGTGGCCGGGCGTGTCGATGAAATTGAGCTGGTAGGTCTTGCCGTCGCGCGCCTTGTACGGCAGCGACACCGACTGCGCCTTGATGGTGATGCCACGCTCGCGCTCGATCGGATTGCTGTCCAGCACCTGGGCTTCCATCTCGCGCTCGGCAAGTCCACCGCAGATCTGGATGATGCGGTCGGCAAGTGTCGATTTGCCGTGATCGATATGGGCGATGATGGAGAAATTGCGGATCAGTTCCATGGGCTCGCTGTCAGCTTCACCGCCCCGCGCGATGCAAAGGCCGGCTATCGCCGGAATGGCGATATTAGCCGGTCATTATCGCATGGTTTGAGAACGCCGGCCCACGACGCCCAGCGGCGCTTTCCTCGCCCGAAAAAAAGACCCGCCACGTGGGCGGGTCTTGTTGACGATGGGATTACTGGTCCTTGTCGCTGGGAACGGTGAGCGCGATGAAATTGTTGGCATCGCCCCGGCGCACCAGCAGCAGCACGGTGTCGCCCGGCTTCACGCCCGCCGTGGCGGCGCGGAAGGCGTCGACGCTGCCCACCTTCTTCTGGTTGACCATCAGGATCACGTCGCCCGGCTGCAAACCGGCCTGCGCGGCCACCGGGCCGGTCACGTTGGCGATGGCCACGCCCTCGCCCGCCTTCAGGCCGAGCTGGCTACGCGTAGAAGGATCCACGTTTTCCACGCTCAGCCCCAAGGCATCCGAGCCGGTGCTCGGCGCGGCCTTGCCCAGCGCGGAGCGGGCGTTCTGGTCGCGCGGCATGGCGCCGATGGTGGCTTCGACGGTTTTTTCCTTGCCGTCGCGCAGGATCTTGATCGGCACCGTCGAACCCGGCTTGGTCATGGCGACCAGCGGGGGCAAGTCGGTGCCCTGCACGACATCCTGGCCGTTGTAGGAAAGGATGATGTCACCCGACTGCAAGCCGGCCTTTTGCGCGGCGCTGTCCGGCGAGACGCTGACCACGATCGCACCCCGTGCGCGGTCGAGCTTCAGCGCCTTCACGACGTCGTCGTCGACCGGCTTGATCTCCACGCCCAGCATGCCGCGCGTGACGTAGCCCTTGGTTTTCAACTGGTCGACCGCGTTCATCGCCAGGTCGATCGGGATGGAGAACGCCACGCCCTGGTAGCCACCGGTATCGGAATAGATCTGCGAATTGATGCCTACCACCTGGCCCTGCAGGTTGAACAGCGGGCCGCCGGAATTGCCGCGATTGATCGGCACGTCGGTCTGGATGAAGGCGGTGGAGGGCTGATCCCTGGCGCCGAGGTTACGGCCGACCGCGCTCACGATGCCCTGGGTCACGGTGTAGTCGAAGCCGAACGGCGAGCCGATCGCCAGCACCCACTGCCCGGGCTTGAGCAACTTGGAATCGCCGATGGTCACCGTGGGCAAGCTGCCGCCTGCATCGACCTTCAATAGCGCGATGTCATAGGTCGGATCGGTGCCGATCACTTTCGCGGTGAGCGTGCGGCGATCCTGCAGGCGCACGGTAACCGCATCGGCGCCATCCACCACGTGGTTGTTGGTGAGGATGTAGCCATCGCTGGAAATGATGAAGCCCGAACCCAGCGAGGTGTGCTTCTGCTCTTCCGGCGAGGGCATCATCGGCATGCCGAAGAAGCGGCGGAAGATTTCCGCCTGGCCCGGGTCGATGCCCTGCAGCGGCACGCCGTTGGCGCCTTTCGGGCGGCGCGCTGAATACTTGGCCTCTACGTGCACCACCGCTGGCGCGTTCCTTTCGACAATGCCGGTGAAATCGGGCAGGCCGCCAACGGTCGGCGCAGCCTGCGCCCAGGCCACCGCGCTGGGCGCCAGCACGCCCACCCCTAAGGCACAGCCGAGCAGGCCACTGAAAATACGGCTCCTGACAAGACGGGTATGACTCATGACTCCTCCTCGGGTTCTAGACGCCCCATCTCGCGCGCCGGAACTCGCAGGTCGGAACGGGAGAGGGGAACAATGAAGAAAACGGGACGCCTCGGCGGCCAGTACCGGAAGCGGCGAGCCGGGCTCACCGCTTCCGGAAGACGCGGCTTAACGGGCGCCTTGCGCCGCGGGCCGGGCTTGGGGTGTATCGATCAACAGCAGGTAACTGCCATCCTGGTTGCTCAGCGCCTTGTAACCATGGATGGAATACGTCTGGCTGGGATAGCGCTGGAACAACGGGCTGTCGGCCGGATCGCCAAGCGTGACGGACGCACGCTGGCTCAGCGCCGAAGCCGAATAGGGGCTCAATGAAGGCGGAATGGCCGCCAGCGGATCGTTGCTGGCGTGCACCACATTGGCGGCGGCGAGCGATGCGCTGGTGCGCGCGCCGGCGGATGCCGTGCCGCTGTTGGTGGCGAGGCGGGCCGGACGTTCGGTGTCCGGAGCGGTCGGCTGCGACACCATCAAGGCCGCCACGGCGACGCCGGCGGCGATCGCGCCGCCCAGCGACAGGCGCAACCAGTCGCGCCGGGGCGCCTTCGTGGCGGCATGCTCGCCTTCGATCACGGTCATCACGCGGCTCGCGAAATCGACGCTCGCCACGGCGGGCAGCTGGCGGCGAAGGCTTTCGCCGGCCACGTGGTAGCGCGCCCAGGTCCGCTGCATCGAAGCATCGTGATCGAGCCTGCGCAGCAAGAAACGCAGTTCTTCCCTGGACAGTTCACCGTCCATGGCTGCGGAAAGATTTTCCATGTTGGCTTCAGTCATGACATTCGATCCTCGCGGTCTGAAAGCAACGGCCGCAACTTTTCGTCGATCGCCTCGCGTGCCCGGAAGATGCGTGAACGCACCGTTCCGATCGGGCAGCCCATGGCCTCGGCGATCTCTTCGTAGCTGAGGCCTTCCACTTCACGCAGTGTGATGGCCGTCCGCAGCTCCTCGGGCAAGGCTTGGACAGTGGCGAATACCGTTTGTTCAATTTCCTGTCGCATTAATTCGCGTTCGGGGGTGGCGCTTTCCTGCATGCGGTCGGCGCCGGGCACGTAGACGGCGTCTTCGATCGCGATGTCGTCGGTCGGCGGCCGGCGGCCCATCGCCACCAGGTGGTTCTTGGCCGTGTTCACGGCAATTTTGTACATCCAAGTATAGAAAGCGCTTTCGCCACGGAACGAGCCGATCGCCCGCCACGCCCGCACGAACGCCTCCTGCGCCACGTCTTCGCATTCGGCGGCGTTGTGCACGTAGCGGGAAATAAGGCCGATGACCTTGTTCTGATACTTGCGTACGAGGAGATCGAAGGCGCGCCTGTCTCCGTTCTGTACACGCTCAACCAGCGCACTATCGAGTTCGTTGTCGCCCATCCGGGCCGTCTCCTTCGTCACTGGACCATGCCGGGATGCGTTCCCCGTCGGATGGATGAGCTGCTCAGACCTGCCGCGCGCCTGCAAGTTCAGCAGACGATGTTCAAGTCCATCGGCATTCTAAGATAGGGCCGTGCGGATGTGGCTCAAGCGGGCGTAGAGTTTACGCCATGACCGCGGACAGGCCCTGTTCGGACAAGAGCCGCTCGCGCTCGCCCAGCAGGCGCTCGAAACTGGCTTGCGGCAGCGGCCGGCAGAACAGGTAGCCCTGCAGTTCGTCGCAGTGGTTGGCGCGCAGGAACTGCAGATGCTGCTCGATCTCCACGCCTTCGGCCACCACTCCGCGCTTCAGGCGATGGGCCATTTCGATAGTGGCGCGCACGATCGCCTCGTCGTCCGGGTCGACGCCGATGTTGCGCACGAAGCTCTGGTCGATCTTGATGCGGTCGGCCGGCAGCTTGCGCAGGTAATCCAGCGAGGCCGCGCCGGTGCCGAAATCGTCGATGGCGATATGGCAGCCGAGCTTGTGCAGCCGCTGCATGTTCTCCATCAGGTTCGGTGCAGCCTTGATGCTGATGCTTTCGGTGACTTCCAGCTCCAGCAAGCCCGGATCGAGCCCGGTTTCCTCCAGCACCGCACCCACGATCTCCGGCAGGTCCGGCTGCATGAGCTGCACCGCGGAAAGATTCACGCCCAGCCGCAGCCGCAGGCCGAAGCGGTCGTCCCATTCCTTGGCCTGCTTGCAGGCGGTGCGCAGCACCCATTCACCGATGGATACGATCAGTCCGGTTTCCTCCGCCAGCGGAATGAAGAAGCCGGGGCCGATGTTGCCAAGTTCCGGATGTTCCCAGCGCAGCAACGCTTCCATGCCGACGATGTCTTCCGTCTGTGCATTGACCTGCGGTTGATAGAAGACACGCAGCTCGCCGTTGCCTTCGGCATGGCGCAACCGCGCTTTCAAAGCGGCGTTCTGCTGTTCCTGCGCGGGGCTGACGTCGTAGACGCGGTAATTGTTGCGGCCGGCGCTCTTGGCCGCGTACATCGCTTCGTCGGCGTGCTTGAGTAGCGTTTCGGCATCCAGCGCATCTTCCGGAAAGAAGCTGACGCCGATGGATGCCGTCACCTGCAGTTCCGGACCGTCTTCCAGATGCAGCGGCGCATCCATCAGCTGCACGATTTTCTCGGCCACGCGCAATACGTCGTCGGTCTTCACGATGTGGCGCAGCACGATCGTGAACTCGTCGCCGGCATAGCGCGCCACCGTGTCGGACGCGCGCACGCTGCTGCGCAGGCGTTGCGTTACGGCGACCAGGACTTGATCGCCGACAGCATGGCCGAGCGTGTCGTTGATGAACTTGAAGCGGTCCAGGTCCACGAACAACACCGCAAAGGTTTCGCCGGTGCGGTTGGCTTCGCGAATGATGGTATCGAGGCGATCGTTGAACAGCAGGCGGTTGGGCAAACCGGTGAGCGCGTCCAGCAGACCTTCGGCCCTTCCCTGCTCGCGCGTGCGACGCAGTTCCAACATGTGCGCAAAATGCGCGGCGGCGCAATGCAGCACCGGTTCCACGATGCCCGGTTCGCTGAAGGGATGACGACTGCCGGCCAGCAAGGCGCCGAGCACGCTGCGCCGTTCGTCGAGCAAGGGCAAGCCGACGAAGCCACGCAAACCCAGCAGGCCGATCAAGGGATCGACATCGGCCAGCCGGCGCGCATCGTTCGGATGCATCAAGCTGCGGCCGCCAAGCACCAGGCGCAGCGAACTCTGCAATTGCGGACCGGGCCAGACCTGTTCGTCGCCGCGCCAGCGCTGCACGATCTGCACCGGCACGCTGCTTTCTTCCGGCCGCGCCGACCACACGGCGAGGTAATCCAATTCCATTTCGTCGAGCAGCAAGCGGGCGGTTTCCGGCAGGCTCGCATCGTCGTGCGTGCCGGAGAACAAGCGCGCCAGCACCGCCAATGCAGCGCCCGGACGCACGCTGGCGCTAGCGCTGCGAAACTGCAGCGCGACCATGTCGCGACCGTTGTAGCGCACGCGACGCGCGTTGGCTTCGCCGGTGTCGTAACCGCGGATGGACTTGCGTCGGCACGGCAGCCAGCTTCGGTCGGCATCGAACAGCGCCTTTTCCAGGCTTACCGATTCGAAGATCAGCACTTCCGGCAACGGCGTGCCGGTCAGCAGGCTGCTGGCCAGTCCGCTACGCCTTATGTAGGCGGGATTGGCTTCCACCACGCGTTCGGCGGCCGGATCGACGATCAACCAGTCGCCCTCGTTTTCCTCGAACGCGAAGCGGTAGTGGTAGTCGTTCGCCGGCGAGGCGGCAACCGGAGCGGCAACCTGCGGCACGCTCACGGTGGGCTCGGTGATGGGCTTGCTCTTTCCATGATGCAGCTGCTCCCAGCGCGCGATCAGTTCCGTGCCGATCTGGGATGCATACACCCAGCTGCCGATTGCACCGGGCAACTGCGAAGGTTTGACCGCGCCGTCATCGAACAGCACCGCGATGATCGGCACGTCCGCGCAGGCAGGCAGCAGGCGCAGTTGTTCGCACAAGGTGGCGCTGGCGCGGCCGTCGCCATCGAAGACCACCACGATCAACGCCAGCGGATCGCGGCCTTCCAGCAGGATCGCCGCATGCGTGGTGTCGCGGGCGGAATGAATGGTGGGATGGCCTTCGCGATCGAGCACGTCGAACAGCTCGCGGCGCAGTTCGCGCTGCGAGGCGACGAGCAGGATGCCGGCTTGAAAGGTCGTCGCAGTCACAGCAGCCATCGTCCGTCACGCAGGCGCGGGCGCTGGATCGTGTTCGCCGTACTGCCCAGCCTTACGGCAACGTCGTCGATGCTCGACACCAATATCTCGGGCGCATCCAGCAACACTACCCGGCGCACGTGGCCGGCCGGCGCGCGCGCAAGCTGGCGCAGCAGGGAGCTGTCCGTCGGCACCAGCGGCAACGGAAACGGCGCGAGCAGATAAATACCGAAATGGATGCTTTGCTGGATATAGCGCAAGGCGTTGCCCAGGCGTTGCGAACCGGGGATCACCGCGTGCGCCTCGCGCAGGTTCTCCATGCCGGTTTCCTGCCGCCACAGGTAGACCGATTGCCCGTTCAGGCGCGCCAGCGCGCGGAACTGCTCGATGACCGCATTGCTGTCCACGTGCTCGAGCACGACCAGGCCGCCTGGGGCGGTCAGGATGCGCTCATAGATATCGCTGCCGGCAAGCGGCGCGGGGGCCATCAGGGAAGTCATACCGCCCGGGAAGAAGTTATCGCGTCTCGTACGTTACGCAGTCGTACGGGAAGCGCAATAGCCGGAATGCAGAGGCGTGATCCATGCGGCATACCGGCACATACCGGTCCGAATGGTACGTCTCGCAATCATCGCGGCGGGACGGTATGGTGAACGCCTCCCAGCCATCCCCCTCATACCCCATGTTCGAAGGATTGCGCTTCCGTCATTGGAAAACGAGCCTGGATGACAGCGGCATCGTTACCCTCACCCTCGACCGCGCCCGCAGCAGCGTCAACGCCATTTCCCGCGAAGTGCTGGATGAGCTCGGGCAGATCGTGGAGCGGCTGGCGATCGAGAAACCCGCCGGGGTGATCATCCATTCGGCCAAGACGAACGGCTTTGCGGTCGGCGCGGATATCAAGGAATTCGTCGAGTACGCCAAGCACGGCACGGTGCTGGAAAACATCGAGAACGGCCAGCGCGTGTTCGACGCCCTGGCACGCCTGCCCTGCCCTACGGTGGCCGCGGTACACGGCGCCTGCATGGGCGGCGGCACCGAGCTGATCCTTGCCTGCCGGCAACGCATTGCCGCGGACGATGAAAAAACGCGGATCGGGCTGCCGGAGGTCATGCTGGGCATCCACCCTGGCTGGGGTGGATCGGCCCGCCTGCCGCGGTTGATCGGCGCGGCCGAAGCCCTGCCGGTCATGCTTACCGGCAAGGCCCTCTCCGCCCGCAAGGCCAAGAGCCTGGGCGTGGTCGATCGCCTGGCCCGGCCGGATGAGCTGATGGCCGAAGCCCGCGCCCTGTTGCGCCACCCGCACGCGCGCCCGTTCGCGCAACGGCTCACCGCCTGGGCCACCAACACCTGGCTCGCGCGTCAGATCCTCGCGCCGATGGTGCTCAAGCAGACCGCCGCCAAAGTGCGAAAGGAACATTACCCTGCCCCGTTCGCCCTGATCGATGTCTGGAAGCGCGGCGGCGGCAACATCCAGCAGCGCCTGAAACTCGAAGCGCGCTCGGTGGCGAAGCTGGCGGAAACCGACACGGCGCGCAACCTTATTCGCATCTTCTTTTTGCAGGAACGCCTGAAAGGCCAGGGCAGCGACGTCGATGCCGGCATTCGCACCGTGCACGTGGTCGGCGCCGGTGTGATGGGTGGCGATATCGCCGCATGGGCTGCATTCAAGGGTTTTGACGTCACGCTGCAAGACCGCGAGATGAAATTCATCCAGCCTGCGCTTGATCGTGCGCAAGCGCTGTATGAGAAAAAATTTAAAGCTCCGGAAAAAGTGGACGAAGCACGCCGCCGCCTGCGCGCGGACGTGGAAGGCGCCGGCGCTGCGCGCGCCGATCTGGCGATCGAGGCGATCTTCGAAAACCCCGAAGCGAAAGAAGCGCTGTACGCCACAATCGAGCCGCAACTGGCCAGCCACAACGGCATCCTCGCCACCAACACTTCGTCCATTCCATTGGACGAATTGCGCAAGCGCCTGGCGTCGCCGCAGCGTTTCCTCGGGCTGCATTTCTTCAATCCCGTCGCGCAAATGCCGCTGGTGGAAGTGGTGCGTCACGATGCGCTCGATCCCCACGTCGAAAAACGTGCGATGGCGTTCTGCAAGGCGATCGGCAAATTACCGGTGGCGGTGAAAGGCACACCGGGATTTCTGGTCAACCGCATCCTGATGCCTTATCTGCTCGAAGCCTTGCGCCTCTACAACGAAGGCGTACCGGGGCCGGTGCTCGACAAGGAAGCGAAAAACTTCGGCATGCCGATGGGGCCGATCGAACTGGCCGATACGGTTGGGCTGGATGTCTGTGCTTCAGTGGGCAAGGAGCTGGCGCCTTTCCTCGGCCTGGAACTGCCGCCGGGACTGGAAGACAAGCTCGAAGCCGGCAAGCGTGGCAAGAAGGACGGCCAGGGTCTGTATACCTGGCAGGACGGCAAGCCGCAGAAGCCGCAAGTGGATCCTGATTACACGCCACCGCCGGATCTGCAGGACCGCATGATCCTGGCCATGGTCAACGAAGCCGTCGCCTGCCTTGGCGATGGCGTCGTGGACGATGCGGATCTGCTCGATGCCGGCGTGATTTTCGGCACCGGCTTTGCGCCGTTCCGCGGCGGTCCGATCCAATACGTGCGCAGCGAAGGTGCGGAAAAAATACGCCAGAAGCTGGAAACGCTGGCCAAGCGCTACGGCGAACGCTTCCTGCCGAAGAACGGATGGGACCATGCCGCATTGACGCGGACCGAAAGCGCGT
This sequence comes from uncultured Dyella sp., assembly GCA_966430775.1. Lineage (GTDB taxonomy): Bacteria > Pseudomonadota > Gammaproteobacteria > Xanthomonadales > Rhodanobacteraceae > Dyella_B. Next base: position 3,380 of record CBJMMB010000109.1, on the reverse strand, counting down.
AGGTTGGGGTGCAAACCCCAGCATGGCGAGACTGGGGTTTGCACCCCAACCTACGTCACCACATCAGATCATCCGGGATGCCATCCTCGTCCACGCCCGCCGTGGCCGGATCCACCAGCAACGCGACCAGGTGCGGATCGACCTCACGCACCTGCTCGGCCACTGTCTGCGCCACCAGCAAGTAACGACCGCTGTTCTGCACGATGCCGAGCTTGCCGGCATTGAGATCGGCCAGTTGCAAGGCGTCCACGTATACCCGGCGAATCTTGCCGCCGTATTCGAAATGGCGCACTTGATCGGCATCGGCCTTGTTGAGCGCCTGCCCTTCCAGCAGCTTCTGCACTTTCGCCTTGCGTTCGCGTTTCAGGCGCGCCTGTTCGGCGGCTTCCTGCTCGGCGCGCTTGCGTTCCTGCGCTTCCGTCTGCGCACGCACGGCGTAGGCCTTGGCCAGGTCGATGTCGCCATCGTTGCGCGCCGGCTTCGGCCTGTGCGGCGGCTTGCCTTTGGCGAATGCGGTATGCGGCTTGGGAGCGGGTGGCTGCTGGCGCTTCTCGTCCTTGATTTGCTTGACGATGCCGCTCTTCAAGAGCTGATCTCGCAGTGAATCGGCCATGATCGAATCCGGTGTTGCGTTGGTACGTTTTTATGTGGTGAAGCGTTTCAGTAGTGCGGCGGTGGCGGTTCGCTGTGCGGATCGGGCCCTTGCCCGAGGCGCACCGTTTCCAGCTCGCTGCGCAGGTCGCGGATCACGCGTTCCAGCGCGGCGATGCGCAGCGACTGCTCCGCATCGGCCGCCACCAATGCCTGCACGGCATCATCGATAAAAGCGAGCCGAACTTCCAGCTCCGTAAGACGCTTTTCAGTATCGCTCATGATCACTCCGGCCGTGCGACGCTGCGCCCGCGGCCGATGCCGTAGTACGCCAGGCCGGCTTCTTCCACCACGGTGGGCTCGTAGAGATTACGCCCATCGAAAATGGCCGGTTCCTTGAGCACGGCGCGAATGCGGGCGAAATCCGGGCTGCGGAACGCCTTCCATTCGGTGATGATCGCCAGCACGTCCGCCCCGTCCAGCGCATGGTAGGCGCTGTCGCACAACACCAGATCGTCGCGTTCGCCATACAGGCGGCGCACTTCCTCGCGCGCTTCCGGGTCGAACGCGCGCACCTTGGCGCCAGCTTCCCACAACGCTTCCATCAGGCGGCGGCTGGAGGCCTCGCGCATGTCATCGGTATTGGGCTTGAACGCCAGGCCCCACAGGGCGATCGTCCGGCCGCGCACGTCGCCGTTGAAGTAACGCTGGATGAAGTCGAACAGCTTCAACTTCTGATCGCGGTTGACCGCTTCCACCGCGCCGAGCAGTCGCGCATCGTAGCCCACTGCACGCGCCGTGCGCTCCAGCGCCTGCACGTCTTTCGGGAAGCACGAGCCGCCATAACCAGCACCCGGATAGATGAAGTGATAGCCGATACGCGGATCCGAGCCAATGCCCTGGCGCACCAGCTCCACGTCAGCGCCCACGCGCTCGGCGATGTTGGCGATCTCGTTCATGAAACTGATCTTGGTGGCCAGCATGGCGTTGGCCGCGTACTTGGTCAGCTCGGCGGAGCGCACGTCCATCACCACGACGCGATCGTGATTGCGATTGAACGGCGCATACAGCTTGCGCAGCAAAGCGATCGCACGAGCGCTGGAGGAGCCGATCACGATCCGGTCCGGACGCAGGCAATCTTCGACCGCATCGCCTTCCTTGAGGAATTCGGGGTTGGAGGCGACGTCGAATTCGATCTCGGCGCCGCGCGCGGCCAGCTCCGTCGCCACCGCCGCGCGTACGCGATCGGCCGTACCCACCGGAACCGTGGATTTGTTGACGATTACCGCATAGCGATCCAGGTGGCGCCCGATCGTGCGCGCCACGCTCAACACGTATTGCAGGTCGGCGCTGCCGTCTTCATCCGGCGGCGTGCCTACGGCGATGAAGATGATCTGCGCATGCGCGATGGCGGTCGCCGCATCGGTGGTGAATTCAAGCTGCCCATTGGCGTGGTTGCGCCGCACGATGGGTTCGAGGCCAGGTTCGAAAATCGGGATTTCGCCGCGACGCAGTCGCGCTACTTTGTGTTCGTCGATATCTACGCAAACGACATGATTGCCCATCTCGGCCAGGCAGGCTCCGGTAACCAGGCCCACATAACCGGTACCAAAAATGGTGACTTTCATCGCGGGGGATCAACGCCTTATGAAGGGGCGAGGATTCTAACAGCCCCAAAAGAAACGCCTATGTCAACGACACGCGCGCTTGTGCCCGTGCAATGCAAACGGGGCGCGAATCGTTCGCGCCCCGTTCATGCAAACTCGCTTGCGTACCGCGGCGATTACTTGCCGTCGGCACCACCTTCGCCGCCCTGCGAAGCATTGGCCGGCGTCGGGCCGGTGCTCACCAGGGTCACGTCGAAGATCAGCGTGGCGTTCGGCGGGAACGGACGATTCGGTTCCGCACCGTAAGCCAGGTTCGGCGGGATGAAGAACTTGTAGTGGCCGCCCACCTGCATCAGCTGCAGGCCTTCGCGGAAGCCCGGGATCACGCGCGACAGCGGGATCGAGGTCGGTCCCGGCGGGTTGTTCTTCTCGGAGCTGTCGAACACTTCGCCGTTCACGAAGGTGCCCTTGTAGTTCACCTTCACGGTGTCGTTCGGACCCGGACGAGCGCCGGTGCCCTGCGTGATCACCTGATACTGCAGGCCGGAGGCGGTGGTCTTCACGCCCGCGGCGCTCTTGTTCTTGGCGAGGAAGGCGTCGCCTTCAGCCTTGTTCTTGGCGGAAGCCGCGTCGAACTCGGACTTGGCCTTGGCGCGCAGCTGCGCTTCGAAAGCCTGGGCAGTGGCGTTGAACTCCTGCTCGGCCATCGGCGGCTTCTTGCCGGAAAGCGCGTCCTGCACGGCCTTGGCTACGGTCGCCGGATCCACGGCTTCACGCATGATCGGCGGCACGGAACCCGCCAGCTCATAGCCCACCACGGTGCTGGCCTTGATCTTGTCGACCGGGCCGGCAGCGGCGGCGCTCGTGCTACCGGCGCTGGACGTCTGGGCCTGCGCGCCAGCGGTCATGCCCAGCACAACGGCCAGCGCGGCTGCTGTCAGCGTGGGTCGCAGAAAATGCTTCATTTGGAACTCCCTAAGTCTTTGGATATGCCGGCGTGCCGCGCCGGACCTCCCCCATTGGAGGCTGGCCCCGCATTGTGCGGTGTCCAGTCCGGTCTTGGCAACGACGATTCGAGATGGACCCTGGCTCCTGCGGAAAGTTCAGGCTCCCAAGTGTGCGCAGCGCCGCATTCAGCCCGATTCGTTAGGGGGAGATGAAGGTTTTTCCAGCGTCTCACGC
>CBJMMB010000108.1:0-12679 GCA_966430775.1 uncultured Dyella sp. | reverse complement strand
AGTAAGGAGCGCAAAGCAAAACGTGGGGATATATCAGGGTGCAAACCCCAACGTCCTTATATGCTGCGCGATGTTGGGGTTTGCACCCCAACCTACGTGTCGCGCGCTTGCGGAAACGCAATTTCCACCCGCAATCCTCGCCCGCTGCTGCCGCTGCGATAACGCACGCGCGCGCTGTGCCACTCCGCAATGCGCTGCACGATCGCCAACCCCAAACCGCTGCCTTGCTCTTCGCTGCCAGGCACGCGGAAAAAGCGTTCACCCAGACGTTCGATCCACGCATGCGGCACGCCAGGCCCGTTGTCTTCCACCGCAAGGCAGATCGCGTGGCTCTCGCGCTCCAGCGACACCGTCATCAGGCTGCCGCGGCCGGCGTAGCGCAGGCCGTTGTCGATCAGGTTGTCGAGCATTTCCTGCAGGCGGTGGCGATCGCCTTCGATCCATAGCGGACCGGCCGGGCCGTCGTAGCCCAGGTCGATATCTGCGGCGAGCGCTTCATGCACTCGCTGGCCGACCAGTTCGGGAATCACCAGGGCAAGGTCGAGCCGCTCGGTATCGCCGGCTTCATGCTCGGCGGTCTGCGCACGGGTCAGCGCCAGCAATTGGCTGGAGGTGCGATTGGCGCGCCGGATCAGGCGTTGGATGTGGTCCAGCGCATCCTTGATCGTGGCCGGATCAGCACTGGCTTGTGCGCGTTCCGCGTGCACGCTCAAGCCGGCCAGCGGCGTGCGCAGTTGATGCGCAGCATCGGCGATGAAGCGCTCGTGCAAGGCCAGCATGCCGCGCAGGCGTGCGAACAGGCCATCGATGGTGCGCGTGAGCGGCAGGATTTCCACCGGCACTTCGGCATCGCCGATCGGCGCCAGATCGTGCTCGCGGTTGGCCAGCTGATTGGTGAGCGGCTCGAGCTGCCGCAAGCCGGTGCTCACGCCCACCCATACCAGCGCAAACGCCGCGATGATCAGCAAGGCCTGCGCGGGAATGCTCAGCAACAGAATCTGCCGCGCTTCCAAGCGGCGGTCGCGCAAAGTCTCGGCCACCGTCACTTCGAGCTGGTCGTTGGGTTCGCGCGGGTTGGCCATCTGGATGCTCGCCGCGCGCAAGGCGTGCCGTTCGATCTGCACGTTGTAGAGCTGCGGCGCCTTGCCGTCGATGAACAGGCCGCCCGGCGGTTTCAGGTTGGGATTGCCCGCGATCAAGCCATGGTTGGCGCTGAAGACGCTGAAGTAATTGCGGCCTTCCGGTTCGTATTCGAGCAGGAATTCCGCTTGCGGCGAGACCCGTCCGTCCGGGCTTTTGCTGGCCATCATCTGCACCAGCGTCAGCGTGTCGTCGACCAGGTTCACGTCGTGCACGTGATTGGCGTAGATCAGCGCGCCGATATAGGTGATCAGGCTGTTGAGCAGCAGCAGCGCCGTGAGCGGCACCAGCAGCGTGGTCAGCAGCCGCGCGCGCAGGCTCTGCCGGCTGTTGCGCCAACGCAGGCGCTGGCTCATGCCTCTTTGACCTCTTCCAGCAGATAACCCAGGCCGCGGATGGTGCGGACCTGGGTGCCGGAATCGACCAGTTTGCGGCGCAGACGATAGATGGCGATGTCCAGGCCGTTGTCGGTGAGTTCCTGGTCCCAACTGCACAACGCCTCGATCAACTGAGCCCGGCTGGTGACGCGATCGGGGCGCGCGGCTAGCGCTTCCAGCAGGCCGAATTCGCGTGCGGTGAGTTCCAGCGGTTTGTCGTCCACCCAGGCACGGTGGCCGGGCAGATCCAGGCGCAGGCGGCCCAGGCTGATTTCCGGCGCGCCTTGCGTGGTGTAGCGGCGCAGCAGGGCGCGCACGCGCGCCTCGAATTCGGCCAGCGCGAACGGCTTCACCAGGTAATCGTCGGCGCCCAGATCCAGCACGCGCACGCGTTCGCGCAAGCCCTCGCGCGCCGTGATCACCAGCACCGGCAGCCCGCTGCCGCGCTTGCGCACGCGCTGCAGCACTTCGCTGCCATCCAGGCTGGGCAGGCCCAGGTCGAGCACCAGCAGGTCGTACGGCGTGTCCTTCAGCGCGGCGTCGGCGCGCACGCCATCGGCGACGTGATCGACGGCATGGCCCCCCTGGCGCAGCGCCGCACTGACGCCGGCGGCAATAGAGGGGTCGTCTTCGGCAATCAGGATACGCATGGTCGTTAGGCTCCCTCGGAACGTCGCGGTATGTCCATGATTTTCAGCGGGTTCCGTGTGACGTGGCTGAACAGCGGGCAGCTTAGCGCGTGCGGTGGTGTTCGCACAGATGCGCCCTTGGGTTGGGGCGTGAGCGCCAACGTTCCGATCATGATCGACATGGCAATGTCGCGGTTTGCGCCAGCCTACGCCGGCCCGGCATGACGTTTGGCCGATGCTGCCGCCGACGCGCATGCCGCACGCTCGACGAATCACCGAAAGGGGAGACCGCACGATGAGCTTTGCAACGAACAGAAGCGGGAGATGGATCGCCGCCTGCATGGTGCTGTGGTCGTGCCAGGCGATTGCGCAGACCGTCACGCCGGCGGGCGAAGTGCAGCGAACCGAAGTGGTGCCGGTGGCCGTGTCGCAAGATATTCCTTTTGCGCCCGCGCACGCCACCATCATCACCACGCAAAGCGCGCCGAACGCCTGGGGCGGCGAGCGCACCGGCAACGAACCGACGCTTTCCGATCGTGTGGTGAGCTACAGCATCGATGCGCAGCTGGACGCCGCCAAGCATGCGGTGACCGGCAAGGAACACATGACCTGGCGCAACCGCAGCGATCGCGACGTGCATAGCGTGTACTTCCATCTCTATCTCAATGCATTCCAGAACGAAGGCAGCACGTTCTTCACCGAGCGCAAGGTGCTCACTGCGCACGGCAAGGCGCGCGGCAACGCGGAACTGGAGAAAGGTCAGTGGGGCTGGATTCGCCTGCAGAACGTGCAGCAGAACGGTGCGCCGCTGAAATGGAGCTTCGTGCATCCCGACGGCGGTCCGGCCACGGATGAAACGGTGGTACGCATCGACCTGGCGCAACCGGTGCCGGCCGGCGGCACGCTGGCGCTGGACATCGATTTTCTCAGCCAACTTCCGCGCGTGGTGGAACGCACCGGATGGTGGGGCGATTTCAACCTGGTCGGCCAATGGTTCCCCAAGATCGGCGTACTGGAACTGCCGGGTGAACGCGGCGCCACGCAAGTGCGCTGGAACGTGCACGAGTTCCATTTCTTCAGCGAGTTCTATGCCGATTTCGGCCTGTACGACGTGCGCCTGACCGTGCCCAGCGACTACACCGTCGGTGCGGTCGGCAAGCTGCAGGGAGCGCCGGGGCAGAAGAACGGCAAGACCACCTATCACTTCGTGCAAGGCGACGTGCATGATTTCGCATGGGTCGCCGCGAAAGGCTTCAAGACCCTGGATGGCAGCTACGAAGGGCCGGGCAGCCCGAAAGTGGCGGTGCGCGTGATCTATCCGCCGGAATACGAAGCCAGCGCCGCGCCGAGCCTGAAGTCGAGCATCGACGCGATCGGCTATTTCTCGCGCACGCTGGGCGCGTATCCGTACGAAACGTTGACCGTGGTGATTCCGCCGTACAACGCCGACGAAGCCGGCGGCATGGAATACCCGACCTTCTTCACCTCCGAAGGCTACAAAGAGGTGCAGCCGGACACGATGAACCAGATGACGAGCGATTTCGTGAATATCCACGAATTCGGCCACGGCTATTTCTACGGCCTGCTCGCGTCCAACGAATTCGAGGAGCCGATGCTGGACGAAGGGCTCAACGAATACTGGGACAACCGCATGCTGCGCGAGCGCAAAGAGGATCTGGTGCTCGCCACGCCGTTCACCAAGCGCCTGGGGATAACGCCGCACATCCACGGCTTCAACTTCGAGCGCATCAGCGCAACGCTGGATCATCCGGCCGATCCGCTGGCGCAAAACAGTTGGGATCGCCTATCCGCCATCAGCTACGGCACCGTGTATTCGCGCACCGCTACGGCCATGCACGATCTGGAAGAACGCCTGGGCCGTCCGGCGTTGGAGAAGGCGTTCCGCCTCTACTACCAGCGCTGGCATTTCCGTCATCCGTCGGTGGCCGATTTTCGCGCGGCGTTGATCGACAGCTCCGGCGACGCCAAGGATGTCGACGCCATCTTCAACCAGTACGTGTACGGCACTGCCGTCATCGACGACAAGGTGGCCGACATCGACAGCTACGAGGAACTGCCGCAGGCCGGCGTCACTTGGAAGGACGGCAAGCAGACCGAAGTGCTCGGCTCGGACCTGGACAAGGAGATCGACCAGAAACACAGCGAATGGGACAAGGCGCATCCCGACGCAAAACCCGGTGCGCCCGGACCTTATCCGTGGCACAGCACGATCACTGTGCGTCGTGATGGCGTGGCGGCGCCCGAACTGCTGCGCGTAACGTTCGAAGATGGCACGCACGAGGACGTCAACTGGAACGACGATCGCCGCTGGGCACGCTTCGATTTCATCAAGCCGAGCAAGGCGGTGTCGGCCGAGCTCGATCCGAACCAGCACAACCTGCTGGACCGCGATCGCCTCAACAACAGCCTGACCACCGAACCCAATGGCGCGGCCTCGCGGCGCTGGACGGCCGATGTTTCCGCGCTGCTGCAGACCCTCTCTTCCATGCTGACAACCATGTGAGGACCACCGACATGTCTCGTTCCAATGGTTTTGCAGCAGTGTTTTCCGGCATGCGCGCGGCGGTGCAATGGCGTTTGCTGTTGCTGTGGTTGCTGGTCATGCTGATTCCGGTGGCGCTGGTGGCCTTGCCGCTATGGCGCATGCTGAGCGGCCTGCTCGATGCGTCGGTGCACTCGGCGCAGTGGGCCAACGGCTTCAACGACATCATGTTCGGCGACGTGATCGACAGCTTCTGGGATCACCCGCAATGGTTGGTGACGGATCTATTGCTCGCGCAAGTCACCACCTTGCTGCTGTCGCCGTTTCTGGCGGGCATGGTGGTCGGCAGCGGTCGGGCGGGGCGCGCGCTGGGTTTCGGCGCCCTGTTGCAGAGCGGCCTGGTGGAATACGGCCGCATGTTTCGCGTGCTGCTGTGGTCGCTGATTCCGTATGGCCTGGTGATTGGCGTGCATCTGCTGGGCACGCATCTGGTCGACAAGCATGCGGAACAGGCGGTGCTGGAATCGCAGGCGGATCGCTATGCCGACATCGCGCACTGGGTGCTGATCATCGTGTTCGTGCTGATGCAGTCGATCATGGAATCGGCGCGTGCGGCGTTTATTGCCGATACGTCGTTGCGTTCGGCCACGCGTGCGCTATGGCGCGGCATCAAGCAGTTGTTCCGGAGGCCGGTGAAGACCTTGGCGTTCTATCTGCTGGTGACGCTGATCGGCCTGGTACTGGCGTCGATCTTCGGCTTGTTGCGCATCCACGTCACCGCAGTGGGCGTGATGGGCATGCTGCTCGCGCTGCTGTTGGGTCAGCTGATCGTGCTGGCGTTCGGCTGGATGCGCACGGCGCGGCTGTTTGCGCTGGCGGATGTGGCGCGTGAGGTGATGCCTCGTTGAAACGCGCGGCTGCGTAGGTTGGGTTAGCGAAGCGTAACCCAACAATATCGCTTCGAATGTGTTGGGTTACGCTTCGCTAACCCAACCTACGCGGCTACGATGTTCGTTCGCCTTTGAGGTCAACATCTCCTGGTTCGCATGTCCAATCAGGAGCGATAAATCCCAGGCGGATATATCGGTGTATGGACGAGTAGGGCCAATCCCTTGCTCTGGTTACGTAACCATGTTTGACGGGATTGATGTGGACGTAATCGAGATGATTTTGAAGATCTGCTTCATCCCGTAGCTGGTGTTCCCAAAAGCGGCGTTGCCAGATTTCGCGCTCACCTTTGCTGAGCCGCGAAGGGCGTATTGATTCGCGCCTTTCGATGGACTTTGAAAAATAATGTTTTATCAGTCGCCAGCGTTTCGAATAGTCCGGATCATGATCAGGCATGCTCCAGATGGCATGCATGTGGTCGGGGAGTACGACCCAGGCGACGATATCAAAGTAGTAATGCGTTTTAACGCGTCGAACGGCTTCGCGCAGGGAATCGATTCGGTCGACAAGAAGCGAGCTGGCGCGGTGGGCGAGATTGACAGTGAAAAAGTAGGTGGCGCCCGGCGCCTTCATGCGTCTATAGCGCATTCGTCTCTCCGTGACGTGCGGTATGCGTAGGTTGGGTTAGCGCAGCGTAACCCAACAGGTAACAACGAACATTGTTGGGTTACGCTGCGCTAACCCAACCTACGCCAGTCCTCGGCAGTTCACGCAAACGCATGACGCCGAAAACTGCGATGCGGCGGGTAATACGCAAAAACGTGGTTGTCGCTACCGAAGAAATCGATGTCTTCGATATGTTCGCCGCCAAGACGTTCGGCGACGCGGTCGGAGGCATCGTTGCCCACGCGTACCAGGCTGATCACGCGCTGCAGATGTAGTTGATTCCAGGCGTAGTCGAGAATCGCGGCGCCGGCTTCGGTGGCGTAGCCGTGGTGGCGGTGATCGGGTTTGAGCATCCAGCCCATTTCCACGTCCGGCCAGCCTTCCGGATGCAGCAATCCGGCGCGGCCGACGAATTCGCCGGTGGTTTTCAGTTCCAGCGCCCACATGCCGTAACCGCGCAGTTGCCAGTGGCCGATCAGCATGGCCAGCGAACGCCAGGCGTTGGTGCGGTCGAGCGGCAGGCCGTCGCCGATCCAGCGCGTGCTCTCCGCATCGGCGAGCATGGCTGCGTAGTCGTTGAAGTGACGTTCGGCCAGCGCCGTCAGGCGAAGGCGCTCGGTTTCGATGGTGGGAATATCGATCATTGCCGATCAGCTGCTAAGCATGCGTTATCCAACACTCTGGCCAGGGCACGGGTGGTGGTCATCAAACTTTCGTCCCATGGCAGGCCAATGATTTTCTCACCGGTGGCGGTGTCGATAAAGTCCTCTTCCTGGCCCGGCGGCAGCAGGTGACGATAATCCACCGTGATTTCGGTGCCGGCCGGCAAGTTGTGCAAGGCGAACACGAAGCCCAGGTGCCACAGGCCGGTCGGCTCGAAACTGTGGTTGATGTAGCACTCGTCCGGCCAGTCCGGCGACAGCGTGTAGCGGTTTTCGAACCAGCGCGCGCTGGCGTACATCTGCTCGGGTTGCAGTTCTTCTGGCCGATACGTGCGTTCGATCGCGTCGGGCGCGGTGATGATGCGCCCCGCGTCGATGGCTTCTTCCAGGAACAATCCCTTGCCCGCACCACGGATCGTGGAGGCGTCGATACGGTAGCGCGGAAGGATCATGTCGGCTGGCTGTGATGGACGGGTTCTGTTTTCAGCGCCGCGGAGTGTAGCGCAAGCGGTGATGGGCGATACGGTCCGGTGCGGACCGTATCTGCCAATGCGAATCAGTCTTGAGTGGCCTCCTCCTTGGCCTCTTTGGACTTCTTGGCGTGCTTGGGCTTGGCCGGCGCCGCGTCCGCCTTGGCGCCTTCGCCGCTCAGCAGGATCGCATCGTGATTGCGCTCAAGCGTAGCCGCGCCGATGCCTTTGACCTGCTCCAGGTCGGCCACGCTCTTGAACGGGCCGTGCTCGTCACGGAAGGCGACGATGGCTTTCGCCTTGGCCAGACCGATGCCGTCGAGCGACTTGGCGATGGTTTCGGCGTCCGCCGTGTTGATGTTGACCGGCGTGGCGGCAAAGGCGGGCAGGGCGAGCGCCAGTGTCAGGCCGGCGGTGGCGATGAATTTCTTCAGCATGAAGGTGTGCTCCTTGGAATAAGCGGCCTATCCGCGCCGCACGATCACTTTGCGCCGTCGTCCGCGCAGCGGCCCAGTCGGTGCAGTACGTGCAGCCATGGCTGGCTTGCGCCAACGTGAGTGTCAGCGCGGCGCCGTGGCGGTTGTGAGCGTCGGTTTTTCCACCCGCGCGGCTGCCATGGTTCCCTGCAGCAAGAGTGGGATAGCGCACGCTGTTAAAATCGCGCTTTCACTTTCCCGATGGAGTCCGTATGGATACCGCGCGCGTCACCCGTTACATCAGCGATCTGTGGGATGCCGAGATCGTTCCGCAATTGGTGGAATACATCCGCATTCCCAACAAATCGCCGATGTTCGACAAGGATTGGGCAGCGCATGGCCATATGGACGCGGCCGTGAAGCTGATGGAAACCTGGGCGCGCAGCAAATTGTCGCAGCTGCCCGGCGCCACGCTGGAGGTGGTGCGGCTGCAAGGCCGTACGCCGTTGATTTATATCGAAGTGCCGGGCCAGGGCGATGACACCGTGGTGCTGTACGGCCATCTGGACAAACAGCCGGAGATGACCGGCTGGTCGGAAGGGTTGGGCCCGTGGACGCCGGTGCTGAAGGGCGACAAGCTCTACGGCCGCGGCGGCGCGGATGACGGCTACGCGATCTTCGGCTCGCTCGCCGCCTTGCTGGCGCTGCAGGAACAGAACATTCCGCACGCGCGCTGCGTGATCCTGATCGAAGCCTGCGAAGAATCGGGCAGCTACGACCTGCCGCACTACGTGGATCATCTCGCGCCGCGCATCGGCAACCCGTCGCTGGTGGTGTGCCTGGATTCGGGCTGCGGCAATTACGACCAGCTGTGGCTGACCACCTCGCTGCGCGGCATGACCGGCGGCGAGCTCACCGTGCAGGTGCTGGAAGAAGGCGTGCACTCGGGCGACGCCTCCGGCGTGGTGCCGTCCAGTTTCCGCATCCTGCGCGAGCTGCTGTCGCGCCTGGAGGATCCGGAAACCGGCCGCATCAAGCCGAAAGAACTGTTTGCGGAGATTCCGCCGCAGCGCGTGGAGCAGGCCAAGGCCGCGGCAGGCGTGCTGGGCAAGGCGATCTATCAGAAATTCCCGTTCGTGGACGGCATGCAGCCGGTGACGGAGGACCTCACCGAGCTGGTGCTCAACCGCACCTGGCGGCCGCAACTGGCCGTTACCGGGGCGGAAGGCCTGCCGCCGTTGGACAGCGCAGGCAACGTGCTGCGCCCGAAAACCTCGGTAAAGCTGAGCCTGCGCGTGCCGCCGACGCTGGACGGCGCCAAGGCTGGCGAATTCGTGAAGCAACTGCTGGAGCAGGATCCGCCGTATGGCGCCAAGGTCAGCTTCAAGCTGGAAAAGGACGGCAGTGGCTGGAACGCGCCGCAGCTTTCGCCGTGGCTGGAGCAGGCGGTGGCCGCAGCATCGCAGCATTACTTCGGCGCGCCGGCCGCCTACATGGGCGAGGGCGGCTCCATCCCCTTCATGGGCATGCTGGGCGCCAAGTTTCCGCAGGCGCAGTTCCTGATCACCGGCGTGCTGGGGCCGCATTCCAACGCCCATGGCCCGAACGAGTTCCTGCACATTCCCACCGGCAAGAAAGTCTCGATGGTGGTGGCGGACGTGGTGGCGCGCCATTTCCAGCAGGGCGCGCGGTGAGCGACACCACGCAACTGGCGGCCAACTGGGCCGCGGTACGCGCGCGAGTGGACGAGGCCTGCCGCTCGGCAGGCCGCGATCCGGGCGAGGTGAGCATCCTGCCGGTCAGCAAGACCTTCGGCGCGGAGGTGGTGCGCTCGGCGCTGGCGCTGGGCCTGCACCGCTTCGGCGAGAACAAGGTGCAGGAGATCAAGGAAAAAGCCGCGGCGCTGGCCGGCGAGGCGATCGATTGGGTGGTGATCGGCCACCTGCAGACCAACAAGGCCAAGGAGGTGGCGCGGCTGGCCAGCGAGGTGCAATCGCTGGACCGGCTTGAGTTGGCCGAAGCGTTGCACCATCGCCTCCAGCTCGAAAACCGCAGCCTGGACGTGCTGGTACAGGTGAAGACCGCGCGCGAGGAGAGCAAGCATGGTCTGGCTGCGGAAGAGCTGCCCGCGTTCCTGGCGAGCCTGCGGGCCTATTCGACCCTGCGTGTGAGAGGTCTGATGACGCTGGCGACGTTGTCGGAAGACCCGGCCGAGGTACGTGCCTGTTTCCGGCAATTGCGCGAGCTGCGCGACCGGTGCGTGGCGGAAGGGCATGCACTTCCGCGGCTTTCGATGGGCATGAGCGGCGATTTCCCTTTGGCTATCGCCGAAGGCGCCACCGAGGTGCGCATCGGAACCGCCATTTTTGGTCACCGTTCGTACGCGCCGGCGTGAGGTTTTGCCCGCCGCAGGTGTAAAGCAGGCGAATTATTTTTGACCGCCTGCTTACCGGTGAACCGTCGTTTTTGATGAAAATCTTGTGTTTTCAATGGTTTGCAAAGATTTCAGCGATGTTTCGGACTTTCCGAACGATAGGGTTCAGTTAACTCCATCCGAACAAGTCGCCGGTGTTGCTTTGTTACTTTCACCACTTCGTCACGGCCGCCGCAGGGGGCGACGGCCGGACAACGCAACCGCCCAGAGAATCACCGAATGCCAAACACGCGACTTGTACTCGCCGCGCTTGCCACGGCCTTGTGCTTTTCAGGCACCACCTTCGCCACCGATACCGCCAGCAGTCTCCAAGCCCAGGTTTCCGGCAAAATTTCCTCCGCGTTGTTGAGTCCCCTGGCTGCTTTCAGCGCCGCCCCCTCCCTGGCTCAATCCACGCTCCCCACCCAGCTTCCCATCGCCGCACTGGCCTCGGCCAAGAGCGACGCGGCCGACGACAGCGCCGGCAATGCCGACGCCGCCGCCCAATTCAGCGATGCCAAGACCAGCCAGGACCTGCGCGACATGCTGATCGGCCTGGCCATGCAGCTGCGCCACGTGCGCTACGTGCGCGGCGGCCGCAATCCTTCCACCGGCTTCGACTGCAGCGGCTTCGTGCGCTACGTGTTCGAGCGTGCGCTTGGCCTGCAGTTGCCGAACAACTCGGCTTCGCAGTACCTGATCGGCCATATCGTGCATCGCAACGACATGCAGCCGGGCGACCTGGTGTTCTTCCGCACCGCCGATCGCCGCGGCAAGGGTCGCATCTCGCACGTGGGCATCTACGTGAGCGATGGCCGCTTCATCCACTCGCCGCGCCGCGGCGAATCCGTGCGCGTGGACAACCTCAGCGACAGCTATTGGGCCAAGCGCTTCGCCGGCGCCCGCCGTCCGGATGCAATGGCGCAGATCGACGCGGGCTCGCACAACGGTTGATCGCTTTGCGGTGACGATTGTGAAAGGCCACCTTCATGGGTGGCCTTTTTTCTGGGCTTTTGGATCGGTTGGGACTTACCGCCACCGCAACCATCGTGGCAAGCTCCGCCCCCAACCTCTTCCCGTAGAGCGCAGCCGCTCGCAAGGCACCCGGAATTTCATGCCCACCCGCCTCCCTCCCGTTACGCGTTACCTGTTGATCGCCAACGTTGTGGTGTTCCTTCTGCAGCAAGTCATGGGTGAAACGCTGCTCGCGCATTTCGCGTTGTGGCCGTGGGGGCCGGATCAACTAGCGCAGGCGCGGGACGGCAGCATCCTCGCGATCGGCTTTCGGCCGTGGCAGCTGATCACTTATGGCTTCATGCACGGCGGTTACGCGCACATCTTCTTCAATATGTTCGCGCTGTATATGTTCGGCGGCGCGATCGAGCAGACGTTCGGCTCGCGTCGCTTCACCTTCTATTACTTCGTGTGCCTGCTGACCGCCGCGCTGACGCAGCTGCTGGTGGTGAAGTACTTCACGCATGGTTTCGAGCCGACACTGGGCGCCTCCGGCGCCATCTTCGGACTGCTGCTGGCGTTCGGCATGCTTTACCCGCACGAGAAACTGATGTTGATGTTCATCCCGATCCCCATTCCCGCCTGGTTGTTCGTGATCGGCTATGGCGCAGTGGAATTGACCCTGGGCGTGTTCGGATGGCAGCCGGACGTTGCGCATTTCGCGCACCTTGGGGGTATGCTGGGCGGCTTTTTGATGATCGAGTACTGGCGCGGCAAGCTTCCCATAAAACCAAGACGCCGCTGATGCGCTGAATATTTTGATGCGCTGAACAATACATTCCGAGAGGGCGGAAAACCATGACGCAACACCTGCAGCGCCGGCTGATGCCGCGCCACATCACCTTCATGGCGCTGGGCATGGCCATCGGCACCGGCCTGTTCCTGGGTTCGGCAAGCACGATCAACCTGGCCGGCCCATCGGTGTTGTTCGCCTACATGTTCGGCGGCCTGATGATCTTCATCATCATGCGCGCGCTGGGCGAAATGGCCGTGCACGATCCGGTGGCCGGTTCCTTCAGCAGCTACGCGCATCGCTA
Source organism: uncultured Dyella sp. (assembly GCA_966430775.1). Classification (GTDB taxonomy): domain Bacteria; phylum Pseudomonadota; class Gammaproteobacteria; order Xanthomonadales; family Rhodanobacteraceae; genus Dyella_B. The sequence goes on along the minus strand of CBJMMB010000108.1, from coordinate 464 downwards.
TCTCGGCCCGTTCGCGGGTTACGTCACCGGCTGGAACTACTGGCTGCTGATGGTGGGCGTCGGCATGGCCGAGAGCACCGGCGTGGGCATCTACATGAAGCAGTGGTTTCCCGATTTGCCACAGTGGATATGGGTATTCGGCAGCGTGGTGATGATCGGCTCGCTCAACCTGATGGCGGTGAAGGTGTACGGCGAGATGGAATTCTGGTTCACCATGATCAAGGTGGTGACGGTGGTGCTGATGATTCTGGGCGGCGCCGGCATGATCTGGCTGGGCTGGGGCAACGGCGGTCACCCGGTGGGCCTTTCCAATTTATGGAGTCATGGCGGCTGGTTCCCGAACGGATTCACCGGGATGGTGTTGGCGTTGCCGGTGGTGGTATTCGCCTTCGGCGGTATCGAAACCGTAGGCATGGCGGCCGGTGAAGCCTCGCAGCCGGATAAGACCATTCCGCGCGCCGTCA
>CBJMMB010000107.1:0-12709 GCA_966430775.1 uncultured Dyella sp. | reverse complement strand
TCGGTGTCGTAGGACGCGCGCAGCAACGCGAGCTGCTGCAGGTGGAAGCCTGGAATCCGCGCGATTACGCCACCGACAACTACCGTACCGTGGATGGCCGCACCTGCGGCGGTGGTCCCGGCATGGTGATGCTGATCGAGCCGTTGCGCAAAACCCTCGCGGCGATGCGCGCGGCGGCACCGGAACCGGTGCATGTGATTTATCTCAGTCCGCAAGGAGCGCGGCTGACGCAGGGCAGGGTGGAAGCGCTGGCCAAGTTGCCGCGCATCGCACTGCTCTGTGGACGTTATGAAGGTGTGGACGAGCGTTTGCTGGCGCACGAGGTCGACGAGGAACTGTCCATCGGTGACTATGTGCTGTCCGGCGGCGAGCTGGGCGCCGCGGTGATTATCGACGCGGTGGGCCGCTTGCAGGAAGGCGCGTTGAACGACGCGCAGTCCGCCGAGCAGGATTCGTTCTCGAACGGTCTGCTGGATTGTCCGCACTATGCGAAACCGGTGCACGACGCACTGGGCGACGTACCGGAAGTACTGCTTTCCGGCGATCACGCGGCCATCCGCCGCTGGCGTCTGAAGCAATCGCTGGGACGAACCTGGTTGAGGCGTCCCGATTTATTGGCGCAGCGCGCGCTGGATAAGGAATCCCGTGCGCTGTTGGATGAATTCCGCCGTGAGCATGCTCAAGCACAGCTACGGCAAAACGATGCGGCCGATGAAGACCGCAGTCATTGAACAAAGACAGGTGTTGTCATGAACAAGATCATCGAACAGTTCGAAGCCGAGCAGATCACCCGCCAGCTGCCGGAGTTCGGCCCTGGCGACACCGTGGTGGTCAACGTCAAGGTGAAGGAAGGCAACCGCGAGCGCGTGCAGGCGTTTGAAGGCGTTGTCATCGCCAAGCGCAGCCGCGGCCTGCATTCGGCCTTCACCGTGCGCAAGATTTCGCACGGCACCGGCGTGGAGCGCGTGTTCCAGGCGCACAGCCCGAGCATCGAATCGGTGCAGGTGAAGCGCAAGGGCAAGGTGCGCGGCGCCAAGCTGTACTACCTGCGCAACCTGGAAGGCAAGGCAGCGCGCATCAAGGAAGACATCGCCGCTTCCAACTCCGCCGACTAAGTCGACGGTTGCAGCATCATGCAAAAAGCCCCGCGGAGCGATCCGCGGGGCTTTTGTTTGTTTCGTAGGTCGGGGTGCAAACCCCGACATGGCGCGGGCGTACCCATGGCGACGTTGGGGTTTACACCCCAACCTACACGTTCACCACCAACGGCTGCGGCTCCTGCAGGAAGTTGCCCTGCACGAAATCCACGCCGCAGGCGAACAGCAGCGAGGTGCTGGCCGCGTCTTCCACCCACTCGGCTATCGCATAGCGCTTCATTTCGTGCGCCTGCGTGCAGATCTCGGTGATCTTCTTCTGGTTTTCCGGATGCTGCGGCAGGTCGGCCATGAAGCTGCGGTCGATCTTCAGGTAATCCGCATCGATGTGGTTGAGCAACTGGAAGGAATTGAGGCCGGAGCCGAACTGCTCCAGCGCGAAATAGCCGCCGAGCTTTTTCCACGCGGTGATGAATTCCTGCGCCGGGCGCAGCATCGTCACCACCTTGCTTTCGGTCATTTCCAGCACCAGGCGGCCGTGCTTGAGCGCGGCCTGCTTCAGTGCGCGGTCCAGCCAGGGCAGCAGGTTGGCCTGCGGTTGCATCGAATCGGGCGTGAGCTTGACGAAGAAGGTGGTCGGGATGCCGTGGCGGTCGCGCGCCTTCAGCGCAGTGATCGCCTGGTTGAGCACCCAGCGGTCGATTTCGGCGTTGAGGCCATGCTTTTCGGCGATCGGCATGAAGAAGCCGGGCGAGACCTCGCCCTGCGGTCCGTTCATGCGCAGCAGGATTTCCGAATAATCGCCCTCCGCGTCCTGCAGGCTGATGGTCTGCTGGTGGTACAGCACGAATTCGTTCTGCGTGAGCGCGCGCCGCAACAGGGCCAGCCAATTGCGCTCGCGTTCGGCATCGGCCTTTTCCCTGGCGGCAGGGTCGTGCAACTCGCTGCGATGGCCGCCCTGGCCCTGCGCGCTGCGCAAGGCCTGGCCGGCCTGGTTCAGCAGCATGTCGGTGTTGGCGTTCTTCTCGCCCAGCAGGCTACCGCCGATGCTGACGGTAAGCGTGATCGATTGGGTGCCGAGATCGAAAATCTCGCTGGAGATGGCCTTCTGCAGGTCATCGATCCAGGCTCGGATGGCCTCGTCGGTTTCCGTGTGCAGGATCACGCCGATGGTGTGCTCGGCGAGCAGGCCGGCGATGTCGTCCGGCCCGAGCTGCGCGCTGACGCGGCGTGCGAATGCAGCCAGCAGTTCGTCGGCCTTGCCCAGCCCGACGTTGTTGACGATCGGGGCCCAGTTGTCCGGTTCGATCAGCAGCAGCGTCTGACCCTTGCGGCCTTCGCTCGCCGCGGCGACCGCGTTGTCGATGCATTCCAGCGTGCGTGCGCGATTGAACAGACCGGTGACCGCGTCGCGCTGCAATTGCTCCACCAGGGCCGGATCGATCTGCTGGCGGCGGAACACGATCTGCAGGCAGGGCTCGCCTTCGAAAGTGGCGTGCGCGAATTCGGCCGTGGCCGGAAAGGTGCTGCCGTCGGCGCGGCGCGCATGCAGCTCCAGGCGGAGCTCGGTTTTCTCGCCCTTGGACAGCGCGCGCAGCAGGTTCTTGAAGGCGTCCGCGTCGGAAGGGCCGATCAGGTCCAGCACCGGCAGGCCGAGCAGGTCGTCGAAATCGGCATAGCCGAAAGTATCCAGGTAGGAACGGTTGGCGCGCACGTGCATGCCTTCGTGCACGTAGGCGATCGGGTCGTTGGAGGAATCCAGCAAGGCGTCGCAGCGGCGTTCGGATTCGCGCAGGGCGGTTTCCAGCCGGCGCACCTGGCGTCGCGCATTGAGCGCTTCGAACTCGCGCCGGATCACCGTGATGAGCTGCTTGGGCTGGCTGCGCGAGCCGACGCCATGCACACCCTCCTGGAACATGTCCGCCACGCTCTGTTCGTCGATCTTGGCCACGCAGGCGATCAGGGCGATGTCGCGGGAACTGGCGTCGATCTGCTGCATCACGCCACGCAGCGGCAAGCCCTTTACCGCCGGGTTGTACAGCACCAGGTCGGGGCCGAGTTCCGTCAGTGCCTCCTGGATCTGCTCAGGCGTGGTCGCCCGCGTAGGGCGCACGGCCGTGCCGGCGTTACGCAACAGGGTGATGATCTGTTCCGCGTCCTCCACCGAACTTTCGATGAAGAGGATCTTGATGACGGAGTCTGTCTTCATGGGCGCGTCGTGCTTTCCTTCGATAAGGCTGCTCGCGCGGAAGGCATCCGAGGGCTAGCCGGCACAGGGGGATGATCTGGTTCGCTCTGCACAACCATCAGTGGCAATCGGTGTTCGCATGCCTTCGACCTATCGTCTCGACAGACGGCCAGCCCGCCTTCGCCGATGGTCCCGTGGCCTGCGAACGGACAGAACCACTTACGCCTATGCAGGGTGAAGCAGAGCATCCCTGTTGTTTTAACGGATTCCGCTCAGCCTCGCCAGCATCAATGCATCCATTGGTGACGAAACGCATGGGCGCGCCTGCGTTTCATGCCGGCCGCCCGCCATCCCGGCGGTTGGATGGCCCGTGCGGACAACTCAAAGCGGCCGCTTGGACGGATCGCCGCCGATTTCGCGCACCAGCTTGGGTACCAGGTATCCCGGCAGGCGGTTGCGCATCGCTTCGATCAACGACTGCGCCCGCGCATCCGTCACTTCGAAATGCGCCGCGCCTTGCACGCGATCGAGCTGATGCAGGTAGTACGGCAAAACGCCCGCAGCGAACATGCGCTCGGACAACGCTACCAGGGTATCGGCATCGTCGTTGATTCCCTTTAGCAGCACCGACTGATTGAGCAGGGTGACATTGGCGTTGCGCAGGCGCGCGCAGGCGTCGTCCACGCCATCGTCGAACTCGTTGGCGTGATTGGCGTGCAGCACGATCACCTTCTGCATCGGCAGCGTCGAAAGCCACTCGATGAAAGGACCATCGATGCGCTCGGGCAGCACCACCGGCAGGCGGGTGTGGATGCGCAGGCGCGTGACCTGGGGCACGTCCGCCAGGCCGCGGCTGAGCTCTTCCAGTTTGCCGGTGGCCAGGGCCAGCGGGTCGCCGCCGGAAAGGATCAGCTCGTTGATGGAGGTGTCCCGGCGAATGTGTTCCAGCGCCTGGCGCCATTGGCCCGCCGCGGCCATTTCATCGCCGTAGGGAAAGTGCCGGCGAAAGCAATAGCGGCAGTTCACCGCGCAACTGCCGCTGGCGATCAGCAGGGCGCGACCCTGGTACTTGTGCAGCACGCCCTGGGCTTCGCGGGCGGCCATGTCGCCGACGGCGTCCATCGTGAAACCCGGCGTTTGCGCCAGTTCGGCCAGTTGCGGCAGCACCTGCAACAGCAGCGGGTCGCGCACATCGCCGTGACGCATGCGCGCAATGAAACCGCGCGGCACGCGCAGGGCGAAGCCGGCGTCATCGACGGGAAGGGTGTCGGCGAGGTGCGCCAGGCCCAGCAGCGCCAGCAATTCGTGGGCATCGGTAACGGCTTCACGCCATAGCGTGCGCCAGTCGGCTTCGGGCGGTGATAGGCGGGCGGCGTGGCTTGCGGTTATCATAGTGAGTCTTGAACCGGGCTCAGGGCCCGGGAAATCCCTATTCTAGCCGCCCGTCGGCCTCATCACATCTGGAGCACAAAGCGCATGGCCACCGTCGGTCTGAACGACGTCAAGAAGGGTATGAAGATCCTTCACAACAATGACCCGTGGGTCATCACTGACGCCGATTTCATCAAGCCCGGCAAGGGCCAGGCATTCACCCGCATCTTCATCCGCAACCTCAAGAACGGGCGCACCACCGAACAGACGATGAAGTCCAGCGACAGTTTCGAAGTCGCCGACGTCGTCGATACCGACATGCAGTACCTGTACTCCGACGGCGAATTCTGGCATTTCATGCACCAGGAAAGCTTCGAGCAGCATCAGGCCAGCAAGGTCGGCGTGGGTGACGCGGCCAAGTGGCTGAAGGGTGAAGAAGAATGCGTGGTCACGCTGTTCAACGGCGAGATCATCGCGGTGCAGCCGCCGAACTTCGTGGAATTGAAGATCACGGAAACCGATCCGGGCCTGCGCGGCGACACCTCCGGCGGCGGCGGTAAGCCGGCCACGCTGGAAACCGGCGCCGTAGTGCGCGTACCGCTGTTCGTCACCACGGAAGAGGTGATCAAGGTCGACACCCGCACCGGCGAATACGTCAGCCGCGTTGGTAAGTGACGCATCGGCCCGCGCTTTGGCGCGGCTTGCCGATGCGTCATCCCGGCGAACGCCGGGATCCAGTGAAAGATGGGTGCGAAGCACGCAAACTCCTCTACCGGACAGCAAGCAACCCACCGGGGCGGTCATCGTAAGATGTACCGCCCCGTTTCATATCAACTCCCCAACCAAAGAATCCCATGACGAGCCAGACCGCGCCGCAGCCCGTGGATGTCCTGATCGAAGCCCGCTGGATCGTGCCGGTCGAGCCGCACGGCGTGGTGTTGGAGCAGCATGCGGTGGCGGTCGACGCCGATCGCATCGTCGCCATCCTGCCGATCGCCGAAGCACATGCCGCATACGCACCGCGCGAGCGCGTGGAGCTGGGCGAGCACGTGCTGATCCCCGGCCTGATCAACACGCACACGCATAACCCGATGACGCTGATGCGTGGCCTCGCCGACGACCTGCCGCTGATGGTCTGGCTGCAGCAACACATCTGGCCGGTGGAAGCGAAGGTGATCGGCCCCGAGTTCGTGCGCGACGGCGTGGAACTGGCCATCGCCGAGATGCTGCGCGGCGGCACCACCTGCGCCAACGAAAACTATTTCTTTCCGGATGCGATCGGCGCGACCTATCGTAAGCATGGTTTCCGCGCGGTCGTTGCGCTGCCGGTGATCCAGTTTCCCACCGCGTGGGCGCGTACGCAGGACGAATACTTCGAGCGCGCCGGCGAAACGCACGACAGTTTCCGCAACGATCCGCTGATCCGCACTACGTTCGGGCCGCACGCGCCATACACGGTCTCCGATGAATCGTTCGAGCGCATCCGCATGCTGGCCGACCAGCTCGATATTCCGGTGCATCTGCATCTGCACGAAACCGCGCACGAAGTGGAAGAGGCACGCAAGCAAAGCGGCCTGCGTCCTTTCCAGCGTCTGCAGAAACTCGGCCTGATCAACGACCGCTTGATCGCCGTGCACATGACGCAGCTTACCGATGGCGAGATCGCCGCCTGCGCCGAAGCCGGCGTCTCGGTGGTGCATTGCCCGGAGTCCAACCTGAAACTGGCTTCCGGCTTCTGCCCGGCGGAAAAGCTGCGCAAGGCAGGCGTGAACGTGGCCTTGGGCACGGACGGCACCGCGTCCAACAACGACTTGGACATGTTCGGCGAAATGCGCACCGCCGCGCTGCTGGCCAAGGCGGTTGCCGAAGACGCCGCGGCGTTCGACGCCGGCTTCACCCTGCGCACCGCCACCATCCAGGCGGCCAAGGCCTTGGGACTGGATGCCGAGATCGGCTCGATCGAAGTCGGCAAGCAGGCGGACCTGGCGGCAGTGCGGCTGAGCGACCTAGAAACCCAGCCCCTGTTCCACGTCATCTCGCAGCTGATCTATGCCACTGGCCGCCACCAAGTCACCGACGTGTGGATCGCCGGCAAGCGCAAGCTGGCCGCACGCGAGCTGGTGGACATGGATCTGCTCGGCGTGATGGCCCGCACCCACGCCTGGCGCGAACGCATCGCGGCGCTGGACCCGGCATGAAGCACTTCCTCGTCATGCTGATGCGCCGGCCGCAGGTCGACCTCACGGTGGTGCCGTTGCACCGGCAATTCCTGGAATCCCTGCGTGCGCAGGGGCGCAACGAGATGTCCGGCGGTTTTGCCGATAAATCCGGCGGCGCCTATCTGCTGCGCGCCGAATCGATGGAGGAAGCGCTGGCGATCGCACACAGCGATCCGGCGCATACTAGCGGTGGCTGGGATGTCACGGTTTACGAATGGAACACACACTAGATTAAGTGGGTTCACCGGAGTTGTTCGTCATGCAAGCTACGCAAAACGTCAGCCACAAAGAAATCGCGCGCTTCGACAAACTGGCCTCGCGCTGGTGGGATCCGGACGGCGAGTCGCGACCGCTGCATGATCTCAATCCCGTGCGCGTCGATTACGTGGCCAAACGCGTGGCGCTGCGCGGCGCGCGCGTGGCCGACGTCGGTTGCGGCGGCGGCCTGTTGAGCGAAGCGCTGGCGCGCGCAGGCGCGGAGGTCGTCGGCATCGACATGGGCCTGAAGGTGATCGAGATCGCACGGCTGCATCTGCATGAATCCAATCTGCAGGTGGATTACCGGAAGCAATCCTCGGCGGAACTGGCCGAAGCCGAACCGGCCAGCTTCGACGCCGTATGCTGCATGGAACTGATCGAGCACGTACCCGATCCGGCGGCGCTGGTACACGACCTGGCCGCGATGCTGAAACCGGGCGCGCGCCTGTTCATGTCCACCCTCAACCGCACGCCGGCGGCGTTCGGCGCCGCGATCATCGGCGCGGAATACATCGCGCGCCTGCTGCCGCGCGGCACGCATCACTACGCGCAATTCCTCAAGCCGTCCGAACTGGCGCGCCTGCTGCGGCATGAAGGCCTGGAAGTGGAAGACATCAGCGGCCTCGGCTACAACCCGATCCAGCGCAAGGCGTGGCTGAGTCGCTTCACCGCCATCAATTACCTCGTGTGCGCGCGTAAACCTGCATGAAGCCGCTGCCTCAATCCCCTCACGGCATGCTGTTCGATCTGGACGGCACCCTGCTCGACAGCGCACCGGACCTGCACGCGGCGCTGGCCGCTTACTGCGGCGAAGTGGGCGCTACGGTGCCTTCGTACGCGACCGTGCGCGCGGTGGTATCGCGCGGTTCGCGCGCCATCCTGCGCTGTGCGTTCGACGAAAGCGATGAAGCCCTGCTCGAACGCGCGCCGCGTTACCTCGAGCTTTATCACAGCATGATGGCCCGCCACACCCGTCCGTTCGAGGGCATCGATACATTGCTCGAAGCATTGGAAAGCGGCGGCATCGCCTGGGGCATCGTCACCAACAAGCCGGGCTATCTCACTGACGACCTGATCGAACAGATCGGCTGGGGCGAGCGCGTATGCGCAGTGGTTTCCGGCGACACGCTGCCGGTGCGCAAGCCCGATCCCGCGCCGGTATTGCTGGCCTGCGAACGCGCCGGGCTCGATCCTGCGCGCTGCTTCTTCGTCGGCGACGATCGTCGCGACGTGCAGGCAGGGCGTGACGCCGGGCTCTACACCATCGCCGTGCAATGGGGATATCTCGACGGCGGCAATCCGCATGACTGGGGCGCCGACGCGGTGGTGGCGCATCCGCGCGAATTGTTGGACATGTTCAACCTGAAGGCGCTGGCGTGAGCGAAGCAGGCGCGCTGCAAAGTTACGTCGACAAATGGCTGGCCGTGCAACCGCAGCAACGCATGGCGCTGGTGTTCGTCGAACCGAATAAATACCCCGGCCACATTGCGCTGGCCGCGCTGGAGCAGGAGCTGCTTTCGGCGGCCTATGGCATTCGCGAGCCGCACGTCGCGGCCACCAAGCTCAACTGGTGGGCGGAAGAATTGAACGGCGCGGCGTCCAGCGGCGGCCGGCATCCGCTGACGCGCGTGCTGTTCGATGACGAGCGCGCCCATGCGATGCCGCAACAACGCTGGCTGGCGCCGGTCTTGGCCGCCATGGCGCAACTGGAAGAGGGCACGGCGGTGGATTTCGCCGCCCAGCTCAGCGCCTCCTCGGCGCTGCACGGCGCGCTGGCCGAACTGGAAACCGCCTGGTGGTTCGGCGAAGCCGCATCCTCGGCGCGCGCGGCGCGCGTGGCCACGCTCAGCCACCTGCTGTTCGCCTTGCGCCGCCTGCAGGACGATGCCGATCGGGATCGCCTGCCGCTGCCGATGGCGCGCCTGGCGCGCTACGGGCTCAGCCGCGCCGGCCTGCGCCAGGGCAGCGAGGCGCGCGATGAGGCCGTCAAGGCGCAACTGGCCGACCTGCGCACCACCTGGAACGACGCCGCGCGGCTCGACGGGCCGCTGAGCGTGTTCCGCGCCATCGAGGCGGGCGAGGGCGAACGTCTGGCGCGCAAGGCGGCTCGCGCCGGCGCGCCGCTGGAGGTACTGCAAAAAGGGCTGCCCAACGGCGGCTTCCTGGCCACCTTGCGCGCCTGGCGCGCCGCCCAGCGCTGGCGGCAGCGGGTCGCCGACTGAGGTCGATAAACGCACTGTTTCCCGTGTAGGGTCTGTTGCGGCGCGGCGAGCTGCCCCAACATTAGCGTGCGGCAACTCAGCAGGTCGCGCATTTCAAGGAATACCCATGCATACCCACGAAAGCACTGTTCGCCTGATGCCTGACGTGGCCAGCCAGGCGCAGCCGCATCTGGCCGGCGCGCTGGACTGGGTCGGCATGGACGGCATCGAGGTGCCGGTGTTGTTCGACGCGGGCGACGGCACCGCGCAGCGTTCCAGCGCCCAGGTCGGCGCGTTCGTCAACCTCACCCGGCCGGACAAGCGCGGCATCCACATGTCGCGCCTGTATCTGCTGGTCGACGAATACCTGAGCAACAAGCCGGTGGATGCGGCCATGCTGGAAGCCTTGCTGCGCGCCTTTCTCGATTCGCACCAGGAGCTTTCCGATCGCGCGCGCATCAGCATCCGTTTCGACCAGCTCGTGCGCCGCGCCGCCTTGCGCAGCGGCAACAGCGGCTGGCGTGCGTATCCCGTGTCGATCGAAGCCAGCCTGTGCCAAGACGGCTTTCGCCTGGAGTTGGGTACCGAAGTGGTCTACTCCTCCACTTGTCCGGCGTCGGCTGCGCTGTCGCGGCAATTGATCCAGGAACAGTTCGCCAAGGATTTCGACGCCGGCAAGCCGCTGGACCATGCCGCCGTGCTGGCCTGGCTGGGTAGCGAGAAAGGCATCGTCGCCACGCCGCATGCGCAGCGCAGCGTGGCGCGCCTGCTGGTGTGTTTCAAGCAAGGCGCGCCGCTGCATTTGATCGGCTTGCTCGATCGTGTCGAGCAAGCGCTGGGCACGTCGGTGCAAACCGCGGTGAAGCGCGAAGACGAACAGGCGTTTGCGCTGGCCAACGGCGGCAACCTGATGTTCTGCGAAGACGCGGCACGCCGCATCCAGCGCGCACTCGATGCCGACGACAGCATCGCCGATTTCCACGTGCGGCTCGAACACCAGGAAAGCCTGCATCCGCACGATGCGGTGGCTTACGCCAGCAAGGGCATCGCAGGTGGTTACGGCGACGGGCGCGCCTGATCCGTTCCGGGCGCTGTTGCTATCATCCCTGCGATTGATCCGTGCGATTGAGATTGAGGAGTCGCGATGAAAATCCGCCAAGGATTGCTTTTGGCCGGCGTGCTCGTGCTGGCCGGTTGCAGTTGGATGCCGCATTTCGGCAAGCATCATGAAGCGCCGTCCGCGCAGCAGACGCTGATGAAGTCGCTGACCGGCGAAGTCGACTATCACCTCGTACACGATCTGCCGTCCGACGCGTACCTGGAGGTCACGCTCGACCGGCATGATGCCCCAGCAGGCGTGATCGCCACCGACCGCATTGCGCCGATCGGCGCATCACCGGTGCCGTTCGTGTTGAGCTATGAACCGAGCGCCGTCGCCAATGGCACGGATTTCAGGATCTCGGCAAGCATCAAGCAGGGCGATCGCACGCTGGCGAGCAGCGATATCCAGCCGCGGGTGCTGGGCAACTCCGGTAACGACGGTCCGGTGCTGATAGTGGTTTCCGAGTTGCACTGATCGCAGCTCCCGCTGGCGCGCGGGAGCGACGACACGGCGTTCGGCGATCAGCGATCGAACGCCAAGCGCTGCCCACGCACCGCGTCATCCACCTTTGAACCATCCCACACGCGCTGCCCATTGGCGAAGGTGGCGGCGATCGAGCTGCTGAAGGTATAGCCTTCGAACGGCGACCAGCCGCACTTGGACAATACCTCTTCGCGGCGCACCGTATGCGGCTTGTTGGGATCCACCAGCACCAGGTCGGCCGCATAGCCTTCGCGCAGGAAGCCGCGCTCGTGCACGTCGAACAACGTGGCCGGCGCATGGCTGACCGCTTCCACCACGCGTTCCAGCGTGAGCTTGCCTTCGGTCACGCGCTGCAGCGCGGCTTGCAGCGCGAATTGCACCAGCGGCAAACCGGAGGGCGCCTTGTCGTAGAGCTGGCCTTTTTCTTCCAGCAGATGCGGTGCGTGATCGGTGGCGAGCACGTCGATGCGGCGTTCCGCGACGGCTTTGGTAATGGCTTCGCGATCGGCGGCCGTCTTGATGGCGGGATTGCACTTGATCAGGAAACCCAGCCGCTCGTAGTCCTCGTCGCTGAAATGCAGGAAATGCACGCAGGTTTCGGCGGTGATGCGCTTGCCCTTGAGCGGGCCGGGCTGGAACAGGGCAAGCTCGTCGGCGGTGGAGATATGCAGCACGTGCAGGCGCGTGCCGTGTTTCTGCGCCAGCGAGATCGCCAGCCGCGTGGATTTGATGCAGGCCTCGCGCGAGCGGATCAGCGGATGTTCGCGCGCGGGAATGTTTTCGCCGTATTTTTCTCGTGCCTTGGCGTGCAGTGCGTCGATCATCGGTGTGTCTTCGCAGTGCGTGATGATCGGCGTGGGTGCTTCGCGGAAGATGCCATCCAGCGTGTCGGGATTGTCCACCAGCATGTTGCCGGTGGAGGCGCCCATGAACACCTTGATGCCGGGCGCGGCCTTGGGATCGAGCGAGCGGATCGCTTCGAGATTGTCGTTGCTGGCGCCCAGGTAGAACGCGTAGTTCACTGCCGAGGTTTCCGCGGCGCGCGCGTACTTGGCTTCCAGCGAATCGCGATCCAAGGCCGGCGGCTTGGTGTTGGGCATCTCCATGAAGCTGGTGATGCCGCCGGCGGCGCAGGCGCGCGATTCATGCGCGATGTCGGCCTTGTGCGTAAGGCCCGGTTCGCGGAAGTGCACCTGGTCGTCGATCATGCCCGGCAACAGCCAGAGCCCGGTGGCATCGACTACCTGCTCGCCGGGGCGGGTGTCGAGACTGTCGCCGATGCTGTCGATACGGCCGTGCCTGATGCGCAGATCGGCGTGGAACCGATGCCCTTCATTGACCAGTTCGGCGTTCTTGATCAGCCAATCGGTGGACATGAGCATTCCTTCAGCAGTGCGGATGGGGCAGGGCTGTGCAGTGTACGACGCACTCAGTGTTCTGCGTCCTCTGCCTGCCGGTTCAAGCCGCGGCAGCCCGCAAAGTGGAAGTGGTCGGGCACCGGATCATTGCCGCCCGAGCACAGCGGTTGGCAGCGTACGATGCGCCATCCGGCCAGCAGGCCACCCCGCCACGGACCGAAGCGGGCCACCGCGACACGTGCATAATCGGAGCAACTGGGGTAAAAGCGGCAACGCTGTCCCAACAGCGGGCTGACGAAGCGCTTGTAAAGGTTCAGCAGGAAGAGGATCAATCGACTCACGGCATTCACGTCGCCGAAACCGCCTGTGGCGCCCGATGGTGCAAGTATTCCAGAAGGATGGTTGCCGGTGTGAAGGGTATTGGGCTATAACAGC
>CBJMMB010000106.1:0-12901 GCA_966430775.1 uncultured Dyella sp. | reverse complement strand
CGGGCGTATGCGGACCGTGCCAGTTCTGGTCGATGCCGGCCGAACCGTTGTCCACACTCCACCACCACGCCTGGTACTGCTTTTCCTGGATGGGCGAATCGAGCTGCGCAAAACCCACCGCCAGGCCCAGGGTGTGATCGAAGAATTGATCGATATACGAGAAGCTGGCGCGATGGCCCAGATCGCCGACGCCGGTACCGGGATTGAGCGTGCCGTTGGTGGTGTATTCGCCGCGCAGGTTCGCGGCCATGGTGCGCCGGGGCAGATCCAGCGGCCTGATGGTATGCAGATCCACCGTGCCTGAAAGCCCCTGCCCTACCAGCCCTGCGTCGGGCGTCTTGTACACCACCGCGCCGCTGATCAGTTCGGAGGGATATTGATCGTATTCGACGCCACGGTTCTCGCCGACGGTGGCCTGTTCGCGGCCGTTGAGCGTGGTGCCGGCGAAATCCGGCGACAGGCCGCGAATGGAAATCACGTTGGCGCGTCCGTCCTGGCGCTGCGTCGCCAGCCCTGGCAAATGCGACAGGCTTTCGGCGATGCTCGCATCCGGCAGCTTGCCGATATCTTCGGCGGATATCGCTTCGATGATGTTGTCGGAATTCTGCTTGGCCTTGAGCGAGCTCTCGATGCTGCCGCGAATGCCGGTGACGACCACGGTGTTGAGGTTCTGCACCGAGCCTTGTGGCGGCTTCTGCGTCTTGGCCGCCGGCTGACTTTGTTGTGCCGCGTTCTGCTGTGTATGCGTGCTGCTGTTCGTCGACTGGTTTTGCGTCTCCTGTGCCCATGCTGAGTTGGCCAGCAAGGCCAACATGCATGCCGCTAGCAACGGACGACGCGATACACCAACGACACTCCTCACCATCCTGCGCAACGACTTGCCACCCTTCATGTGTTCTCTCCCTAGCAAAGCGCCCCTTGCGCTTATCAGGCAACACGCCGTGTGTTTCGCGCGGCCTGAAGCGACACGGAGGATGGTCGAGAGAATTTGCTGCTGTCATCCTGCGACGCAGCAAGTTTATGCGGGGTGGGTTCAGGTGGGTGAAGAGGGTGTGCTTTTTGGTTGTGTATGAAGATAGCGAGTGACTGCTGATCGGAAATTTTCAACCGTGGCCACGTGCAAGGCGCGTCACGTTTCGCATCGTTGCCCAAGGTGATGGCTCGCAAATAACTTTCCGAGTGAGTCCCTCTCCCTCCGGGAGAGGGTGCCGAGAGGCGGGTGAGGGTTCGGGCGAAGCGCGATGCTGACGTCTGGCGCAAGACTCGGTTATCGCGCGCTGGTCGCACCCTCACCCCAACCCCTCTCCCGGAGGGAGAGGGGCTTACGCGCGCGGCTTGCCATACATTTCCCCGCCCCGGCGTCTTGTCCGAACCAAAAGCAATCCATTTAATTCGATCCAAATAACCCGCATGGCATGGATGAGCTTCTTGTGTCACAGAACGTCACTCCAAGCGATACAGGTCTAGCACGACCACGGAAACCACCCCATCCAGCCACATGCCCGCACCAAGGTAAGACCGCCAAAAGCACACCTTAAGGAGCTCGTTTCCCCTACTTTCCCGGACCCGCGCACCACCTCCAGACCTCACCAGCAGAATCATCCTTCTCAGCCGCCCACCCAAAAATACAAAACGTGATACGGAGCACATTCCATCCGTGAGCATGGCCCAACGCATGCTTATTCAGTCCCCGAGAGCCAGAGCGCTCTCCATGACAGGGGGAAACGAGGATGGAACAGGTCGTTGAATGTCTTATTGCCGGTGGGCCGCAGCATGGCGAGGTGCGCCGGCAATTGTGGGATCCGCGCTATTCGGTGCCACCCGTGGTGGCGTCCGTCGATGGCGAGGTATGCATTGCCGCCGCATGCCGGCCGGCGGGTTCGGGCAGCAATCGGTTTCTGCTGCTGCATCCGCGCGCAACCGGTGCGCAGATTCGCTCGATGATGGCGATCATGAGCACGCAGGCGGCCATCGCCAGGTTCCGTCTTTTCAACGAAGCGGTGCCAGGTCTCTGATATCTGGCGCAACGCGCGTTCATCCGCCCCCAAGCGTGCGAACGATCCCGTTTAGCGCATAAGCGATTTTCCATTCGCTGCACGATCAAGCGTGCAGCGACGTTGCGTATCACTTCCAGCAACAGCCGAATGCATCAACGTCATCGCCCACATTCCGGGCAACCGTATTGCACGCCGGACCTTGGCTAACGCAAGCCTTACGAACGCACGTTTGCTGCGATTCAGCGATCTGTCCGGCGCCTGAAGTAACCCCAATTCCGTTCAGGATGCAGTTCGCGCAGATCGCCTAGCGTCTGCTCGCCACGTCATCGAACGCGGCACATTACCCACCAGTGAGGTTACATCTCTATGCGCAAGTCCATTCTCATTGCAGCGATCGCCACGGCCAGCGTGCTGAGCATCCCCGCTTTTGCCCAGGTGCATGTCGGCGGCGGTGTCGGGGTTGGTGCAGGTGCCAGCGTGAACCCTGGTGCGGTAGTGCAAGGAGCAACGCAGACGGCGGCCGGTACCACGTCCATGGCTGGCCACGCGATCGAACACACCAGCCACGTCGCCAAGCACACGGCGCACAAGGCCGCCCATACCGCAGCCTCCACCGCGAACGATGCCACCTCGACCGCCAGCCGCACCGCATCGGGCGCTACCGACAAGGTCGCCACGGATGCCGCGGGAGCCGCCAACACCAACGTACAAACCGGTGCGTCGGCCAACGGCAGCGCGGGTGCCGCGGGCGCCAATGCCGGCGTCAGCGCGGACGCCAACGCCAAGGCTTCGACCGGCGGTCATTGATCGCCTGACTGTGTGATGCAAAAGCCCGGGAGGCAACTCCCGGGCTTTTTTTCAGCCATCGAGCACTTCGATGGCATCGACGCGATCCGGATAGAACGCCAGGTGTTCCTTGATCGCGGCGGCCGCCTCGTGCGGTTTCTCGTAGGTCCATACCGCATTCGTGGCACGCTCGCCGGCGGACGGAATGCTGTAGTAGGAGCAATCGCCTTTATACGGGCAATAGGTGGCATGCTGGGTGCGCACGAGCAAGCTCATGTCCACGTCGTTGCGCGGGATGTAATGGACTTCCGGATAGCTGGCCTCTTTCAGCGTAAGCGCTTGGCGTGTGTCCGCCACGGTTTGGCCGCCGGCTTTCACCACCACGCGGCGGGCGTTGCGCTCGATCGTGATGGGATGGTCCGGTCCAGGTTGCTTGATGGGTCGCACTGCGGAAGCATCGGGCGGAGTCATGGTCGTATCTCCTTGCCAGGGGTAAAGCCTACATCGACCTTGCGGTCGGCCATGGCGAGTTCAATGGTTGCAGCTGCCAGGGATGTATTGCACTGCAGCTACCTTCCGCGGATGGATTCACGATACTTGGACAAGGATGAAGCTATCTAGCGCCGTTATGCACACAGGGGTTGCCGATGGAGCGCTTGAAGAAGCAGCAGAGGCGGGCGGAATGGCAAATACGGGTGGGCTTTCTGCTGCTGCTGATCGCATGCGGCTTGGTGACGTTCGCCACCATCAGCAGCGAGCGCGCAGACAAGTGGGTGAATCATACCCAGCAGGTACGCCAGGCCATCATTCAACTTTATAGCGACGTGCGCGATGCAGAATCGGGGCAGCGCGGCGTGCTGCTGACGCACGACCCGCGTTATCTGCATCCGTATGAGCTGGCACGCCAGGATCTGGCCGCCACCGAATCGCTACTGGCTTCGCTGGTGGCCGACAATCCAGCGCAGGTCGCCCTGTATGCCAAGCTTCGTCCGCTCGTCGACCAGAAGATGGGCGAGCTTGAGCACACGCTGCAAATGCAAACCGACCGCGACGACGGCTCGGCGCTCGGTGTCGTCAAGACCGGCGTCGGCCTGGAATTGATGGAAGACATCCAGGCCCTGACGCGGCAGATGGATCGCAACGAAGCGGCCCTGCTCGAGCAACGACTGGATGCATCGCGCCGCACCCGAGCGCTGCTGCTGGCCGCCACACTGTTCGCCGTACTGATCGCCGCGGGCGTCGCTTATCGCGTGCATCGCGAAGGCGCCAGCCGCCAGCGTGCGATCTTCGAGAAAAACCTGGCGCTGGAAGACCAGATCCAGCAACGCGAAGCGGTGGAGATGCGCCTGCGGCAGGTGCAGAAGATGGAAGCGCTGGGCCAGCTCACCGGCGGCATCGCGCATGACTTCAACAACATGCTGGCGATCATCGTCGGCAACCTGGAAATGTCGCTGCGCCACCTGGGCAAGACGGATGAACGCCTGAGAGATCTGGTTTCCAGGGCATTGACCGCCGCCATGCGTGGCGCCGATCTCACCAAAAATCTGCTCGCGTTCTCACGCATGCAGCCGCTGCGTCCCAAATCCGTCGACGTCAACGATTGCGTGCGCAGCATGCTGATGATCCTGCAACGCACGCTGGGCGAGGACATCCAGATCGAAACCACGTTGACCGCCGGCTTGTGGCGCGTGTTCATCGATCGGCCGCAGTTGGAAAGCGCGCTGCTCAATCTTGCCGTCAACAGCCGCGACGCCATGAACGGCAAGGGCCGCCTGGTCATCGAAACGTCCAATACATATCTCGACCAGGCGTTTGCCAATACGCACGTCGAAGTCACACCCGGACAGTACGTGATGCTGGCGGTGACCGACACCGGCAGCGGCATGCCGCCGGACGTGGTGCGCCGCGCCTTCGATCCGTTCTTCACCACCAAGGAAGCCGGCTCAGGCACCGGCCTTGGCCTGAGCCAGGTGCACGGTTTCATCAAGCAATCCAAGGGGCACGTGCAGCTGTATTCCGAAGTGGGGATCGGCACCACGGTAAAGCTGTACCTGCCGCGCTCCTCCGCGCAGCAGGACGCGGAAGTGTTTGCGGAAACCATGGTCTTCGCACTCAACACCTCCAAGAAGATCCTGGTGGTGGAGGACGATTCCGAGGTGCGCCATTTCGTGGTCGCCTGCGTCAACGAACTGGGCTACACCGCGCTCGATGCCGAAAGCGCCGACGCCGCACAGCAAAAACTGGCCAGCCACCCCGATATCGCACTGCTGCTGACGGATGTGGTGATGCCGGGCAAGAACGGCCGCCAACTGGTCGAAGCGGTTCGCCCGTTCTATCCGAAGCTGCGCGTGCTCTACATGACCGGCTATCCGCGCGACGCAATCGTGCACAACGGCATACTCGACCGCGACGTGCGAGTGATCAGCAAGCCTTTTTCGATGCAGGAGCTGGCGCGCGAATTAAAGTCGGCGTTCGCGGCGGAGACGGTATAAGGCTGCAACGCGCCCGGTTCAGCGGCGCGTCGCCAATACGCCATCCAAGGCCAATTGCGCCTTGAACCCTGCCCGCTCCAGGCGCCTGGCCACCTCCCGCGGCACATCGCGATCGCTGGTGAGCTTGTTCGGGCTGCCGGTGTAGTGAAACAGACGCCCGCCGCGACGAAGCACGCGCGCCAATTGATCATAGAACGCCTGCGAATAAAGCTCGCCGGCGATGCCGAAGCGCGGCGGATCGTGCAGCAGCGCGTCCACCGAAGCATCGGCGATCCCGACAATCACCTGCGATACGTCGGCATGGCTGAGCGCAAGGCGCCCATCGGTATCGTCCGGATCCGGCGACCACGGATTGATCTGGCGCAACCACAGCACATCGGCGTTCTTCTCGAACGACTGGATGCGCGCAACACCCGCCTCCAGGCAACAGGCCGCGAAGTAGCCCAGGCCACCGCAGGTATCCAGCACCACCTTGCCGCGCGGCTCGATCAGCGCCACCTTGCGACGCGCATCCTCGAACGGCGATTCCTTCGACGTCGGCAGCATCTTGATGCCGTCGATCTCGAACGTGGGCGCACCCCACTCGGTGGGCACCAGCTTGATCAGCGAACCGGAAAAACGCGATGCCGGTGAAAATTCCGCGCCATCCCAGTAATAGATGGTGCGGTCTTTCAACCGGTGCGGGTACGGATAGCTCTGCCCGCGATGTTCCCAGGTGTCCGCATGCAGCGTGACGACGCTGTTCGAACGGGCCAGGTCCAACGAACCGGTCCATTCAGCCTCTCCTGCGTCGCGCGCCGTCAGCAAGGTTTCGGCGATGGGGCGCGTGAGCAAGGGACCGGAATAATGCGGCACGAACGGGGTTCCTGAAGCGAAAAATGGAGTTCTTGCAGACTGAACAAGCGCGTTCAAAGGACGGGAGCTTGGCTCAGCCATGGCGACCGTGACCCGGCCACCGGAAACCTGCGCTATTGTTGTCCAGACCGCGCGACTTGTGCGGGGCATTATCGCTTGGGTGCAGGGCATGGGGTCTACAGGGGACCGGGCAGCATTGAAAGCACGATCGGGTGGCCGGACGGTCCCGCCCGGCGGGGTCGTGCGCCATCGACGCGGGTGGTACATGCTCGCCATCGGCTTGATCATGCTGGCGCGAGCCATGCACGCCGATGCCCAGGCCATCAGCCTCGCCAGCTTCACCCAGTCTCAAGGCCTGCGCAGCCTGGAAGACAATTGCCTGCTGCAAGATCGCAGCGGGTTCGTTTACGTGTGTACCGAGAACGGCCTGTTCCGTTTCGACGGCCATGCGTTTCAACGTATCGGTGCGGCCAACGGCCTGCGTGGCAGTTACATCTCCGCCTTGCATCAGGACGATGCCGGGCGTTTGTGGGTGGGTACGCGCAGCGGGCTGTATGTCGGGGACGGCCAGCACTTTGCGCTGGCCGACGAATCGTCGCATCCGCAACCGGTCGATCCCGGCGCCACGCTTGCCGATCTGGATGGCCGTATCTACATGGTCAGCCAGCATCGTCTTTGGCAGGTCGAACCGGCAGGTACGCATTGGCTTCTACGGCCGCGCTTCGATGCTGCAGACTTGCGCGCCACACCTGCGCTGGCCGATGTCACCAGCGTCTTCAGCGATGGGCACACATTGTGGTTCGGTTGCGCCAAGTCGCTGTGCCAGTGGAACGGTCATCAACTGCGCATGTGGAGCGAACGCGACGGTATTCCGGCCGATACTTGGACGTCTTACCTGCGCGGCCAGGATGGCACGCTATGGGTTCGCAGCCCTCGCTATATCCGTGCGCTCGCTGCCGGCAATAGCGCATTCGTGAATCGCGATCTGCCGGGCGCGCGCGTAGTCACCGCTTACCTGGACATGATCCAGGACGATCAAGGACGCCTGCTTACGCGCGCCAACGATGGCCTGGCGCGCTGGGATGGCCGGCATTGGCACATATTCGACAAAAACAACGGCCTGCCCGATATCGGCATCGACGCCTTGCTGTATGACCGCAATCACGTGCTGTGGATCGGCACCTATGGCCGCGGCGTATTGCAATGGCGCGGCTACGATCGGTTCGAAAGCTGGCAGATCGCGCAAGGCCTGGATAGCAGCCCCAGTTGGGCGATAGCGCGTGCACGCGACGGCGCACTGTGGGTCGGTGACGAACTGGGCGGCAGCGTACTTGCGCCGGGCGCCTCACGCCTTACGCCGTGGCCCTTGAAGGCGCCATCGCTCGCGCAGGAAACGATCGGCCTGCACGCCCTGCCGGATGGCGACATGCTAGCGGCTTATTACTCGGGCGAATTGCTGCGCTATCACGCGCGCACCGGCAGCACCGAAGAGGTGGCGCATTCGCCCGCTTATATTCGCAACCTTATGGCCGACAGCCACGGCACCACATGGCTGTGCACCGAGCGAGGATTGTATGTCTACGACGGCCATCTGCTTCGGCGCGCCGGAGCAAGCATCGTTCCCGACAATGCATTTACCGATGCCGTGGAAGATGCACAAGGCCGGATCTGGTTCAGCGGCGAAGCAGGCCTGTTCCGCTTCGATCATGGCCAGTGGGTGCGGATACGCGTGAACGGCGCGCCGTCCGGCCAGGATTTCACCCATATGGATGTGCTGCCCAGCGGAGATCTTTATCTGGCCGGTAACTTCAACGGCGTATGGCACGGCCACATCACCGACGGTGGCACGCTGGACGTCCAGCACATTGCGGACGAACTGCTCGACGACACGCGCGTCTATTTCATTCGGCACGACCGCCGAGGCTGGCTATGGGTTGGTGGCACCGACGGTGTCGAACTCTACAATGGCCAGCGCTGGCGCCGACTCACCGAAGACGATGGCCTGATCTGGAACGACATCGGAGAAAATGCCTTCTTCGAAGATGAAGACGGCTCGGTGTGGATCGGCACCACCAACGGCATTTCGCATATCCTGCATCCGGCCACATTGACCTCGCCCGATGCCTTGAAAGTGGTCATCACCCAGGTGAACCTTGGCGACGTCGCCGAACAACCGTCCCTTGCCTATCGCTTCGACGATGCATCGGAACAACCGCTTACCCTGCATCTGGCCACGCTCGGCGCGCCCACGCGCCGCACCTTGCAATATCGCTATCGTCTGCAAGGCCTGGAGCACAACTGGGTGAGTTCCGATCGCTCGCAAGTGGACTACCCGCCCCTGCCGCCAGGCGACTTCGTCTTCGAAATCGCCGCCTACGATCCGGACAGCCGACAGCTGTCACCGCCGGTCCAATTGCCGATGCATATCGTGCCGCCGTGGTGGCGACGATGGCCGGCCGTGCTGGGAGGCGTGCTGTTGCTCGCCATGAGCCTCGTGCTGATATGGCAATTGCGCACACGGCACCTGCGTTCGCGCGCACGTACGCTCGAACGCCTGGTCGCGGTGCGCACGCGCGAGCTGGAAGTGGATAAGCAGGCGCTGGAAGAAGCACGTGCTGCACTGTGGCAGCAAGCCACGCATGACGCCCTGACCGGCCTGCCCAATCGCTCCCATGTGTTGGAAATACTGGATCAAGCCATCCTCGATGCGAGGACACACGAACGGCCTTTGGCCGTGGCCTTGATCGACCTGGACCATTTCAAGCGCATCAACGACCGTCACGGCCATCTCGCCGGCGATGCGGTGCTGATCGAAACCGCCATGCGACTGCGCGAGTCCTTGCCAACCGATGCAACGCCGGGCCGCTACGGCGGCGAGGAAGTGCTGGCGGTGATTCCCGGCATACCGGTGGGCAACCTCACGCCCTTCGAAGTATTACGGCACTACATCGCTCAGCGCCCTTTCCGCGGCGATGGCGTACGGGTGGACGTCACCTGCTCGATCGGTGTCGCCTGGCTGCATCCGCAAGACCGCGACGGTTTCGATCTGATTCGCCGCGCCGATGCCGCGCTGTACCGGGCCAAGACCTGCGGGCGCAATCGCGTCGCCGCGGCCTGCCATGATCAGGAAAACGGAGTGACGTACATGCGCTATCCCGCTTCCCCATCCTCCGCAACCAGCCCCGGCGAAAACGGCAACAGCGGCTGAGATTGCTCACCCTCCTGCCGGCCGATATCGAGCCGGTTGCACATCGCCGCGGCATCGAGCCGGAATTTCAGATAGCCGTGGACGTTCTCTTCTTCGCGGACCTGCATCACGCCATAGATGTCGCGCCCGTCGTTGTCGGCACGCTCGATCGAGCTGAAGCGTATCGAGCCGATGTGGTCGCGCGTGAAGTTGAACAGGCTTTTGCGCTTGCCGTTGTCGAAGAGCTTGGCGCCTGCGGTGAAACAGCTCAGCCAGGCGAGCCGGTCGCCTGCCTGCAAGGCATCGATGGCCGTGCGGACCGTGGGATGCAAATAGAGCCCTGAGCCTATTTCCATAGGAAGGCGCTTCCCCGAAAAGGTGTCACTGCCGAAAGCGGCCATCTGCGGCAAACCGAAGTGCGCCAGTTTGGAAATCGGCCATGGCGGTCGATGAACGACGATTCGGTGATGAATGTACGCATGGCATGGTCGCAAGGATGTGAGCGTTCGCCTGCATCGCCTTACGTGGCGGCGCAAGCTCATCCATGCGGACGAACCATCCGTGCCGTCCGCACACTCATCTTTTATGTTGTTGGCGGTCGGCTGCGAGTGAAGGTGCGGATCTTCCGGACTGCTTAACCACGCTCACACTTTTTTATGCCGGATGCTTCGCGAAGCGGCAGCTTTGGCAAAGCGCAAGCGAGGAATGTTCAAACGTTCTTCCAGAGAAACTCGCTCAGCTTGCGCAGCTCGTCGAACTGGCTGGCCAGTTCGAAACTCACCAGGAAGATGATCACGTAGAACGCGCCCTGGTATTTCACCGACCACGCCAGCGCCGGCGCGGCGATCCGTTCCCGGAACAGGGAGTGATTGAGCAACAGGCAGATCAGCACACCCAGCACGACGCCGAACAGCACGTCCGTGGGGTAATGCATCCCTAAGTAAATGCGCGGCAGGCAGATGAAGATCAGCGAATAGATGAAGGCGATGATCCCCAAGCGTCGCGATGCCAGGTACACCCCGGTCGCCACGGCGATCCACATCATGGCGTGGTCGCTGGGAAACGAACTCCAGGTGCGCACCACCGGCGCCTTGCAGGCGGAGAGGTCCGATGGAAAGTGCATCCCTAACGCATCGTTGGCGAATGGCCGGAGCCGGAACGGCAGCAGATGCGCCATCGCCCTGCCGAGGATCAGCGCGACAAAGGTGGCGATAGCGGTGCAGATGACGATTTCCCGATCACGGCGTGCGTTCTGGCCGCCGCGAAACCAGATCCACCACAGCAGGCAGATCAGTCCCAGGCCGCGCGTGAAATAAAACCTTTCGATGCCGATCGCCATGTAATCGAGCATGGGCCAGCGGAAGGCGAATTGATTGAGAAACCGCAGGATGGACAGGTCGAAAGGGTTCACTGTGGACCACGATTGCTACAGGGCGTTGACAGAACTGATCTACCGATTGCCCCGTGGTCCAAATGTGAAATTGGCGCAGCAATGGCTGACTGGACTGCGTCCCTGCGCCCTCAAGGCGGATCCTTGTCGTAACGTTCGATCCCTTCCGGCAATTGCACCCAGGCATGCCGGCGGCATTCATAGACCGAATCCTGCGGCGCCGGAAAATCGGGATCGGCAAAGGCGCCTACCGCCACCAGCACGAATCCATCCTCGCCTTCGGCGGTGTGAAACACGTTGCTTCCGCAAACCGGGCAGAACCGGAAGCGGAACCTGGCGCCATGGTCGCCGGTACGCACGTACTCGGTGGCGTTGCCGGTAACCTTGTAAGGCGCCGCATAAGCGGCGAGCGTGGCGAAGACGCTGCCGGTGCGCTGCTGGCAGGCAAGGCAATGACAAACGCCGGCGCCCAGCGTTTCGCCCTGCACTTCAATGCGGAGCTGCCCGCAACAACAAGAAGCCGTTTTCCCGACCATGACGATCCCCTGCACCATTCATCCAGGTTCGCGAATGGTACGCGCACTTAGGCCGGCCCGCCTGCAACGGGCCGGCCATGCGACATCACGCGTGCTGCACCTCGCTCTGGCCCATCGCATCGAGCTCGGCGAGCAAGTTGTCCGGCAAGCGCAGCGATGCGGACTGAAGGTTCTCGTGCAGATGCGCCAATGAAGACGTGCCCGGAATCAGCAGGATGTTCGGCGCACGCTGCAGCAGCCAGGCCAGCGCAACCTGCATCGGCGTTGCCTGCAAGGTGGCGGCGACATTGGACAGCACCGACGACTGCAGCGGCGAGAAACCCCCGAGCGGGAAGAACGGCACATAGGCGATGCCCTGGCTCGCCAACTGATCGATCAGCGCGTCGTCGGCACGGTGCGCCAGGTTGTAGTGGTTCTGTACGCAAACGATGTTCGTGATGCGCTGCGCTTCGGCGACCTGCGTGGCCGTTACATTGCTCAGCCCGATCGCGCCGACCAGCCCCTGCTGCTGCAGTTCCGCCAGCGCTTCGACCTGGCGGGCGATGGAGCCTTCGGCCAGCCCGTGGGTCGGGCCCACGATGCGCATATTGACCACGTCCAGCCGTTCCAGCCCGAGGTTGCGCAGGTTGTCGTGCACGCCGCGCGTGATGTCCGCCGGCTCCTGCGCGGGCAGCCATGCCGCATCGCCATCGCGCACGGCGCCGACCTTGGTGACGATCAGCAGGTCATCCGGATACGGATGCAGCGCTTCGCGTATCAGCTCGTTGGTGACGTGCGGGCCGTAGAAATCGCTGGTGTCGATGTGGTTGACGCCGGAGGCCACGGCCTCGCGCAGCACGGCGATCGCCGCGTCGCGGTCCTTGGGCGGACCGAACACACGGGGGCCGGCCAGTTGCATGGCGCCGTATCCCATGCGATTCACATGGCGGCCGGCGAGCGGAAACGTACCTGCGGCGGAAGCAAGCTTTGACATGAAAGTCTCCTTGGGAGGGGCACCAGCCACTATGCGCGCCACTCGCCTGTTAGATAATCCCCCGCAATATGCACGGGCTGTGCAAGGGATTAAACAATGACCGTGGAGATCAACGATCTGGCCGCATTCGTGGCGGTGGCCCGCGCCGGCGGCTTCCGCGATGCGGCGCGCATCAGCGGCGTATCCGCTTCCGGTCTCAGCGTGGCGGTACGGCGGCTCGAAGCCAAGCTCGGCGTGCGCCTGCTCAACCGCACCACGCGCAGTGTCGCGCCCACCGAAGCAGGTTCGCGCCTGATCGAAAGGCTGGCGCCCGCGCTGGCCGAAATGGAAGCGGCGCTGGATGTATTGAACGGCTTTCGTGATCGGCCGGCCGGCACCTTGAAGCTCAACGTGCCGGCGAGCGCGGCCAGCATCGTGCTGCCGCCCATCCTGGCCGGGTTTCTAAAAGCCTATCCGGACATCCGCGTCGACGTGATCGTAGAAGACAGTTTCGTCGACGTGCTGGCCGCCGGCTGCGATGCGGGCATCCGTTACGACGAGCGGCTCGAACAGGACATGATCGCCATTCCCATCGGCCCGCGCGTACAGCGGTTCGCCACCGCCGCGGCGCCGAGTTACCTCGCTGCGCATGGCCGTCCCGAACACCCGCGCGATCTGCTTTCGCATGCCTGCCTGCGCGGGCAAT
>CBJMMB010000105.1:0-12937 GCA_966430775.1 uncultured Dyella sp. | reverse complement strand
GCGTTGTCGCTCAGGTGATGGGCGAACTGGCCCTGGTAATCCAGATACAAGCCCCAAGACGCACCGGCCTTCGCCGTGACCCGCGCACCTACCGTCGCCGTACCACGGCCCAGATTGTCTCCCGGCATGGCGAACACCGTGCCGTCCTGCGCCACTTCCCGCACCACCGGCGTGTTGCTGCTGCGTGTGTCGTAGCGATAGCCCACTTCGAATTGCGGCACGTAACTGACGTCTTGCGCCACGAACGGCCGCGAGAACAATACACGCGCATACGGCTGCATCGTGGTGTAGGTGCCATGCAGGCCCTGCACCGCAAACGCGGGCGCCAGTGGATTGCTGCTTGGCACGGTTTCGTTGAAGGCGCCCAGGCTCTGGTGCTGGTACAGCGCGCCGATCGCCGGAGTCACTTGCCACTGCGCCGCCGCCAGCGGCCAAGCCGCCTGCAATGCAGCGGCTGTAGTGTTGCCATCCGGAGTGGCGCTGCCATGGCCGATGCCGGTCTGGCGATACACGCGGTAGCTGCTGTGCGCCTGGTCGATCAGCCCCGATACCACCACCGGGCCAGCATTGACGAATGCGTACACACCGCCGTGCACGTTATCGATGCTGCCGTTGCCGTCGTTGCGATCGCTGCCGTTGATGCGATCGAAGCCCACTTCCACGCCCAGGTGCAATGCATCGCTGACGGCGTGATCGAAACCACCCTGCAAACCGAAACGCCTGCTGTTCAAGCCGTTGCTGCCGGACATCGAATCGCTGCTGCCGCTGTATTGCACCCATACGTCGCCGTTGCAGGACGATGCGACCGTATTGGCGTGCGCCACCTTGGCGTCGTTGCAATGCATGTCGCCCGTACGAAGCGTGGCGCCGAGCACGGTGGCCAGCGATTGCTGTCCGGCCAGGTTCGCACTGCGCATCAGGTTGGCATACAGCGCGCCATCATGCGGTGCGACCACGGTCGATGCCGGTGCAGGCGTTGGTGTCGGTGAGGGGGTAGGAGTGGGAGTGGGGGTGGGCGTGGGAGTCGGGGTAGGAGTGGGTGTCGGCGTTGGACTCGGCGTTCCCGCCGCCGTCAACGTCAAATCAACCTGTGTCGAGTTGTACGTCAGCTTGGGATTGAGCGCGGTCGGCACCGAGCCCGTCGAGGTTGTCGTGGTGAACTGCCCGCTCAGCGCTTTTGCCTGCACCAACGTGTACGTCGCACTGGTGTAGGTACCCGGCGCATAGATCAGGTTCAACGTGCCCGCGAGGCTGGCGGTACCGGTCACGACCAATTCCGACGCCTGCGTCGGCGTCACGTCGATCTCCAGCGTCGCATCCGCGTTCTGCGTGTAGTTGCCGTTGATGGTCAGCACGCCCACGGAACCGCCGGGCCATACCGTGCCATCGCTCATCACGTCACCGTCGATGGTGCCGTGGCCGCGCAAGGTGCCGCCCACATCCACCGTCACGTTGCTCTGGATCGATGCGCTGATGTGCGCGTCGTCGCCTACTTCCAGCGTACCCGCCTGCACCGTGGTGCTGCCGGTATAGGTGTTCACTCCGTTGAGGATCAATGTGCCGCTGCCGGCTTGCGCCACGCTGCCCACGCCGCTGATCACGGCACTGTAGGTGACCGTGTCGGAACGATCGAACGCCATCGCACCGTTGTTCACCACGTTGCCGCTGACCATGCCGCTGGTGCCGTTATCGGCCACCTGCAGCAGGCCGCCGTCGATCGTGGTGGTGCCGGTATACGTGTTGTCACCGGTCAGGGTCAGCGTGCCGCTGCCGGCCTTGGTCAGTGAACCGTCGCCGCTGATCACGCCGTTGTACACGCCGCTGGTCGACTGATCGAACGTGAGGTTCGCGTTGCCGCCGCTGACTGGCGAGAACGTCACGTTGCCGACGATGCTGGTGCTGCTGCCCACCAGCGTACCGTTGCTGATCGCCCACGATTGGTTCGCGTTGCCGGCGCCGCTCAAGGTCCAGGTGCTGGTGCCGGCCTTGGCGAACTGGGTGAAGCCCTGGATGGCTGTGCCGCTGCCCACCGCACCGACCGTGCCCAGGTCGAAGCTGGCGTTGCTGCTGCCGCCCAGCGCAAGCGTGTCGCCGCCGTTGGTGCTGCCGCTGGTACTAACCACCTTGCCGGTGAAGGTGGCCCCGGCCTCGATCACCAGCGTGTTGCCGCCGCCGCTGAAGTCCACGGCGTCGGCCTGCGTGCCGGCCGCGCCCAGGCCACCGGCGATGGTGCCGGCGTTGGTGACGGTCGAACCGCCGGTCGATACCACACCCACGCCACCGACGCCGCCGATACCGTCGCTGCCGCTCGTGCCGCCATTGGCATTGCCGGCCACGCCCGCCTGGCCACCGGCGCCGCCGCTGATGGTGCCAGTGTTGGTAAGCGTGAAGCCCGATCCGCTCACGCCCGCGCCGCCCGCACCACCATTGCCACCCGCGCCGGACGTGCTTGCCGCCGTAAAGGCGAAGCCGCCAGTGCCGCCGCTACCGCCCATGCCACCGGTGATCGAGCCTGCATTGATGGCGGTGAAACCGGTGCCGCTGACACCCGCGCCGCCCGCGCCACCACCGCCGCCGGTGCCGGTCGTAACCGCCGTCCCATAGGACGCTCCGCCCGTGCCGCCGATACCGCCATGGCCGCCAGTGACGGTGCCGCTGTTGCTGTTGGTGAGCATGAAGCCCGCGCCGGTGACGCCAGCGGCGCCCGCGCCGCCCTGGCCACCGGTAGCGCTGGGCCCAGCACTGCCCGTGCTTGCTACATAGTCGCCATAGCCGCCGCTGCCGCCCATACCGCCATTGCCGCCCACCACCACCCCGGCGTTGGCGAGGCTGGCTCCGCTGCCCAGGCTGGCGCCCGCACCGCCCTGGCCTCCCGCGCCGCCGGCACCTCCGGCGGTGGCGATGGCCTGGCCGTTGTAGTCGCCGTTGCCATAGCCGCCGCTGCCGCCGTTACCGCCATAGCCACCGAGGATCTGCCCACCGCTGGCGTTGGTCAGGCTCAGCCCGCCCGCGCTGTAGACGCCCACACCACCGTTGCCGCCCGCACCGCCGGCGCCACCGGCAACGAGCTTGCTGGGAGAAACGGAGTTGTCGACCAGGGAACCGCCCTTGCCGCCAAAACCACCCACGATGACGCCGGTGTTGCTGAAGTCGCCCTGTCCCGCCACCACCGCGGCGGCGCCATCACCGCCGTTACCACCCTCGCCCGCGGATACCAAGCTGACGTTGAGGGGAACGGCCAGCGCGACAAAGCCACCGCCCGCACCGCCGTTGCCGCCGCCGATGGCACCCGCGTTGCTGGCGCTGGCAAAGTTGTCACCCAGTACCAAACCACGGCCGCCATTGCCACCCACGCCGCCGTTGCCGGCATACATGTGGGTGCCGTTGATGGCGAAACCCATCGCACCACCGGCGCCACCGACGCCGCCGCCGAGGTAAGCGCCGGCCTGGTTGGTGAAGCTGCCGCCATCGCCCATGATCGCGCCCACGCCACCGACGCCACCGGCACCTGCATTGGCCTGCAGGCTGCCCGAGGTCGAGCCCGGCACGTAAACGATCGCCGATCCGAACGAGCCGCTGGTGGAACCCGTGCCGCCGTTGCCGGCGAAGAGGGTGCCGGTATTGGTAAGCGTCGCACCGCTGCCCAGCATGACACCCACCCCGCCCGCACCACCGTTGCCGCCGGTGGCGGTGAAGCTGCCGTACGAAAGCTGATTGGTAGGAACGACCACGATCGCGGCAGCGCCGGACGAACCGTAACCGCCCTGGATCGCATCTCCATTGGTGAGCGTACTGCCGTTGCCAAGACTGGCGCCGGCACCACCGGCCCCGCCATCGCGGCCGGTAGAGCTGTAGGAACTGCCCGTCGCGGCCGTCGAGTTGCCGCTGAACAGCGAGGGCTGGCTATAGCCGCCGGCGCCGCCCGTGATCGAGCCACCGGTGTGGTTGACCAGCATGCTGCCCGTGCCGAGCGCCACACCCGTACCGCCCATGCCGCCCGCACCGCTGGCGATCGCCGCGGAGGAAGGGTTTAGCGAACCGCCCATGCCGCCTTGGCCGGCGGTGATCGCGCCGCTGTTGTCCACGCTGACGTTGGCACTGCCATCGACGCCGTTACCGCCCGCACCACCGTTGCCGGCATACGCATAGCTGCCATAACCGCCGCGGCCACCCACACCACCCAACACCACGCCATGGGCGCCATTGGTGAAACCGGTGCCGCCGGCCATGCTGACGGCGGCACCACCGCTGCCGCCATCCGTGCCATTGCCGTTCACGTCGGTCGTGCCGATGCTGCCGACTGTGCCGGTAATGAAGGCACCGGCCGCACCCACCACCAGGCTGCCGCCGCTGATCGTGGCGCCACCGGAGATCGACGTGTTGTCGCCATTCAAAATCAGCGTGCCGAGATCGGTCTTGTCGAGCCCGTCATTCGACGCCACCGCGTTGTTGAAGGTGGCGGTCCACCCCGCGCTGGCGCTGCTGCCGTCGCCCACGCGGATGATCGGTGCATCGCTGCCGCTGCTCACCAGGATGAGCGTATCGCCGTTCAACACGTAGCCGTCACTGGCGAACTGCAGGCCGGTGGCCTCCACGCTACCGGCGCTGTTGTCCACCGTGACCGTGCCCGCCGTACCGGCAAAAATGCCGAAGCCCGGCTGCGGCTGCATCACCGATGTCACCGTGCCGTTGGCGTCGGTCCACGTCGGCGACGTCACCGACCATGTACCGCTTCCGCCGCCCATCGCGTTCGCGGTGGCCAGCCCATTGGCGTTCCAGAAGTTCAGCAATACGCCGGTAGTGTCGATCAGATTGATCTGCTTGCTGCCTGCGAGCGTCTGCAGCGACAGGGTCTGGTCCGGGGGTGTGGTACCCAGCGTGATCCCGCCGTTGCTTTCGCTCAGCGTCCCGCCATAGCTGATCAGGTTGTAGAGGCCCGGTCCCATGCTTCCGGCATTGCCGACATTGAGCGTGACGCCGTTCAACGCAAGATTGCCGCCGACCTTGAGGCTGCCGCTGCTGCCGAAGGTCTGGAAGTCTGCGCCCGGTGAGCCAGCGGCAAAATTGAATGTGCTGCCTTGCGCGGCACTTAGGTTGCCGACAATGTCCAGCGTGCTGCCTGCACCGCCCGGCGCCAGGGCGCCGCCGGCCAATACATTCAGTGTCGTGCCCACGCTGCCAACCGAGCCCTGGCCACCCAGCGTTCCACCGCTTTGCACCGTGATGCTGCCACCGAGCGCGGCGCCGTTGCCGGCAGTGCTGCCCACAATCAATGCACCGGATACATCAACCTGTCCGTTATAGCTGCTGCTGTTGCCGTCGAGCGTCAGCACGCCCGCGCCCTTTTGCGATACCAGGCCGGTGCCGCCGATCACGCCTGCATAGTTGAAAGCGTCGCCACGATCGAACCGCAATTCGCCGTTGGCGGTGACATTACCGGCGATGCTTCCACTCGTGCCGTTGTTGCCGATCTGCAGCACGCTGCCGGCGCTGACGCTGGTGTTGCCCGTATAGGTGTTGTTGCCGGTCAGGGTCACGACACCGCCGCCCTGCGTGGTCAGCGAGCCAGTGCCCGAAATGTTTCCGTCGAGCGTCACGTTCTGGCTGGTGTTGAAGGCCAGCTTGCCGTTGTCGACGACGTCACCGGCGATCATGCCGCCGTTGCCGAGCTGCAGCGTCGCGCCACTATGGATGGCGGTGCCGCCGGTATAGGTGTTGGCGCCAGTGAAAATCTCTGTTCCGCCCGACAGCACGAAACCGCCGGTGCCGCTCATGATGCCTTTGTAGGTATCCATGGCATCGGTGAGTGTCAGGGTCTGATTGCCGAGCACCACTTTGCCGCTGCCGGCGAGCGTGATGATCGAGGCGCCGTTGTTGGTGCCCGAGATATCCAGCGTGCCAGCGCTGCCGACCAACACGTAGCTGGACGCCGCGATGCTGCCATTCCCCGATAGCGTGAGCTTGCCGCTGTTGAGCGTGGTGGCGCCGGTGTAGGTATTGATGCCCTGGAGATCGACGCTGCCGCTGCCTTGTGCAGTCAGGTCGCCATTGCCTGAAATGACGCCGGCCAACGACATGCTGTCGCTGTTGACGAAGGTGATGCCGCCGTTGTTGGCGACGTTGCCCAAAATCGCGCTTCCCGTTTCGACTTGCAGCGCATTGTTCGAGGTAATGGTTCCCGACGTGCTCAGCGTGCCGAACAGATCGGTAAAGCCAGCGGGAGAAAGATTGATGTTGGCGCCGGTGACCGTGGCGCCCTGGTAGACATAGATATTGCCGTTGGTGGTGGTGAGCGACACGCCACCTGCGCCGCCGTCGAGGGTGAAACCGTTGAGCACGAGCACGCTCTCGCTGTTGACGAGCGTGAAGCCATTGGCAGTGAACGGACCGATGCTGCCGATGACGTTGGTGCCGGTGTCCAGACGGGTTTCGTTGGTCGAACTGCCGGTCAGCAAGTTGGCGGTAAGCGCGGCACCGGGCATTTCGTCGATCCCGCCGCTGCTGTTGAGCGTGGCGGTGCCGTTGATGTTCCACGATTGGTAAAGCGGAATGCCGGCGCTTGTCACGGTGATGTTGTTCAACGCCTGGGTTGCACCGACAGCACCTTGAAAATTGGTCATCCCGGCTGTCGTGATCGTCAGGTCATGGACGCCGTCGATCGTCGAGTCGAAGCTGATGTTGCCGGATTGGTTGTCGCTGAGCGTTATATCGTTGGTGATGCTTACCGCATTGCCGAAACCCTGGCCGCCACTCGTCGCAATGTCCGCGCCCAGGACGGTGTTGCCGCTGCCTTCCGTGACGAGGCTCTTTAGCCGGGTCTGGCCACCCACGGCCTGATCGAACGTGGTCGTCCCGCTTGCATTGACGTCCAGTACGAATGCACCGTCGACGGTCGATTTGAATTCAACATTGCCGGCCGACGCATGCGACGTAACGTTGCCGCTCAACATGACGGGTCCGCCATACGACTGGTCGCCGACGGTGGAGACGTTGCCGTTGAGCGTGATCTGGCTCGCGTCGTTCGCGGTCAGGCTATTCAGTGCTTGATTGGCACCTATCGGGCTGTTGAAAAGGATGGTGCCCGTGGTGTCGACGATGAGATCGTACGGCCCATTGATGGTATTGAAACCGATGCTGCCGCCCTGCGTGTCGCTGGTCGTGATGGCCGCGCCCAGCGTGACCGGTGAGTTGTAGGTTTGGCCGCCACCGCTGGTGGTGACGTTATCGTTGAGCGTGGTCGATGCGCTGCTGTTCAGCCCGCCAACGCTCACTGAGCCCAGTGTGATCGCGCCGCCCGCGATGTTGAGTGTGCCACTGCCGTTGATGTTTCCCGAGACAGCGAAGGCAGGCGTATTGACGTTGATATTGGCGGTGCCATTGACCAGCAACGCGTTGCTGCCGAGCGAGCCTCCATTGAGATCCAATCCGGCGGCATTCGCGTAGAGGGTGGCGGTGCTGCCGCCGTCGATCTCCACCACGCCGTTCAACACCGAACCGCTATTGAGCGTGAGCGTGCTGGTGCCGCCGGTGAAATGCACGGCATCGCCACTGCTGCCGGGTTGGCCGGCCTTGATGCCGTTCGCAACGACGGCGGGTCCGGCCGCCCCGGCTTGGCCTCCGCTGATGCTGCCGCTGTTGGTGATCGTCAGGTTGCTGCCAAGGATGCCGTCGCCACCGTTGCCGCCGATGCCTGAGGTTCCTCCGAGATAGGCAACGCCACCCGCACCGCCGGCGCCACCGGCAATGCTGGCGGTGTTGTCGAGCATGAATCCGTCGCCGGCAACCCCTGCGCCACCGCTGCCTCCGCGCTCGGTTCCGTGGTAATCCGTGCCGCTGGCGCCACCCGCGCCACCAACGATGCTGCCGCTATTGCTGATGTGGCTGGCGCCATGGCTGTTGATGGCAGCGCCGCCTTGCCCACCTGGGCCTGCCTCGCCGTAAAAGGTGCCAGCGCGGAAGCCGCCACGCCCACCGGCGCCGCCGGCACCACCGGTAATGACGCCGGTGGAGAAGTTGTTGAGGATGAAGCTGGTACCACCGACCGCCGTACCTCCCGCGCCGCCTGTACCACCGTTGCCGCTGTAGGCGCCGTCACCGCCGGCAAGAGACGCTTCTCCGGCGATGCCCCCGTTACCGCCCGCGCCGCCGGTGACACTGCCGTAGTTGCCTAGCTGGAAAGCTCCCGTGCCACGGATGCCGTATCCGCCCGCGCCACCGTTGCCTCCGTTACCGCCAAAGCTCGGCCTTCCGGTAGCCGCCATGCCATCGCCGCCATTGCCGCCGGCGCCGCCAGTGCCACCAACAACCTGATTACCGACATCGACGCAATAAAAAGTGGAGCCAACCGTTGTGGCATCGCCACCGCTGGTGCCAATCCCTCCGGCATGGCCGTTGGGGGCGGCGCTTGTACCGTCGGTACCCGCCGTTCCGGCCGTACCTGTCACCGATGGGATGACGGTAGGGGCGCAACTGGCGCTCGATACGGCTGGAATGAGCGACAACGTCAGGCCCAACGCAGCGGCGCAAGCCATCGACAGTGCGTGGCTACGCAGCGGCTGCGTGTCCGCCGTGCCTTGCGCGCCGCCGCGCGGTGCGCGGGCGAGTTCGGAGGCCACCTGCAAAGTGCCCAGAGCACGGTTCCAGACCAAACGATAGATACGGTTCACGGTGTTGCCCCTGTCATGAATGGCGACGCGGATCGACGCGTCGTTTGCGGATGGGTTGAAGCGCTGTGCGGCGGTTCAAACAATGCGTACGCGGTGTGGGTTGAGCTGCGGATCGCGCCAGAACGGATCGTTCTCGAAGCGGCGGAACAGGTCCGGCGGCAAGATGGTTTGCCGTGGCGTGGCACCCACGTGCGGACGCACGCAATGCAGGCCCGGCGTGCCGGCGCGCTGGTCGAAGCCCTGGTCGTCGAAGCTGACGCGCTTGAAGTTGTGCGCGTAGCGCGGTTCGCCGATGAAGTCGTACACCGCGGCCAAGGCGCGCGCGGGATCGCTCACCAGCGTGTCGTACTGCAGCAGCATCAGGTTGCTGCTGTCTTCACCGAAGTACGCTTCCTTCAGCGCGTTATAGGCATAGCCGACCATGCCATCGCCATTGACCAATCCTTCCGTGCGCGAATACACCGTGCCGCCGGATTGATAGTTGAAAATCGACGAAGGCTGGAACGCATTGTTGCGGATCAATCGTTCGATGCTGTCGACGATCCACGCCGTGTCCCGCACGCAGGCGATGACGCGTGCATCGGGAAACAGGCTTTTCAGTGCGCCAAGCCTGCTGCACCACCCCCGGTTGGTGTCGAACACCACATCGGCGCTGACCTCATTCTCGTAATAGTTGGCGACCAGGCCGCGCAAGATGCGTTGGCGCTGCGCATCGTTGATGAACACCGAAAACTCGTTACGCCCGCTGAGTTCGCCCAGCATGGTGGTGACCATCCCGGCCACCGGGCTGCTCATGCCCGCATGGAAGCGCGGATTCTGCTGCAACAAGGCAGACAGCAGCGTAGACCCGGACCTTGGCAGGCCCGAGATGAAGTGAATGCGGCGATCCATGTGGTCCCCTGTGGATAGCGATGGAGCGTTAGTCGATGGCGGCGACCCACCCTTGCAGCACAGCCCTCCGGATCACGCGGTCGACGCGGTTCCAGCGGTTTGCCTGCAAATGAGGAGCGCAAGGCGGGAGCGCCCGGCCATGGCTGGGTATCGTGAGGACAAGCGGCAAGGCTGTCTGTAGAACAAAGACGCTACACGCGCGACGGGGTCTTGCAGGAGGGCTAAATATCCCGTCATCCCAGCGAAAGCTGGGATCCAGTGTCTTTCACGCTTTGCAAGTCGCTGGATCCCAGCTTTCGCTGGGATGACGAATCAGTAGCACTGAATTTACAGGCAAAAATCTTGGCTCTCGGTTGCGCGCCAGAGGAACTTTGGCGATCTACGTTTTCCCCGGGCAGCAGTGCGCTTGCGCGGGAATGACGGCCAGGAGGCGTGGAGGCCCGCTACGTTTAGGAAGCAAAGCATGGCGCCCCTAAGTCAGTGCCATTGGCCTCAAGGCAACACGAATCAAGCGCCGCCTTAATCGCCACGCCGCAGCGGCAGCCACAGCGTGAATCGGGTTCCAGTGTCCCCCGACTTCCAATCGACCCGCCCATCAATAGCCTGCGCACGACGCTGCTGGTTCTGCAGGCCGCGTCCACTGCTGCGCCACAGAGCCGCTGCCACGTCAAAACCCTGGCCGTTGTCTTCAATGATGACTTCCACGCCGGCACTCTCGGCGGCGGTGGCCACACGGATGACGGTGGCGCGTGTGTGCCGCAGTATGTTGGCCACGCTTTCCTGCACGATGCGCAGGATGTTCAGCGCGCTCGACGGGTCCA
Source organism: uncultured Dyella sp. (assembly GCA_966430775.1). Taxonomy (GTDB): domain Bacteria; phylum Pseudomonadota; class Gammaproteobacteria; order Xanthomonadales; family Rhodanobacteraceae; genus Dyella_B. Next base: position 2,559 of record CBJMMB010000105.1, on the reverse strand, counting down.
GCCAGCCCAGCGGCGGCAATTCCCCGACATCCCAGACCAATGCAACATTGGCGCCCTCCATGCGCGGTTCCAGGCGAAAGCGCAGCGTGGCCAGCAACAGCAGCAGATCGGCCTCGACCGGCTCCATCGAATCGATCGCCAGCTTCAGGTCGTCCATGCAGTCCTTGAGGATTTGCGAGACCTCGGTATCGCCCATGCGTCCTTGCTCCACCGAACGGATGGCGCTGATCAGGGTGGAGCCGAGCCCGTCATGCATGTCCTGCATCAGGCGCTGGCGTTCGTCGCTCAACAACTGACGCTGTTCGATTTCGCGCAAGCGCTGGTGGCTCTGTTCCAGCTCGGCCTCACGCAAACGCAATCGCTCCGCGAGGCTGGCGTTGACCCGCTCCACTTCTTCGATCGCATGCATGTAACGCCGATACATCAGCAGGCCAAAAAAGATGAAGGTGATGCCGTTGGTGTACGCACCCAGGAACCAACCCTCTGGACTGGCGACGTTGTTGTGCATCATCCAATCGGATACGCCGAGCAACACACAGACGGCGATCGCAACGACCACCAGACGCCCTTCCCGCGAGGACCGCCAAGTGCAAACACCGCCCACGAGGCCCACCACCATCGCCATCATCAGCTCCAGCGCATAGATGATCGCAAGCATGAACTGCGTGTTGGGCAAGGCCCATGGCAACGGCAGGGTCGCTACTCCAATCAGCACCGGCACTGCGATCATGCCGCGGCTGAGCCAACGCAGCGGTCGGCGGTGCAGCAACCTCAAAAAGAAATGCACCACCGTCAGCAGCCAGCAAAGCGAATTGACCACCAGCCAACCGAACCAGTCGTTGGCGATGGGCAAATCCACGTAATAGTGCAGATGCGCGGCAAAGGCGATCACCGCCAGGTTGAAAAACAGCAGATAGCCCGATTCGTGCTTCCGTTTGAACCAGACGAACAAGGCAAAAATGCCCACGGCCAGAAACGCCGCGTTCAACATGGCCGGCAATCCTTGTTGCAGCCACTGCCGGGTCTGGTAGCGGCCGCGCAAGGCATCGGCCGGTCCCAGCCAGAGCGACGACACCGCCACCGGATATTGGGCGGTGTGCTCCAGCCTGATCAGGATTTCCCGCACCGGCGCCTCGCTGACGCTCGGCTCCAGCGGCACCCATAGCGGCGTAAACAGACTGTTCCATTGCTGGCCGCGTTGCTGGCCCCGATACACCAGCTTGCCGTTGACGTAGAGGGCGATGGGGCCATCGGTCTTCAGGCGCGCGCCATATAACGCCAGCGATTCGGTGACCGTCTGCGGTCCGGTCACCGACAACCTGACCCATATCGTGCGATGCGCGTTGGCCGGCGATGCAGCATGCAAGGACAGCGGCAGCGCGGTTGCATGCCACTGATCCGGCAAGCTGCGGCTATCCAGCGAAGCGGGCGGCGCACTGAACCCGGACGATGCCACTTCCTGCCAGCTGGCCTGGGACAAATGCAGGCATTCTCCCGCGCGCTGGATGCCGCTTACCGCCAGCGAGAGAAAGGCGCCCAGCGCGGCCAGCAACGCCACCGAAAAAACCAGCGCGGCGTAGGCGGAAACAGGGCGCAAAGGGCGATCGGGTTTCGGCTCGATCGCCGCTTCCCCCGCCGTGGCCACGCGTGCCGCACTATCTGTCCAGAATCCCCTGATTTCTGGCTTCATAAATCGCTTCCGCCTTGGATGTCACGTTCAACTTGCTGTAAATACGCCGCACAAAGCTGCGCACGGTGAAAGGCGACAGCGACATCAGCCTGGCGATTTCAGGGGCCGTAAAACCCTTGGTAATGAGTTCCAGCACTTCTTTCTCGCGCGCGGACAGAAGTGGTGGCGTTTCGCCCGGTGCGACCGGTTGACTTGCGCCCCCTGCCCCGACTTGCCGAAACCGCGCCAGCACCTGCCGCGCAATGATAGGGCTGATCGGGCTGCCGCCGCTGGCCAGGCTGCGAATTTCGTCAACGATTTTTGCGGGGGAGCTGTCCTTCAGCAGATAACCCGATGCACCGGCCTCGATCGAACGGATCACATGGGTCTCGTCACCGAAGTTGGTGGCGACCATCACACTGCAACTGCTCCACTGCTGCACGGCGGCCTTGATGACGTCGATGCCCGAGCCATCCGGCAAACCCAGGTCCACCAGTAGCACATCGACCGGCGCGCTCAATAGCAGTCTCAACCCCTCGGCGCGCGTGCCGGCGATGCCGGCAAGCCGGATGTCCTGTGTGCTCTCGATCGCCTCCGTCAGGGCTCGCCTGAAGCCCAGGTCGTCTTCCACGATGGCTACGTGGATCAAGGGTGGCGTCGCGCCGGTGGCCGGCAGTTCCATGAAAAATCCGGTGTTCAAAAAAAGAAGGTCATTCTGCAATGAGACCGGCACCGCGTGCGTAGCGCCTTTGTTCTACAGGCCGCTTCGCGCTATCCCACGGTCACGACCAAAGCTTCAACAATCAAGACAGCCAAGAAAAAAGCCCCGCCAGAGCAGGGCTTTTGTCGTTACTTTTCTCAACACCCAGGTTAGGTGTTGTCTAGAACGG
>CBJMMB010000104.1:0-13061 GCA_966430775.1 uncultured Dyella sp. | reverse complement strand
TTAAAGTAACCCCGGGCTCTAAATTGCCCCGCTACTGAAAGCGGGGGGACGTCGAGATATCCATCTTCCTGGAAGGACCGTGCCATACCATTGACACTGCCGGCTCCACGGTAGTGACAAGACAAAAGCGTTCGCTCTATAACGGTCTCCCCGCCTTCGCCATGCTCCCACAGGCATCCGCACATGCCCCATTCCCGCGCTACAACGCTTGCCCCCTTGCTGCTGGCCGTCGGTGTCTTGTTGGTCGCCATGGCGTCGTATCAATGCGGCGCGGCGATCGCCAAGCATCTTTTCCCGGCCGTAGGCGCGCAAGGGGCGACGGCTTATCGATTGGGCTTGGGTGCGCTGGTGCTGCTGGTGTTGCGGCGGCCGTGGCGAACGCGGCGGGAGAATGGAGATTGGCGTGCGCTGTGGGGCTATGGCCTGTCGATCGGGGTGATGAACCTGGTGTTCTACCTGGCGTTGAATCGCATTCCGCTGGGTATTGCGGTGGCGCTGGAATTTACCGGGCCGCTGGCGCTTGCCTTGTTCCACTCGCGCCGCTGGGTGGATGTGGTGTGGGTGGCCTTGGTGGCGATCGGGTTGGTGTTGCTGATGCCGCCCGGAAGCACGACCACGCGGCTGGATCCGATCGGCGTTGCGTATGCGCTTTCCGCCGGCGTGGGTTGGGCGTTGTATATCGTGCTCGGGCAGAAGGCCGGTGCGAAGTACGGCACTGATGCGGTGGCGTGGGGTACGTCGATCGCTGCATTGTTTGCAATGCCGATCGGCATTGCGCATGCCGGGCAGGCGCTGTTCTCCCTGCCCCTGCTGCCGCTTGCGATGGGCCTGGCCATACTCAGCTCCGCCCTGCCCTACACCTTGGAAATGATCGCCATGACGCGTCTGCCTGCGCGCACGTTCGGCACCTTGCTGAGCCTGGAGCCTGCGTTCGCCGCGATGGCCGGCATGATCTTTCTCAATGAGCACCTCAGCACGCTGCAATGGTCGGCGATTGTGGCGATCATCGTTGCTTCGGCGGGAACGGTGTTGAGTGCGCGGCAGATGGTGGCGGAACCGTTGATGACGTGAGGTCTGCTCGTCATTCCAGCGGACGTCCACTGTTGTTCGGGAAAAATGAGGCTCTTAAAAAATGCGCGACATGAGCCTGACGTCGACAATTTCTCCAGAAAATTCAACGCTACCGATTCGTCATCCCAGCGAAAGCTGGGATCCAGTGCCTTTGGCGCTTTGTAAGTCGCTGGATGATTCGCTTCGCTCACCCCTTCGGGGCCATCCTTCGGATGTTCTCCGCGCTGCGCGCTACGTCCAGCTTTCGCTGGGATGACGAACGTTTTAGCCATTCCGGCAAGACGTGAAGAGACTTTCTCCGGACAGCAGGGCGGACGCCGGAATGCGGCGGCTGATCACTACTCCTTTCGCCGCGCCTCACGCCTCAACCTATGTCTGGCACGCTCTTTCAACAGCAGCGGCATCAGCTCCTCAATGTATTTCCTTGCGTGCCCGCGCGTAGCTATGGCCATGAAGCGCCGATGCGCGGCATCGTGGCCAACCAGGGCCCGATGCGCTTTCTTCAGTATGTGCAGGTAAGCCATCAACGAGCTGCCATCGCGCAGCGGTTGATCGTCGCGCGGGTCGGGGGAAGGTATCGCGTTCATGCGCCTATCCTTTGCGGGCAATCGGTCCGGCAGGTGTCGGTGAGCAGGGGCAGCAGGTCGTTGGCGTGCCGGTCGCGATCGGTCAGTGGCTTGATGTTGAACAAGCGCGCGAGCGTCGCAAGCACGGAGCTGTGGTCGTAGAGCGTGTGATCGATGCAACCGCGCGCCACCCACGGCGACACCACGATGGCCGGCACGCGCACGCCATAGACATCGAAGCCGAACCCGTTCGTGTTCAAGCTATCGGTGGCGCCATCGTTCGGTGGCGTGGCACGGCCGGGTTTGACGGAATCGTAGAAACCGCCGTGCTCGTCATAAAGAATCACCAACAGGCTGTTTTCCCATAACGGCGAGTTGCGGATGGCGTTGTACACACGCGCCGCAAGCTGGTCGCCGCCCTCCAGGCCGTCCATGGGATGTTGCGAGCTGCCGCCCGCGTACGTGCCATGCACGATGTCGCCGTAGCCCGGTTCGATAAAGGTGTAGCGCGAGGTGTAACCCGACTTGAGGTCATCTTCAAAGTGCGACAGGTCGTCGATATCGAAAAAGCTGACGCCCTTGATGGATGCCACCTGCGGCACGCGCCCCAAGGCCGAGCCCAGTTCATCCTGATACAAGCGGTAATGGTCCGCACCCAGCGCATCGAAAATCGAGCCGTTCGGGTAGGCGAAACCATCGACCACTTCCCATTCGCTCATTTCGGCCGAGGTCGGCGAGTGATCCAGGCCGGCCGAGGATGCCCCATGCAGAAAATAGCGGTTCGGCCACGTGGGACCAGGCAGCGAAGCATGCCATCCATCGCACAGCACGAATTCGGTCGCCAGCTGGTAGAGGTTCGGCGCCTGCGTGCGGGTATCGACACCGCACATGACCGCGCCTATTTCGCCCGGTTGCGGCGGCGCGCCTTCGCTTTTGGTGCTGGCGTAATTGGAGACGAAACCGGAATTGTCGGCCGACGGATAGGCCTGGCCTTTCTGGTATGTCGCGCCGGCGCCGCATAATTGTTCCAGCACGTCGGTAAATTCATGCCCCGGATCGCTGGGCATCTGCGCAGGGGCGCCGCCGCAAAACGTATACGTGGTTCCGTTGCATGCGTTGTTGCAGCTCGACGTCGCCGCGGTAATGCCGTTTATGCCCGACAGGGCGAACAGATGATCGAACGAACGGTTCTCGAGCATCAGCACGAACACGTGCTGGATATTGAACTGGCCTGCGCTCATGGAAGCCTCCTCTCTTCAGCCGCGTAGGTATGTCCCCGCTCGAAAGCATACGCCTTGCCCGGCGCATTGAAACGCCGCCCGCCGCCTACAGATCGGTTGCACCCGCTGACGGCCATCGCCGGCGAGCCAACCTTCTGAGGATCAAACCATGACGGCCCATACCGAAACCGCCATCCTGGCCGGCGGCTGCTTCTGGGGCATGCAGGATCTGCTGCGGCGTTACCCCGGCGTGCTGTCCACGCGCGTGGGCTATACCGGCGGCGACGTGCCCAACGCCACCTACCGCAACCATGGCACGCATGCCGAGGCGATCGAGATCGTGTTCGATCCGAGCCGGATCAGCTATCGCCAGATCCTGGAGTTTTTCTTCCAGATCCACGACCCCACCACCAGGAACCGCCAGGGCAACGACATCGGCACCAGTTACCGGTCGGCCATTTTCTACCGCGACGATGCGCAGAAGCAGATCGCCGAGGACACCCTCGCTGATGTCGACGCATCCGGCCTATGGCCCGGCAAAGCGGTCACCGAAGTCGCTCCCGCTGGCCCCTTCTGGGAAGCCGAGCCGGAGCATCAGGATTATCTGGAGCATTATCCCGATGGATATACCTGCCATTTTGTTCGGCCGGAATGGAAGTTGCCGAAGCGCGGTTGATCGCGCGGATGGCGTTGCGCGTATCTAGTTCCGAATAACCTCAGCTCGTCGCTCCGGCGAACGCCGGGGTCCAGCGACTTTGCATCTGCATTAAGACACTAGGCCCCGGCGTTCGCCGGGGCGACGGGAAGCATTACTTTCCCGATATCGATTACACAAAAATCGCACGCACGGTTACACCATCAGCATTCACAACGCCATCACATACCCCTGTGGCCTGCTGAACGGCGCTTCGTTCGCCACGCACTCAATCACCCTTTGAGAGCAGGTTGGAAGCTAGATTGCGTTCCACCAAAAACCATCATCCATCCAGCAAGGGGAAACACCATGCACAAAATGACTCGTGCCGCGCTCGGCATGTTCCTGGGCCTCGGCCTGTCCGGAATGGTCGCTGCCGCGGAACCGCCGGCCACAGGATTGGGCCAGGCATGGCCCAACGCCACGGACGTAAGCGCAAATCCGAACTGGCATGTCTACGTATTCGTCTTGAACGGCATCAAGTATGTGCAGGTCAACGATCTCAACGGCAATGTCATCGGCGCCATCGGCACGGCGGGGGGACAGTTCATTACGTTGCCGATTGGTCAGTCGCAATACGTTTCAACCCCGCAGCAGCGTGCGGCAACGCATGCCATGTCCGCCAAAGCAGCCACGCCGACGACGGTTTATCGCGACGGTTCGACGATGATTACGGCTACGCCGTTGAGCAGCGGAGTGACTGTACTGAGTGCTGCAATGGCTAGCACATGCCAGGATCCCAATCAGTGTGGCTACCTTCGTTGAAGGATGTTTGGCTCCGGCGGTACTAATCACCGCCGGTAGCCGGGTCCATCAAAAGAGCACTGATAACTCTACCGCCGCGGAGCGTTCGAGATTTCGCTCTTCCTTCAAAAACAGCAGCGCGATCCCGAATAGTCCGCAGACCTAATCCGCTTGTTGTCCGGGTAACGTGGGCATGCAGCTCGCCCCAGTGGACATGACTCATATGAATCGGATCAGCCTTCATAGAGATCATGATAACCACGCCACGGCGAGCATTTCTTTCCATACAGCGTATTTTTACCCGGATATCGCTCATGTCTTTTTTTGAACAAGCGTCCGCAATGGCCTCACAGACGATGCGATAAACAGTCATGTGCAATGTGTGGGATAGACGACTCAATGGCCCACGGATGTCACACGTATAGAACATGCCCGCATCACGCAACAATTGCACCAAAGATCCCTCACGCAATGCGGAGGGCAGTCCTTTTTCTCGAATGGCGACGGGATATAAGCTGTCTGCTAAGGTATCAAGCTGCCTCTGAGCCACCAGCGCGTAACGCTGGTAGCCGCGATCGTCCACGGCAGGCTGCAAATGTCGAAGCCTTCCGAGAATCATTGAGAATCCACCCTGGACGGTTTCTCGTATCTGCTCCAACGACTGCGATGCCATGCGCAGTTGCAGTTCTCCGATATAGAGATTGCGTTGCGCAAGAGCCAAGGCCATACGCACATCCGCACGCTCTTGCTCGGCACGACGGTCAAGTGTCGCAATACGGGAACCCATCAGCAGCATCGTTGAAATAGCAAACGCGACGAGAATTTCCGCCTGGATCGTGTGTTGGTCATATAGCGCCGGCATCAACAACTTGATGGCGCAGCTTGCAATTGCCCCACCTATGGCAGCACCCTGCCAACCATGCCTGAGTGCAAGCCATACCACCGGCAGGAACATGGCCACTTGGACAAGCTGGCGGGTCTCCGAATTCGCCTGCGCGGACATTCCGAGCCATAGAAAAAATGCCAGAAGAGGCAAGACCAAACAAATGCTTTCGAACACCAGTCGACTATCGGCAACCTTGTTATAGATAAATCGCCACCCGCATTGGCTGATCGCCTGGTAGATAGCCAACACAAGTGGTGCGATCGTAAGCGTTCCCAGGTAAGCACCAATAAAATATCCTGCGGCCAAATCGCCATTGTGAACCACATAGCCTTTGGGCAGATGCATCAGGTTCACACTCAACACGCCTCTTATCGCAATGGTGCAGGCCAGCAGCAACGTGCAGCAAAGCAACAAGCCAATGTGGGTAGCGTTGCCTGATGGTTGCCATCGTTTCCTCACCCAATAGATCAGCGGCGCAATGAACATCCCGGGCGAAAGCAAGTTATAGATGGCCCACGTCATACCCCAATCATCCAGGCAGTCATAGCTGAGGTAGGCGTAGTAACCCAAGTCACCGACCAGCAATGCTGGCCAGTAGCGATATGGGGCGAGCAAAAAAACACTGAGCCGCAATCCGTTGGCGACCGCCCAATATGAGACTGAAAGTTCTCTCAATATTGCCGCCGCCAAGCCGTAGGCAACAGCTACGGCAACATGCCGAACCCACGCTCTCTCCCAAAGTCCCTTCCCCATCGATCACCCCTTATGATGATTTCTGACCGACGCCCCGAACGCCGGCGCGGACGTCCAAACGGCGGGATCATTGGGTTACCGGCGTGAAACCATGGTGAAACGATGCGTGTAGCCGGTTCGGCATATCCCCACCCCTCCGCACCAGGCACGACCCACTGCAACCCTTTTGCGAGACAGATCACAGGGATCGGTGCGCAACCCGAAGTGTTCCCTTACGAAGCTTCTCGCGCACCGCTTGTCCCATAAGACCCATATCGACGAAACGGACAAGGCCGATTGCGGCTAAAATCGCCGGGCGCCCGAACCCTCGCCGTCGCATGCCGCGCGACCGGGATGAGGCAGTTTCTGATTCATAACAACAAGGAAGCGCAGCCCATCGTGAGTGCATCCGAGCAACAGCCTCACCTGCCCGCCATCGAGCCGGGCCTGATGGTGATCCACGGCAACGCCCAAGAAGACCTGCGCGACCTGCTCGCGGCCTGGCTGCAGCGCACGCCGCTGCGTCCGTTGGAAAACGAAGTGATGCTGGTGCAAAGCAACGGCATTGCGCAGTGGCTGAAGCTGGCGCTTGCCCGGCCGATCCAGGCCGGCGGGCTGGGCATCAGCGCGGCGGTGGATATGCAACTGCCCGGGCGATTCCTGTGGACGGCGTACCGCTCGGTGCTGGGCGAGGCCGCCGTGCCGGCCACGTCCCCGTTCGACAAATCGCGCCTGGTCTGGCGTCTGCTGCGCCTGTTGCCGCAGCACCTGGATGAACCTGCCTTCGCCTCGCTGCGAAGCCTGCTTGGCGATACCGGCGACTGGCGACGGCTGCATCGGCTCGCCATGCAGGTGGCCGATCTGTTCGACCAATACCAGGTATTCCGCGCCGACTGGCTGGACGATTGGGAACACCGCAACGACGTGCTGCGCGACAGCGTGCGCAAGCGCGTGGTTGAGCTGCCGCCTGCGCAGCGCTGGCAACCGCGATTGTGGCGCTTGTTGCTGGACGATGTACCAGCGGCGCAGCGCGACAGCCATCGCGCCGGTGTGCATCGGCGCTTCATGCAACACATGCAGGCGCCGGATGCACGCGTTGCAACCCTGCCGCGGCGCATCGTGGTGTTCGGCATCACCTCACTGCCGCCACAGGTGCTGGAAGCGCTTACCGCCGTGGCGCGTTTCAGCCAGGTGTTACTGCTGGTGACCAACCCGTGCCGGCACTATTGGGCGGACATCATCGAAGACCGCGAGCTGCTGCTGGCCGAACATCGCCGCCATGCGCTCAAGCCCGGTCTGCCGGCGGAACCGCGCTACGAAGATCTGCATTTGCACGCTAATCCCTTGCTTGCGGCATGGGGCAAGCAGGGGCGCGATTTCATCCGCCAGCTCGATGCGTTCGACCAGCCGGAGCGCTATCGCGATCGCTTTATTTCCATCAAGCGCAGCATCGACCTGTTTCGGGATCTGGGTACCGATTCGTCATTGCACCAGGTGCAACAGGCGGTGCTCGAGCTGGAACCGGCGCCTTCCGATCCCGGCTTGCGCAAACCGCTGCCGGATACGCGCTCGCTGCATTTCCACGTGGCGCACAGCCCGCAGCGCGAAGTGGAACTGCTGCACGATCAACTGCTCTCCTTGTTCGAGCAAGCCGCACGCGAGGGCCGTCCGCTGTCGCCGCGCGACGTGATGGTGATGGTGCCGGACATTAGCGTTTACGCGCCGCACGTGCAGGCCGTGTTCGGGCGCATGGCCGCGGATGATCCGCGCTATTTGCCGTACAGCGTGGCCGATCAGTCGGGCCGAGGCACCTCGCCCCTGCTGACCGCACTGGAGCGACTGCTCCATCTGACCGAATCGCGCTTTACCGCCAGCGACGTGCTGGACCTGCTCGACGTGCCTTCGCTGCGTCGATGCTTCGGCATCGCCGAGGACAATCTGCCGACCTTGCGCCGCTGGATCGTCGAATCGGGCATTCGCTGGGGCCTGGATGGCAAACAGAAAGAAGCGTTCGGTTTGCCGCCCGACGAACAGAACAGTTGGCGCTTCGGCTTGCGCCGCATGCTGCTCGGTTACGCGACCGGTGATGGCGCGTCGCTCGACGCCGTCGCGCCCTATGCGGAAATCGGCGGCCTGGATGCAGCGCTGCTCGGCCCGTTGAACCAGCTGCTGCAAACGCTGGAACACTACTGGCAACTGTTCGCCTCATCCGCCACGCCCATGCAATGGAGCGAACGCCTGCGCCATTTGCTGCGCGATTGCTTCGATCCGCGCGGCGATGAAGGTGACGCCTTGCGCATCGATCGCCTCGAAGACGCCCTGGACCACTGGATCGAAGCCTGCCAGGAAGCCGGCTTCACGCAAGCTGTCCCGCTTTCCATCGTCAGCGAAAATTGGCTGCAGGCGATCGACCAGCCGCATCTTTCCCAACGTTTCATGGGCGGCGCGGTGAATTTCGGCACGCTGCTGCCGATGCGCGCCATTCCCTTCCGCGTAGTCTGCCTGCTGGGCATGAACGATGGCGATTACCCGCGCCGCATCTCGCCGCCCGATTTCGACCTGATGGCGCGCGCTGGCCAGCATCGTCCCGGCGACCGCTCGCGCCGCGAGGACGATCGCTACATGTTTCTGGAAGCGCTGCTTTCCGCGCGCGACGTGCTGCATATCAGCTGGGTCGGCCATAGCATGCGCGACAACAGCGAGTTGCCGCCATCGGTACTGGTGGGCCAATTGCGCGACTATCTCGCCGCAGGCTGGCGCTTGCCCGATGACACGGCGAACGACGCCGATTCGCGCGAGCGCCTGCTGCAGGCCATCACCACCGTGCATCCGTTGCAGGCGTTCAGTGCGCGCTATTTCGAGCGCGATGCCAGCTCGCCGTTGTTTACCTATGCATCGGAATGGGCGCATGCGCGCCGCGCAGCACCATCCGTTGAAGCTGCGCCACTGCCACCCTGGCAAGCGCAATCCACGCTGGACATCGGCACCTTGCAACGTTTCCTGGCGCGCCCTGCCACCTGTTTCTACGGCGATCGGCTGAAAGTGCGTTTCGAGGCGATCGATGCCGGCCTCGACGATGACGAACCGTTCTTCCTCGACGGCCTGGAAAACCACGCCGCCACCGAAGCGCTGCTGCATTGCGCGCTCAACGATGACACGCGCGCCGAGCAATCGCTGTTGGCTGCCGCGCAGCGTTTGCGGCAGCAAGGCGTAGTGCCCGCCGGTGGGTTCGGCGCATTGACCGTGGACGAAATCGGCGCAGATGTGCAGCATATCTTGCGTCGATGGCGGGCATCCACCGCGCATTGGTGCGAACAGATGCCGGCACAGGAACTGCGCCACGTGCATGGCGACCTTGTCGTGGAAGGCTGGCTCGACGATGCGCGCCGCAGCGATGACGGCAGCCTGGTGCGCCTGTTGCCCATGGCCGGCCAGCTCTGCCAAGGCAAGGCGCTTCGCTACGATCGGCTGCTGCAGCCGTGGGTGTTGCAGTTGCTGGCAAACGCGAATGGCGTCGCCCTGGCCACCCGTTTCATGGCGCCGGACGCTACTGTCGTCTTGAAATCGCTGAGCCCGGATGAAGCGAGCACATGCTTGAATGCTTTACTCGACGCCTGGCGACAAGGCATGCAAGCGCCCTTGCCGATCGCGCGCCGCACCGCCTATGCCTGGCTGCTGGCGGAGCGCGAACAAAAAGAACCGTTCGACGCCGCACAAAAATGTTACGAAGGCAGTGATGCACCGGCAGCGCCACCGGGCGAGATGAACCGCGAACCCTGCCTGGCGCGCACCTGGCGCAGCTTCGCCGACTTGCACGCCGACGGCTTCGAGCATTGGCTGGCGCTGTATCGTCCATTGCTCGATGCCGCCGTGCTGGAAGGTGACGCATGAGCGAGATGGTGCCGCTCGATCCGCTGCATCTGCCGTTGCAAGGCATTCGTTTGATCGAAGCCAGCGCCGGCACCGGCAAGACCTGGACGCTGGCGGCGCTGTATCTGCGCCTGGTGCTCGGTCACGGCGGCCAACCGGCGCAATGGCCGGCGCAGATTCTGGTGGTTACCTTCACACGCGCCGCCACGGCGGAATTGCGCGAGCGCATACGCGAACGTCTCGCCACCGCGGCGGCGGCGTTTCGCGGACAGCAGGAAGCCGATGCATTCCTGCAGCGACTGATCGCCGAATATCCCGAAGGAGAAGCGCGCGCCGCCGCTGCGCGCCAGCTGGATCTGGCCGCGCAATGGATGGATGAAGCGGCCATCTACACCATTCACGGCTGGAGCCAGCGCATGCTGGCGCAGCACGCGTTCGAAGGCAGCGACGCAGTGGATGAAGTGGCCGATGAAAACGCGCGCCTCGCCGAAGCCGTGCGCGACTACTGGCGCCGCTTTTACGCGCCGCTCGATCAAGCCGAAGCCGCCTGCATTGCCAGGCATTGGCGCAACCCTCAAACACTGCAGCGCGTGGTGCGCCCGCTGGTATGCCAACCGGTGCAACAGATTCGTATACAAGGTCGCCCATTGCCGCAGGTGGACGATCTTGCCGAAGCCCTACGCCAACATCAGGCGCCGCGCCAGGCAGCCGAACAGGCCGCACGCAACTTGTGGCTGCCCGATGCGCAGGCGCTGGAATCGTCACTGCGCAGCGCCGTGCAAACCAAGGCGCTGAAGAACAATATCTACCAGCCCAAAACCGTGGAACGCGAATTGCCTGCGTTGCAGGAATGGGCCAACGGCGCCGAACTCGACCAGGCCACGCTGGCCCGCTATACGCAGGCCAAGCTCGACAGCGCCGCAAGCAAGGGCAACATCGCACCGGCGCATCCGGTGTTCGAGGCCATCCAGCATTTGCTCGATATCTGGGAGGCCGAACCGCCGCTTGCGCCGCTGCTGCTGGCCCACGCCGTTCCCTGGATCGCAGCGCGCATCGATGCGATTCGCGAACGCCAGGCCAAACCCGGCTTCGACGACATGCTGCGCCAGCTCGATGCGGCGCTGCATGGTCCACATGGCGCAACGCTGGCCGACAGCATCGCCGAACAGTATCCGCTGGCCCTGATCGATGAATTCCAGGATACCGATCCACTGCAATGGCGCAATTTCCAGCGCATCTATGCCGATCGCGCGGACACGGGCCTGCTGCTGATCGGCGATCCGAAGCAGGCCATTTACGCGTTTCGTGGCGCGGACATCCATACCTATCTCGCTGCGCGCGACCTGGCGCAGGCACCCACCTGGACGCTGACCACCAACTATCGTTCCACCTCGCCTTTGGTTGATGCGGTGAACCGGGTGTTTCGCCACGCCGATCGCTGGCCGCTGGGCGCCTTTGCATTCGGGCACGGCATGCATGGCCTGCCGTTCCAGCCGATCGCCGCGGCCGGTACGCAGCGCCGGCTGATGTACGACCACCAGCCCGTCGCCGCCATGCATCTGGAGGTTTTCCCGAGCGACAAGCCGATGGCTATCGGCGCTTATATGGAAACGGCCGCGGCGCATGCGGCGGCGCATATCGTGGTACTGCTGGAAGCGGCGCAAGCCGAGCGCTGCATGTTTGTGGGCGAACACCAGGCGGACACCGCATTGCGCCCGCGCGATATCGCCGTGCTGGTGCGCAACCGCCGCGAAGCCGCGTGCATTCGCAACGCGCTACGGCAGCGCGGCGTGAGCAGTGTCTATCTTTCGGAAAGCGATTCGATCTACGCCACCGAAGAAGCTCCGGATATCCTGCTTTGGCTGCAAGCCTGCGCCATGCCTGCTTCCGATCGCGCCATGCGCGCCGCGTTGGCGAGCGCCACCATGCAACGCAGCCTGGCGGAGCTCGATCGCCTCAACGAAGACGAAGCCTACTGGGAAGCATGCAGCGAACGCTTTCGCCAACTGCAAAACGTATGGCAACGCCACGGCGTGCTGGCCATGCTGCACAACCTGCTGCATGCCTTCGACCTGCCCGCGCGGCTGTTGGCCAAACCCCATGGCGAGCGGGTGCTGACCAATCTGCAGCATCTGGCCGAACTGTTGCAGCATGCGGCGGCGAATCTGGACGGCGAATACGCGCTGATTCGCTATCTGTCGGCACAGATCACGCGCGCCGGTGAAGGCGAAGCGGAAACGGTCGAAGAGCATGTCGTGCGGCTGGAAACCGAAGCCGACCTGGTGAAAGTCATCACCGTGCACAAGTCCAAAGGCCTGCAATACCCGGTGGTGATGCTGCCATTCGTCAGCCGTTTCCAGGATGCGCCGCGCGGCAGCTTGCAGCCGTGGCATGACGATCGCGGCCAGGCATGGATCGATCTGCAACCGGATGACGACGCCAGGGCCCGCATGGTGCGCGAACGCCTGCAGGAAGATTTGCGCCTGCTCTACGTCGCCTTGACCCGTGCCGAACACGCGTGCTGGCTGGGCGTGGCGTGCGTTGCCGATGGACAGAGTCGCAATGCGGGTTTGCATCGTTCCGCATTCGGTTATGTGCTGGGCGGTGGCGCCGTGATCGAACCGGACGATCTTCTGCCGCGCATCGAAGCGCTGCGCGATGACTGCAGCGACATCACGCTGCATGTGGCGATGGAACCAGCCAGCATGCACATCTATCGGCCACGGCAATCATTGCGTGGCGAACGACAGGCGCGCCGTTACACGCTGGCGCCACCCGAAGCATGGTGGATCGCCAGCTACAGCGCGCTTGCGCATGGCGATGGCGACGCGGCGCGCCACACCGCACCGGAAACGGCGACGCAAGATATCCTGGCGGAAGTCGTGCGCGAATCGACCGAATGGACGGCGCCCGCCATCGACTACGGCATGCATGCGTTTCCGCGCGGCGCCGAGGCCGGCACGTTCTTGCATGACCTATTGGAATGGATCGCCGAAATCGGCTTCGCTGCGGTCGCCAGCGATACTGCAGCGCTCGAGCAGCAGATCGCACGCCGCTGCCAGCGACGCGGATGGCAGGCATGGATCGCGCCGCTCAGCCAGTGGTTGCCCGCGCTATTGCAAACACCGCTAGCATTGCCCGACGGCGGCACACTGGCGCTGGCGCAGTTGGCCGATCGCACGCACTATCAGGCGGAACTGGAATTCTGGTTCGAGGCGCATCACGTCGATACGCAGCAGCTCGATCAGCTGGTCACCCGCCACACGCTGGACGGATTG
>CBJMMB010000103.1:0-13469 GCA_966430775.1 uncultured Dyella sp. | reverse complement strand
TGAGCATGTCCATCGCCGCATTCGCCGCTTCCCGCGTGATATGCCCGTTGGCGCGTACCTCGGCGTAATCGCGCACCCGGCGCAACAGGCGGTTGGCGATACGCGGCGTGCCGCGCGAGCGGCGCGCGATTTCCTGCGCGCCATCCAGTTCGCAACCGATGCCCAGGATGCGCGCCGAGCGGCGCACGATCGCGGTGAGCTCGTCCGGCGAATAGAACTCCAGCCGCTGCACGATGCCGAAGCGATCGCGCAAAGGCGCCGTCAACAGACCCGCGCGCGTGGTCGCGCCGATCAGCGTGAACGGCGGCAAATCCAGCTTGATCGAACGGGCGGCCGGGCCTTCGCCGATCATGATGTCGATCTGGAAATCCTCCATCGCCGGATAGAGCACTTCCTCCACCACTGGCGAAAGACGATGGATCTCGTCGACGAACAGCACGTCGTTCTTTTCGAGATTGGTAAGCAGTGCGGCCAGGTCACCCGCGCGCTCCAGCACCGGGCCGGAGGTGGAGCGGATGTTCACGCCCAGCTCGTTGGCGATCACGTGGCTCAGTGTGGTCTTGCCCAGGCCTGGCGGGCCGAAGATCAGTACGTGGTCGAGCGCACCGCCGCGTTTCTTCGCCGCCTCGATATAGATCGACAGCTGCTCGCGCACCGCCTGCTGGCCGAGGTACTCGTTGAGCCGCTTCGGGCGAATCGACGCCTCCAGCGCCTCGTCGTCGAGCTGGGCGGCAGCGGTGATGATGCGGTGTTCGGACATTCGGCGATTATGGAGCCAGTAGCGGGCGAAAAGGAGTGCAGCAAGGCGTAGGTTGCTTCCTCAAATCTCCACCTGCGTTCCAAGCTCGATCAAGCGATTACCCGGAATCTGGAAAAACGCCGTGGCCGGCAGCGCGTTGCGCGACATGAAGGCGAACAGGCGGTCGCGCCATAGCGCCATGCCGGGGCGGCGCTTGTCGGCGACGATGTTCTCGCGCGACAGGAAAAAGGTGGTGTCCATCAGGTCGAACGGCAGGCCGGCCTTGGCGCATTTGGACAGGGCGAGCGGGATGTTCGGATCCTCGGCAAAGCCGAAACGCACTTCCAGGCCGTAGAAATCGCTGCCCAGCGGCGTGAGGTGGATGCGTTCCTCGCGATCGGCGAACGGCGTTTCCAGCACGTCCACCGTCAGCATCACGTTGCGCTCGTGCAGCACCTTGTTGTGCTTGAGGTTGTGCAGCAGCGCATGCGGCACGGCGTTCTGGTTGGCGGTCAGGAATACCGCGGTGCCGGGCACGCGCAGCGGCGGGTGCTCGGTGATGTTGTCGATGAAGGGCGACAGCGCCAGGCCGCCCTGCTTGATCTCGCGCACCACCAATTCACGCCCGCGGCGCCAAGTGGTCATCACGATGAACACGGCCAGGCCCAGCACCAGCGGGAACCAGCCGCCGTATTCCACCTTGATCAGGTTGGCGGTGAAGAAGGAAATGTCGATGGTCAACAGCACCGCGCCCACCACCAGCAAGGTCGGCACGCGCCAGCCCCATTGATGGCGCGCCACGAACAGCGCCAGCACGGTGGTGATGGCCATGGTGCCGGTCACGGCGATGCCGTAGGCCGCGCTCAGGTTCTCCGAACTGCGGAAGCCGAACACCGCCAGCAGCACCATCACCAGCAGGAAGGCATTGATCCACGGCACGAAGATCTGCCCGGACATCTCGCGTGAGGTATGCACCACCGGCATGCGCATGGAGTAACCCAGCGACATCGCCTCGCGCGTCATCGAAAACGCGCCGGAGATCACCGCCTGTGAAGCGATCACCGTGGCCACCGTGGCCAGCGCGATCATCGGGTACAGCAGCATCGACGGCACCGCCTTGAAGAACGGGTTGTCGATCGCTTCGGGATGCTTGAGCAGCAACGCGCCCTGCCCGAAATAATTGAGCACCAGCGCCGGCAGCACGAAGTTGAACCAGGCCATGCGGATCGGCCGCTTGCCGAAATGCCCCATGTCCGCGTACAGCGCCTCGGTACCGGTCACCGCCAGCACCACGCTGCCCAGCGCGATGTACGCCTGCAGGCCATGCGAGATGAAGAAACGCACGCCGTAATACGGATTGAGCGCGTACAGCACGTGCGGTTCGGTAAGGATCATGTGCACGCCCAGCAAGCCGATCACGATGAACCAGACCACCATCACCGGGCCGAACAAGCGACCCACGCGTTCGGTGCCGTGACGCTGCAAGGCGAACAGGAAGAACAAAATCACCGCCGTGACCGGCACCACCCAGTGCGCCAGTCCGGGCGCGGCCACTTTCACGCCTTCCACCGCGGACAGCACCGAAATGGCCGGCGTGATCACGCCATCGCCATAGAACAGCGACGCACCGAAGATGCCGACGATGGCCAGCAGCCAGCGCAATTTGGGCTGCCCGCCCACGCCGCGCAGCGCCAGCGCCATCAGCGCCATGATGCCGCCCTCGCCCTTGTTGTCGGCGCGCATGATGAACAGCACGTACTTCAGCGACACCACGATGATCAGCGCCCAGAAGATCAGCGACAGCACGCCGTAGATGCTTTCCGGCGAAGGATGCATGCCGTCGTGGCTGAGCGCGGTCTGCAGGGTGTACAGCGGGCTGGTGCCGATGTCGCCATAGACCACGCCGATGGCGCCCAGCGACAGTGCGGCGAGACGCTTCTTGCTATCGGCCTCAGTCATACCGTGATGGATGTTGTGGCCCACGGTTCAACTCCCTAATGCGGCGCGCAGCGCCTTGCGAATGATGGTTTCGGCGCTGTCGCCGGCTTCGGCGACCTTCTGCACCAACCGACTCACTTCCGCCGGCTTGTAGCCGAGCTGCTGCAAGGCCACGGTCGCCTCGGCCGCCGGATCGGCGGGCGCGCCTGGCGCGGCGGACAGGCCGGGCATGCTGGCGCCCAGGCCATCCACGCGGTCGCGCAGTTCCACCACGATGCGTTCGGCCGTCTTCTTGCCGATGCCGGGAATCTTGGTGAGCGCCACCACGTCGCCGGCCTGCACCAGCCGTGCGAAATCCTGGGTGGACACGCCCGACAGCACCGCCAGCGCCGTCTTCGCGCCGATGCCGCTGACTTTCAGCAGGTTGCGGAACGACGCGCGCTCCGATTCGTGCAGAAAACCGTACAGCGCCACGCTGTCTTCCTTCACCGCGTAATGGGTGAGCAGCGTCACTTCCTTGCCGGTCTGCGGCAGGTCGTAGATGGTGGACATGGGCGCTTCCAGTTCGTAGCCCACGCCGCCCACTTCCACCAGCAGCCACGGCGGCTGTTTGGAAATGAGGATGCCTCTGAGTCGGCCGATCATCGGCGACGCCTCCATGCCGTGCGCGGAATGCCCACGCGTTCAAGACTGGAACGGGTATGCGCGTGTGCGACGGCAATCGCCAGCGCGTCGGCCGCGTCCGCCTGGATCGGGCCCTTCAGTCCCAGCAATACACCGATCATGTGCTGCACCTGGGTCTTGTCGCTGCGGCCGCCGCCGACCACCGCCTTCTTCACTTCGGTGGCGGCGTATTCGTGCACCGCGATGCCGCGATTGACGACGGCACAAATCGCTGCACCGCGTGCCTGCCCTAGCTTGAGTGCGGAATCGGGATTGCGCGCCATGAACACGCGCTCGATGCCGCATTCGACCGGGCGATGCGCGGTGATGATTTCGTCCACGCCTTCGAAGATGCGCTTGAGCCGGCGCGTGAAATCCTCTTCGCCGGCCACCACCAGCGCGGCATGGAACACATGCGACAGCTTGCCCGCCGCATCGACATCCACGATGCCGATGCCGGTGCGCTGGCTGCCTGGGTCGATGCCGATGATGCGGATCATTGAAACGCCGATTACTCGGCCGGCAGCAGCGCGTTGTGATAGACCTCGCTGACGTCGTCGAGGCCATCGAGTTTTTCGAGCAGGTCGGTCAGCGTTTCCAGCACCTCGCCGGATACCGCGGTGCGATTGTTCGGACGCATCACCACGCCGGCATGCTGGGCGTCCAGGCCCGCTTCGAGCAGCTTCTGCTGCACCGCTTCGAAGTTTTCCGGCGCGCAGATCACCGTGCTCTCGCCGTGCTCGTTGACCACGTCGTCGGCGCCGGCGTCGAGCGCGGCCTCCAGGATTTTTTCTTCCTTCGCTTCATCGCCGCCGGTGGGAAACACCAGCTCGCCGCAGCGCGTGAACTGGAACGACACCGAACCGCTCGTACCCAGGTTGCCGCCATGCTTGGTGAGCGCGTGGCGCACGTCGGCGACGGTGCGGGTGGGGTTGTCGGTGAAGCATTCGATGATCAGCGCGATGCCGCCCGGACCGTAGCCTTCGTAGCGCAGCTCTTCCATCTTGGCGCCGCCGTCGGCGCCGGAGCCGCGCTTGATCGCGCGCTCGATGGTGTCCTTGGACATGTTGGCGGTCAGCGCCTTGTCCACCGCCGTGCGCAGGCGTGGGTTGAGCGCGGGGTCGGGCACGCCGGCTCGCGTGGCAACGGTGATTTCGCGGATCAGCTTGGTGAACACCTTGGCGCGCTTGGCGTCTTCGGCGTTCTTGCGACCTTCGATGGACGGGCCTCTACCCATGGGGATACCTGGCTTGGGTCTGAAAGTGGAAAGCGGGGGATTTTACTGCATTGCGCCATCGCACTTCCTGCCGATCTTCCTTCTCCCCTGAGGGGAGAAGGTGGCCCGAAGGGTCGGATGAGGGGCCAGGCTTGCTTGGAACTCGCTTTCTTTAGCGGATTTCTTAGCGAACGTCTCGCAAGAATGGCCCCTCACCCCAGCCCTCTCCCCGAAGGGGAGAGGGAGTCAAATCGCCCTTCGCGCAAAAAACTGGCCGTCAACCGCGCCACTTCGGCCGAAAACAGCAGCCCGGTGTGGCTGGTTTCCACCACGCAATGGCCGGCCAGGCCCGGCACAATGGTTTCCTCCACCGCGACGGTGCCGTCGTGCTCGCCGGTGATCGGGCTGAGCATGGCGCCCAGGCCGATCGGCATGCAGCCGGCGATCACGCCGACTTCGCGCGGACCTTTCCAGGCCTCCAGCCCCAGTTCCAGCAGTTCGCGGTTGTGCCCCAGCAACACTTCACCGCCGCTCCACAAGCGGGCGAAGGCGCGCGCGGCGGCGCTGCCCTTCAAGGGCGAACCGAGGCAGACGATACGGCCGGACGGCAGATCGTCCGCGGCCAGGCAGGCACGCAAGGCCAGCAGGCCACCCAGGCTATGCCCGACCAGGTGCACCGGGCCGGGCGCGTAATCGAGCATGCTCGCGTGCAACCGCGCCAGCACATGCTCCTGCTTCGCCGCCACGCTCATGTAGTCGAAGCGATGGACGCGAAAGCCCTCTTCCATCAGGCGGCGATGCAGCATGCCCAGCGCGAAGCCGCGCATCCATAGACCGTGCAGGAGGATGACGTGTTCGATCATGAAATCAAGAAGCTACGAAACTGCGGCCAGCATGCCATGCCGGATGTACTGCATGGCATGTTCTGATCAGCCTTTCGTGGTTTCCGTGACGGCCACCGCTACATGCAGCTCTTTCAACTGCGCCTCGCTCACGATCGACGGCGCATCGGTCATCAGATCCTGCGCGCTGGTGGTCTTGGGGAAGGCGATCACGTCGCGGATCGATTCGGTGCCCGCCATCAGCGCGGCCACGCGATCGATGCCGAAGGCTATACCGCCGTGCGGCGGCGCGCCGAACTTCAGCGCCTTGAGCAGGAAGCCGAACTTCATCTCGGCCTCTTCCGCACCGATGCCGAGCAGATCGAACACCGCGCTCTGCATGTCCGGACGATGGATACGGATCGAGCCGCCGCCGATCTCGTTGCCGTTGAGCACCATGTCGTAGCCGCGGCTCACCGCGTTGGCGGCGTTGGCGCGCAGCTCGGCGATGTCGTCCACCTTGGGCGCGGTGAACGGGTGATGCAGGGCGACGAAGCGCTGTTCTTCCTCGTCGTATTCGAACATCGGGAAGTCGGTGACCCACAGCGGTTTCCAGCTGTTTTCCACCAGGCCGCGGTCCTTGGCAGCCTTCAGGCGCAGCGCGCCCATGAAATCGGTGACCGTTTTCCACTTGCCGGCGCCGATAAAGACCATGTCGCCGGATTGCGCACCAGTGGCCTTAAGCACGGCATCCAGCGCGCCATCGTCGAGGAACTTCGCCACCGGCGAATTCACGCCTTCGCGACCCTTGGCGAGGTCTTCCACCTTGATCCAGGCCAGACCTTTCGCGCCGTACTTGGCGACGTATTCGGTGAGTTGGTCGATCTCCTTGCGGCTCAGCGTGGCGCCGCCCGGCAGGCGCAGCGCGGCGACGCGGCCTGCCGTATCGTTGGCCGGTTCGGCGAACACCTTGAATTCGACGTGCTTGAGCGCGTCAGCCACGTCGACCAGTTCCAGCGTGATGCGCAGATCCGGCTTGTCCGAACCGTAGCGGCGCATGGCTTCGTCCCAGGTCATGCGCGGGAACGAGGCGGCCAGTTCCACGCCGACCACTTCCTTGAACACGTGGCGAATCATCGCCTCGACGAAATCCTGCACGTCCTGCTCTTCGACGAAAGCGAATTCCATGTCGAGCTGGGTGAATTCCGGCTGGCGGTCGGCGCGCAGGTCTTCGTCGCGGAAGCAGCGGGCGATCTGATAGTAGCGGTCGAAACCGGCCATCATCAGGATCTGCTTGAACAACTGCGGCGATTGCGGCAGCGCGTAGAACTGGCCGGCATGCACGCGGCTGGGCACCAGGTAATCGCGCGCGCCCTCGGGCGTGGCCTTGGTGAGGATCGGCGTTTCCATGTCCTGGAAACCGCGCGCATCCAGATAGCGGCGCAGCGCCTGCACCAGCTTGATGCGGGTGCGCATCATGGTCTGCATCTCGGGGCGGCGCAGGTCGAGGTAGCGGTAGGTCATCCGCATGTCCTCGTTGGGGTTCTCGTGCAGCGCGAACGGCAGATCCTTCGCGGCGTTGAGAATTTCCACCTTCTCCGCCAGCAGCTCCACCGTACCGGTCTTGAGCTTGTCGTTGGCCGACAGGCGCTTGCGCAGGCTGCCGGTGACGCGCACGCAGTACTCGTAACCCAGCTCGCCGGCCACGGCGAAAGCATCGGCATTCTCGCGCTCGATCACCACCTGGGCGATGCCCTCGTGGTCGCGCAGATCGACGAAGGCGACGTGGCTCTGCAGGCGAAGGGTGTTGACCCAGCCACACAGCGTGACGGTCTGGCCGATCAGCGACTCGTTGATGAGGCCGCAGTAATGCGTGCGCATGCGCTTGATGCTCCGGGCCGCCGGGGCGGCGAATTTGGCGTGGAAAAGGCTCGGAATCTTAGCATTCCCCACGCCATTGCGCCGTGCGGCACGGTTGGGGTGCAAACCCCAACATCGCCATGTGTATCGAAAGTTGGGGTTTGCACCCCAACCTACGCGGCCTTATCCGGTGGTCGATGCCGGCGCAGGGGCTGGCGCCGGTGCGGGCGATGGGCCGGCGCTCTTTTCCGCCGGTGCGCTGGCAGTGCCATCGCCGGCAATGTTGCGCTTCTTATCGCCGTCCTTCTTGAAGTCGGTTTCATACCAGCCGCCGCCCGCCAGGCGGAATTGCGGCGCGCTGATCTGCCGCTGCACCTGCGCGGCATTGCACTGCGGACAGCTGGACGGATCGGGATCGGCGATTTTCTGCAGGCGGTCGAAACGATGGCCGCAGGCGTTGCATTGGAATTCGTAGATAGGCATAGAGAAAGGCTCCGCAGACTCCATCGGATGGCCGCGGGTGATTATCGGGATGAAAAGGCTGATTTCAACGGCTCAGCGTAAAGCCAAACCTACCAGCACCGCCACCTCCACCATTTCGGCCAGCGCCCCGGCCGTATCGCCGGTGCAGCCGCCCAGACGGGTCATGCAGGCGCGCCGCCACAGGCCGAACACCGCTGCCGCCAGCACCAGCGCCAGCAACCCTCGCCCGCCGAACGCCAGGCACGCCGCCGCGCTGACCAGCACGGCGATCATGCACGCCTGGCGCGGCGCATCCACCAGCGCCGTACCCAATCCGCCGCTGCGCACATAGGGCGTGGTGAGAAACAGGGCCGCGAGACTGGCGCGCGACAACAAGGGCGCCAGCAACAAAGCCGCCCACGGCGCAGGCCCCAGGCTGGTCAGCGCGGAGAACTTCAGCAACAGCAACAGCACCAGCGCCACCACGCCGGCGGGGCCGCTGCGTGGATCCTTCATGATCGCCAGCGTTTTTTCGCGATCGCCCATGCCGCCGATCCAGGCGTCGGCACTGTCGGCCAGTCCATCCAGATGCAGGGCGCCGGTGACGGCTACCCACGCCGTCACCAGCAGACCGGCGGACAGCAATGCCGAGGTGTCACGCAACGCCCACCCCAGCACGCCAAGCAGCAGGCCGATCAGCGCACCGACCAGCGGATACCATGCCAGCGACGCCGCCTTGGCGCGCGCATCGTCGTACGTGTAGCCCGGCACCGGCAGGCGCGTAAGAAAACCAATGGCGACCAGCAGCGCGCGCATCACGCGCTGACGGCCGCCGCCGGCCACGGCAAGGGATGCAACGATGCGTGCGGCACCTCAATGCCGGCCATGTCGCCATAACTGCGCTGTTCCGCCCGGCAACGCAGCAGCCGAATCGCGCCGCCATGCGTGACCACCAATACGCGCCGCCCTGCCGCCTGCGCGGCGACGTCATCGAGCGCCGCGCACAAACGATCGCGGAACGCTTCGAAGGTTTCGGCGCCCGGCGGCGGATGATTCACCGGATCGGCCCAGAAGCGCGCCAGCGCATCGCCCTGCTCTTCGGCGATGCGCTCGATCGGCACGCCCTGCCATGCGCCGAAGTGGTATTCGGCCAGCCGCGCATCGATGCGCAGCGGCACGCCGCGCGCTTGCGACAACTCGCGCGCAAATGCGGCGCAGCGTTGCAGCGACGACGACACGATGGCGTCCCAGGTGCGCCCTTCCACCGCCGCACGCAGTTGCGACCAGCCCAGTTCGCTCAACGCATCGTCGAGCTGCCCGCGATAGCTGCGCTGCCCGGTGTCGCCATGACGCAATAGTTCGATGTTCATGCCGTGGATACGCCCGCTTGTTCGAACGTCGCCATGCCGCAGTGCAAGGCGCAGGCCAGGCGCAACAAAGGCACCACGGTGGCGGCGCCGCTGGCCTCACCCAGGCGCAACCCCAGATCGACCAGTGGTTCGGCGTTCAACGCCATCAGCAGGCGTGCGTGGCCGTGTTCCTTCGAGCGATGCGAGAACAGCAGCCACGGACGTACGTCCGGCTGGATCGATACCGCCGCCAGCGCCGCGGCAGTCGAAATGAAGCCATCGACCAGCACCGGCAAACCTGCCTGCGCCGCCGCGATATACGCACCGACCAACGCGGCGAGTTCGAAGCCGCCCAGACAACGCAGTTGCTCCAACGCCGTTTTGGCCGTGACGTGCTGCGCCAGAGCGCGCTCCAGCACGCTCACCTTGTGCTGGATGCCAGCGGCGTTGAGCCCGGTACCGGCACCGGCAAGACTCGATGGCGGCTCGTCGAGCAGGACGCTCGCCAGCGCCGCGGCGGCGGTGGTATTGGCGATGCCCATTTCGCCGCCGATAAACAGCTGTGCTTCCGACTTGAGCGCAGCGCGCACGCTTTCCGCACCGACCGTGAGCGCCGCATCAAGCTGCGCCTCGGTCATCGCCGGGCCACGGCAGAAGTTGGCGGTGGACGGCGCGATGATCGCACGGCGCACGCCAGGGATATCACCCGGATCGTTCACCGTACCCAGGTTCACCACATCCAGCTTCGCATCCAGACTGCGCGCCAGCACGCTGATCGCCGCACCGCCGGTGGCGAAGTTGCGCACCATTTCGCCGGTGACGACTTGCGGAAAGGCCGATACGCCCTCCTCCGCCACGCCATGATCGGCGGCGAACACGCTGATCCACACGCGATCCACTGAAGGCTGCGGCGTGCGCTGCAAGGAAGCGAGCTGGATCGCCACCGCTTCCAAGGTGCCGAGCGAACCCGGCGGCTTGGTCAATTGCAATTGATGCGCGCGCGCCGATTCGGCCTGCTCGGCATCCGGCTGCGCGCAAGGTACGGAAAGCCAGTCCAGACTCATGGGAGTGTTCCTTTGAGGACAAGAGGTAAACCAGCCGCGACCAATACGACGCGCTCGCTGAGTGCCGCGATAGCTTGATGCAAACGCCCGGCTTCATCCACGAAGCGACGCGTCAACTCGCCCATCGGCACGATGCCAAGCCCGACTTCGTTGCTGACCAGCAGTACGTTACCGGGAAGATCCGGCAGCACCTTCAACAATCGATCACGCTCACGCTCGAAACCCTGCATGTCGGCATCGCCAAGCAGATTGCTGAGCCATAGCGTAAGGCAATCGACCAGGATGCAGCGATCGTCGCGTGCGTGTTCGCGCAGCACGTCGGCGAGATGCAGCGGTTCTTCCACGCATAACCACTGTTGCGGGCGGCGCGCACGGTGGTGTGCGATGCGCGCGGCCATTTCCGCATCGCCGGCCTGTGCGGTGGCGACGTAGACGACCTCGCGACCGCTGTCGCTGGCGAGCCGTTCGGCCAGTGCGCTCTTGCCGGAGCGGGCGCCGCCGAGGATCAAGGTGCGCATCGCTTTTCCTCCTCTGCGAACAAGCATTGTCTCAGCCACGCCGTATCGAGATGCCGCTCGACGCTATCGGCCAATCGCTCGATGCAGCTTTCGCGCAAGGCACGCACGTCCACCTCCACCGCGCCCATCAATCCGGCCCATCGCAACAACGCGGCTAGCGCCTGTGGATCATCGAACAAGCCATGCAGATAGCTGCCCATCACCTGGCCATCCATCGAGATGGCGCCATCGCTGCGTCCATCGTCCAGCCGGGCGAATGCATTCTCCAGCGCCGGGCCGCGACTGATACCGCAATGGATTTCATACCCATGCACGCTGGCGTCGGCAAACGCCAGGCGGCCTGTCGCGCGGTGCAGCTGCTTCTGCGGTTCGAGCGTGGTTTCCATATCCAGCCAGCCCAGGCCTTCGCTGGAGCCTGGCGCGCCTTCGATACCTCGCGGATCATGCACAGCGCGTCCAAGCATCTGTAAACCACCGCAGATACCGAGGACTTTTCCACCGTAGCGCAGGTGCCGTTCGATCGCGCGGTCCCAACCTTGCTCGCGCAACCACGCAAGATCCGCCCGGGTGGATTTGGAACCGGGCAGGATGATCAGGTCGCAAGCCGGTGGCGGTTCGCCAGGCCCGACGATATGCAGATCGACATCGGGATGCGAACGCAGCGCATCGAAATCGGTGTGATTGCTGATCCGTGGCAAGGCCGGCACCGCCACGCGCAACGCTGCGCGTGAAGCTTCTGCGCGCTCGCGCGGCAGCGCATCCTCGGCTTCCAGATGCAGGCCGTACAGATAAGGCAACACGCCCAGCACCGGCTTGCCGGTTTCGCGTTCCAGCCAATCCAGCCCCGATTGCAGCAATGCGATATCGCCACGAAAGCGATTGATTACGAACCCAGCGACACGCGCGCGTTCGCTTGGCGACAGCAATGCCAACGTGCCGACCAGATGCGCAAACACGCCGCCGCGGTCGATATCCGCCACCAGGATCACCGGGCAATCCACCGCTTCGGCATAACCCATGTTGGCGATATCGCGATCGCGCAGATTGATTTCGGCCGGGCTGCCTGCGCCTTCGACGATGACCGCGTCGTAGCGATCCACCAGGCGCCGATGCGAGGCCATCACGGCGTCGAACGCACGCCGCTTGTAGTCGTGGTAATCACGTGCATCCATATTGGCGACCGGATGGCCGTGCACGATCACCTGCGCACCCACATCGCTATTGGGCTTGAGCAGGATCGGATTGAAATCGATCTGCGGCTCCAACCCGCACGCTTGCGCCTGCACCGCCTGCGCCCGGCCGATCTCGCCGCCGTCCACGGTCACGGCGGAATTCAACGCCATGTTCTGCGGCTTGAACGGCGCCACGTGCAGGCCGCGTCGATAGGCCCATCGGCACAGCGCCGTCACCAGCGTGCTCTTGCCGGCATCGGAGGTGCAGCCTTGCACCATCAGCACGCGCGCACTCATGACGCGATCTCGCGCAAGGCCTGATCCAGACGCGCGAAGGCCGCATCGTCCGGCGGCAAGCCGAAGCGCAGACTCGCTGGCGTTTCGAACAGGCGCGTAAGAATACCCCGCTGCGCCAGCGCCCGATGAGCGTGCAGCGCATCCTCGCGTCGGCACCATTGGAACAATCCGCAGCCCGCCGTGGGCTGCCAGCCGTGCGCGGAAAGCAGCGCCGCCAAGCGCGCACTGGTCTGCAACAGACGCGTGCGGGCCTGCGCCTGCCACGCGCGATCGGTCAGCGCGTGTTGCAGCACATGACGCGACGGTCCGCTCAAGGTCCACGGACCAAGCTGTTCGCGCAAGGCATGCAAGAGATCGGACGATGCGCAGACGAAGCCGGCGCGCGCGCCAGCCAGCCCGAAAAACTTGCCGACCGAGCGCAGCACGATCAGGCCTTCGCGATCGGCATACCGGCATAGGCTGTGCTCCGGTGTGACATCCATGAATGCTTCATCCACCACCAGCCAACCGCCACGCCCGGCGAGTTCGGCGTGCGCACGCAGTAGCGCGTCCGGATCGAATCGTTCGCCGCCGGGATTGTTGGGATGGATCAGCACCAGCACATCCCAGGCTGAAAGATCGGCAAGCAAGGCATCGGCCGCCTGGCTCGTTACCTGGTGACCTGTGCGTTTCCACGCATGCGCATGCTCCGCGTAGCCGGGCGCCATCACGCCCACGCGCGATGGCGGGCGAAGCGCAGGCAACGCCTGGATAGCGGCTTGCGAACCGGCCACCGGCAGGATGCTGAGCGCTTCGTAATAAGCGCACGCCGCCTCGATCAGCCCATCATCTTCTTCGGGCAGACGTCGCCATGCCGACGCAGGGATATCCGGCACCGGCCAACCAAACGGGCTGATGCCGGTGGAAAGATCCAGCCAGTGTTCCAGCGCAATGCCGTATTCATGCGCTGCACGCCGCAGGCGACCCCCATGCTCAAGCATGCGCGCCTCCCTGCATCGCCAAGCCCAGCAGCAAAGCCACCGCGATCCAGATAACGACGCCACGCTGCAATAGATCCAACGCCCGATCGATGGAATTAGCATCCGGCGAATCGCCTTCGCCCAGTTCAGGCCGTGCTTCCCACACGCCATGGTAAGGCGCGGCACCGCCCAGCTTCACACGCAGCGCGCCCGCGCCGGCAGCCATTACCGGCCCCGCGTTCGGGCTGTCCCATTGCGGCGCCTGCGCATGCCAGCAGCGCACTGCGCTTTCGAAATGGCCACACAACGCATAAGTGAACGCCGTAAGGCGCGCCGGCAGAAAATTCAGCACATCGTCGATGCGCGCCGCGGCCCAGCCGAAACGTTCGTAGCGCGGTGTGCGATACCCCC
>CBJMMB010000102.1:0-13510 GCA_966430775.1 uncultured Dyella sp. | reverse complement strand
ACGCGACGGCTTTGTCGCCGGTGTTCATCAGCATGAAGCAGCCGGTGCCGTAGGTATTTTTCGCCATGCCCGGTTCGAAGCACGCCTGGCCGAACAGCGCCGCCTGCTGGTCGCCCGCGACTCCGGCGATCGGCACTTCATGACCGAAGAAATGCTGGCCCAGCGTGTTGCCGTAGATTTCGCTGCAGGAGCGCACCTCGGGCAGCATTTCGCGCGGCACGTCCAGCATCTTCAGAAGATCATCGTCCCAGCGCCGCTCGTGAATGTTGTACATCAGGGTGCGCGATGCATTGGTGTAATCGGTGACGTGCACCTTGCCGCCGGTGAGGTTCCAGATCAGCCAGCTGTCGATGGTGCCGAACAGCAGTTCGCCGCGTTTGGCGCGTTCGCGTGCGCCGTCGATGCGATCGAGAATCCATTTGACCTTGGTGCCGGAAAAATACGCATCGATCAGCAGACCGGTCTTGGCGCGCACCATGTCGTTGTGACCGGCGGCGATCAATTGATCGCAGATTTCGCGCGTCTGCCGCGATTGCCACACGATGGCGTTGTAGATCGGCTGGCCGGTGGCCTTGTCCCACACCACCGCGGTTTCGCGCTGGTTGGTGATGCCGATGCCGGCGATCGCGCGCGCATCCACCTGCGCGTTGTTCATCACCTCGGTGATGGTGGTGAGCACGCTGGTCATGATTTCGCGCGGGTTGTGTTCCACCCAGCCCGGTTGCGGAAAGATCTGCCCGAATTCGCGCTGTGCGATGCCAACGATGCTGCCGGCGCGATCGAACAGGATCGCACGGGAGCTGGTCGTGCCCTGGTCGATGGCCAGGATGTATGACTTGTCCATGCAAGGCTCCTTCAACGGGTTGAGTCGGCCACCACGGCGTCGCGGCCGCTGGCCGCCTGTGGCGTTTGCAGGGCGCGCAGGCGCGCGGGCAGGAACGGATACACCAGCCACTGATAGGCCGCGCCGCCGACTATGCCGCCGATCAGCGGACCGACGATGGGTATCCACCAATAGTTGTCCGGCGACGGCAACGCGGATGAGCCCCAGCCGGCGAAGTAGGCGAACAGGCGCGGGCCGAAATCGCGCGCCGGGTTGATCGCCCAGGCTTCCAGATAACCCATCGACGCGCCGATGGTGGCCACCAGTAAGCCGATGATCAGCGCACCGGAATTCGCGCCCGGCGCCAGCTCGTTGTATTGCTCGGTGATGGCGAAGATGCCGAACAGCAGGAAGGCGGTGAGGATGATCTGGTCGAGCAGCGCGTGCATCGGCGTGATCGCCAGACCCGGATGCGTAAAGAACACGCCCGCCGCACCGCCCGCCTCACGCGTGAGCTGATGCGTGGTGTTGTAGTGATCGATCACCGGCTGGAACAGCACGTACACGATGGCCGCGCCCAGAAAGGCGCCGATCACTTGCGCGATGCTGTAGGGAATCACTTTCTTCCAGGGAAAGCCGCGGAACAGCGCGAGCGCGAGCGTCACCGCCGGGTTCGCATGCGTGCCGGAAACCGAACCGGTGACGTAGATGGCGATGGTGACCGCCAGGCCCCACGCGATGCACACGCCCCAGTACGCGTTGGCGTAGGGGCTGGGATCGTAGAGTACGTACATGCAGGCGACCGAATCGCCGAGGCCGATGATGATGAAGGTGGCGAGCGCTTCGGAAATCAGCTCGCCGATGCTTTGCCGGCTCATGCTTGCGTCTCCGGCATGGTCGTGGCGGCGGACAGGTGGATTACGTGGTACGGCACGGCTCTCTCCCACGGGTGATGATGAAGGTGGCTCCGCCCTGCTCTCTCAGGACGGAACGGTTCAAGCAAACGAAGCGCGACGCGGTGGCGCGTCGGCAAGATACGCCGTCAAGCGTTGCATCTGTTCGAGTGTCAGGCGCAAACCCAGCTTGCTGCGGCGCCAGAGCACGTCGGTGGCGTCCACCGCCCATTCCAGCGCGCGCAGGTAATCCACTTCGGCCTGATACAGATCGGCGCCGAAATGTTCGCCAAGATCCTGCAGCGAACGCGCCTGCCCGAGTATGCGCATGGTGCGGCTGCCGTAGCTGTGCACCAGGCGCCAGGCCATCGTTTCGGGCAGCCACGGATGCGCCGATTGCAGTTCGCGCTGCAGCGTGTTCACGTCCTGCCGTTCGCCGCCGGGCAGCGGATGGCCTTCGGCCGTCCATGCTTCCGACGCCTGCGGAAAGACATGCGCGAGACGATCCATCGCCTCCTCCGCCAGCTTGCGATAGGTGGTGAGCTTGCCGCCGAACACGTTGAGCAGCGGCGCGCCTTGTTGATCCAGTTCGAGAAGGTAATCGCGCGTGACTTCCGATGCGCTACCGGCTTCGTCATCCAACAACGGGCGCACGCCGCTGTAGCTCCACACCACATCGGTCGGCATGATGCTGCGCTTGAAATAGCGGTTTACCGCGTCGCACAGGTAGCGTGTTTCGTCTTCGCTGATGCGCGGCGCGGAAGGGTCGTCGCGATAGTCCAGGTCGGTGGTGCCGATCAGGGTGAAGTCGTGCTCGTAGGGGATCGCAAACACGATGCGGCGATCGGGCTGCTGGAAGATGTAGGCGTAGGGATGCTCGAACAAACGCGGCACCACGATATGGCTGCCCTTGACCAGGCGCAGCGCGTGGTCATGGCCGACCCTGGCGACGTTGTCGAGAAAATCCACCGCCCACGGCCCGGTCGCGTTGACCAGCGCCTTGGCGCGGATGGTCGAGCGTTCGCCATGCGCCGATTCCAGCTGCGCGGTCCAGCCTTGCGCATCGCGGCTGGCGCTCAGGCAGCGCGTGCGGGTGTAGATGGTCGCGCCGCGTTCCATCGCATCCATCGCATTGAGCACCACCAGGCGCGCGTCCTGCACCCAGGCGTCGGAGTAGACGAAGCCGATATGGAATTCATCGCGCAACGGCAGGCCCGACTTGTGGCGCTTCAGCGATACGCGCCGCGATCTGGGCAAGGTGCGGCGGCCTCGCCCGAGGTGGTCGTAGAGCAGCAAGCCGAGGCGGATCATCCATGCCGGCCGCAGGTGCGACTGGTGCGGCAGCACGAAGCGCAGCGGCCAGATGATGTGCGGCGCGGCGCGCAGCAGCACTTCGCGTTCGGCCAGCGCCTTGCCGACCAGGGCGAACTCGTATTGCTCCAGGTAGCGCAGGCCGCCATGGATGAGCTTGGTGCTGGCGCTGGAGGTGTGCGCGGCGAGGTCGTCGCGCTCGCACAGGCACACCGACAGGCCCCGGCCGGCCGCGTCCCGCGCGATGCCGGCGCCGTTGATGCCGCCGCCGACCACCAGTAGATCGAACTGCTCCGTCATCGCCTGTCCTGTCAACCTGCCTTGCAGATGTTCGTTTTCGATCAGTCAAGCATCAAAAGCGCGTCAACGAACATTTACTATGGATAAAAGTACATAATTTACCCGATGTATGAGCGTATTCGAACATTTTCGGTGATTGCACGCTGCAGCGCAGCGAGGCTCAGGCCGCATCGGCGACATGCACCTGCGTGCCCGCTTCGGCCAGCACGGCCGCCAGTTCGGGCGGCGGCGCGCGGTCGGTAAACCAGGCGTGCACCGCGGAAACCGGGCCAAGGCGAACCAGAGCATTGCGTCCCACCTTGCTGTGGTCGGCCGCCAGGAACACCTGCCGCGAGTGCTCGATGATCGCCTGCGCCACCCGCACCTCATGCAGATCGAAATCGAGCAGCGTGCCGTCCAGGTCGATGCCGGAAATGCCGATCACCCCGAAATCCACCTTGAACTGGCGGATCAGCTCGATCGCCGGTTGGCCGGTGACGCCATGATCGCGTCCGCGCACCACGCCGCCGGCCACGATCACCTCGAAGCTCGGGTTTTCGCTGAGCATGATGGCCACGTTGAGGTTGTTGGTGATCACGCGCAGGCCTTTGTGGTTCATCAGCGCGCGCGCCACGTCCTCGTTGGTGGTGCCCAGGTTGATGAACAGCGAGGCGTCGTCGGGAATGTGCTGGGCCAGCAGGCTCGCGATGCGCAGCTTCTCTTCCTGCCACAGGTTCTGGCGCTTGGCGTAGGCGAGGTTCTCCACGCTGGAAGGCAGGCTGACGCCGCCGTGATAGCGGCGCAACAGCCCCGCGTCGCATAGCGCCGCCAGGTCGCGGCGGATGGTCTGCTGGGTGACGTCGAAATGCCCGGCCAGATCCTCCACGGTGGCGAAGCCCTGCTCGCGCACGCGCGCCACCAGTTGCTCCTGCCTGCGGTTGAGTACCAGGTCGCTCATCGTTGCTCCATCCGGACAGCCTTCGCCATGGTAGCGTGCCCGATCGGCCCGTCTGACGGCCAGGCTTCGGAAGAATCACACGTAGTGCGGTCGCCGCCTCTATAATCGAGGTTCTATGTCCAGCCCCAGCCGCATGAACACCTCCGTCCTGCAGACCATCGACCCCGCACGCGATTTTGCCGGGGTGCGCGCCCTTGCCGAGGGCGACATGCAGCGCATCGATGCCCTGGTCCGGCAGCGGCTGGCCTCCGACGTGGTGCTGATCAACCAGATCGCCGACCACATCATCGCCGGCGGCGGCAAGCGCCTGCGCCCGATGCTGCATGCCCTGGCCGCGCGCGCGGCCGGCTACAACGGCGACAAGCACATCAAGCTGGCGGCGGTGATCGAGTTCATCCACACCTCCACCCTGCTGCATGACGATGTGGTCGACGAGTCGGACCTGCGCCGCGGCCGCAAGACCGCCAACGCCCTGTGGGGCAACGCGGCCAGCGTGCTGGTGGGGGACTTTCTCTATTCGCGCTCGTTCCAGCTGATGGTGGAACTGGACGACATGCGCATCATGCGCATCCTCGCCGACACCACCAACACCATCGCCGAGGGCGAGGTGCTGCAGCTGCTCAACATCGGCAATGCGGATGTGGACGAAGCGGCGTATCTCGCCGTGATCGAGCGCAAGACCGCGGTGCTGTTCGCCGCCGCCACGCAGCTCGGCGGCCTGCTGGGCGGCCTGTCGGAAACGCAGGTCGCGGCGCTGCGCCGTTACGGCATGCAGCTTGGCTATGCGTTCCAGATCGCCGACGACCTGCTCGACTACGTCAGCGATGCCCGCACCCTGGGCAAGAACATCGGCGATGACCTGGCCGAAGGTAAGCCGACCCTGCCGCTGATCTACGCCATGCAGCGCGTCAGCGTGCAGCAGGTGCGCGAAATGCGCCATGCGATCGAGCACGGCGGCCTGGATTCACTCGACCACATCATTGCCGCGATCCGCGAATCGGGCGCCATCGAGCGCACCCGCGAATGCGCCATGCGGCACGCACGCGCCGCCCACGAAGCGCTGGCGTCGCTGCCGCCGTCTTCCTATCGGGATGCGCTAGCGTCGCTCGCCGATTACTCGGTGCAGCGCACGTTCTAGTAGGTTGGGGTGCAAACCCCAACACTGCCATCCACACGCGATTCGATGTTGGGGTTTGCACCCCAACCTACGACGGCACGCGTCAGGGTGTGCCGCTAAACGCCGCCCGCAACCAGTCGTGCATCAACCGGTAGCTGCGTGCCGCCGCGCGCGCATCGTATTTACAGCCCGGCGAATTCTCTTCCATTTCGGTGAAGCAATGCACCGCGTTGCCGAGCACCAGGAATTCCCAGTCGGCCGGGCTGGCGCGCATTTCGTCCATGAACTTGTCGGCGTCGGGCATGGTGCCCTTGTCGTCGGCGCCATTCATCGCCAGCACGCGCGCCTTGATGTTCTTCGCCAGCGCCGGGTTGTCGGTCGCCAGGTTGCCATGGAACGACACCACCGCCGCCACGTCCGCGCCACTGCGCGCCAGGTCGAGCACGGCCGAACCGCCGAAGCAGAAGCCGATCGCGGCAAGCTTGCTGGCATCGATCGGCGCATTCGCCGCCTGCGCCTTCAATTGCGCAAGCGCTTCATTGATGCGCTTGCGCATCAGCGCGCGATCGCCATACAGCGGCGCCACGGCAGCCTTCGCCTGGTCGGCGTGACCGACCCGCGGCCGCACGTTCTCGCCATACATATCGGTGAGCAGAATCACGTAATCCTTGCCGGCGATCATCTCGGCCTTCTTGATGGCGACATCGTTCACGCCGAACCAGTTCGGCACCATCACCAGGCCAGGCCGCTTGGCGTGGGTGGCGTCGTCATAGATCAGCACGCTCTTGAAATGCGTGCCGTCCAGGGTCCATTCCACCGGACGATGCACCATCTTGGCGTGCGCGGCGAAGCTCAGGCTGGCGAGTAATGCGAGACAGACTGCTCGAATGAAACGCATAGATGAGTTCCTTTGGAAAGAGTCATTCGTAGGCTGGGTTCGCGCAGCGCAACCCAGCAGTTTCGGCGGACAACCTACAATCCCGCTGCGTGCGCAGCCAACCGTCGCTTCAACGGCAGCAGCCGATCGACCACGCGCACGCCAAGGCCACGCATGGCCACCCACGGCGCGCCCTGCAGCGCATAAACACGCGCAAGCGCATCGAAGCCGTAAGCATCGAGCGTATCCGCGCTGCGGCGGCGTCGCGCATAGCGGCGCAATACCTGCGACGCAGCGAAATCGCGTCCCGCATCGCGCGCAGCCGCCAAGCTGTCGCGCAGTTCCGCCACGTCGCGCAGGCCCAGGTTCACGCCCTGCCCGGCCAGCGGATGCACCACGTGCGCCGCGTCGCCGAGCAGCACGAAGCGCTCGGCCTGGTAGCGTTCGGCAAGCTGCAGCTTCAGGGGAAAGGCGGCGCGCGGCGTGGTGGCGGTGATGCGTCCAAGCCGGAAATCGCTGGCGACGCCGAGTTCGTTGAGGAACGCCTCGTCATCCAGCGCCAGCACGCGCCGCGCTTCGTCTTCCGGCAACGACCACACGATCGAGCTGCGGCCATCCTGCAGCGGCAGCAAGGCGAGCGGACCGGTGGGCAGAAAACGCTGCCAGCAGGTCTGCGCATGCGGGCGCGCGGTGCTGACGTGCGCCACCACCGCGCGCTGCGTGTAATCGCGGCCACGCGTGCCGATGCCGGCGCGCTCGCGCAAGGGGGAACCACCGCCATCGGCGGCGACCAGCAGGCGTACCGCCACGCTTTCGCCATCGGCCAACGCCAGCACCACGCGATCGGGCCGCGTTTCGAAATCCTGCACCACGGCCGGACACAGTCGCTGCACGCCGGCTGCGTCCAGCGCCTGCCACAGCGTCCACTGCACCAGGTTGTTCTCGACGATATAGCCGAGCTGGTCGCGGCCTTCGTCGGCGGCGTCGAAATCGATCGCCGCGCCGTTCTCGGCATCCCATACGTGCATATGCGCATATGGACAGGCGCGCGCATTGCGAATGGACGTCCAGACGTCCAGTTCGTCCAGCAACTTGATCGACGACGGCGCGAGGCCGACTACGCGCAGGTCGACGTCGTCCTGCGGCTGCCACGGCG
The DNA here is from genome assembly GCA_966430775.1 of uncultured Dyella sp. Taxonomy (GTDB): domain Bacteria; phylum Pseudomonadota; class Gammaproteobacteria; order Xanthomonadales; family Rhodanobacteraceae; genus Dyella_B. The sequence goes on along the minus strand of CBJMMB010000102.1, from coordinate 6,096 downwards.
ACGGCGGACGCGCTTCCAGCAAGGCGGTGCTGAAGCCTGCGCGACTCAGCGCAAGCGCCGCGGCGGCGCCCACCATGCCGCCGCCGACCACGGCGATATCCAGCGCCGGCGCGCGGCGTTGCGTTGCGGGAACGGTTCTCATGGCGTGCGCTCCAGCACGGCGCGCGGCGGTTCGCCGCGGAAACCCATGCCGCGCCGCGCCAGCAACTGCTGCAGCGGCGGCACGCGGTCGTAGGCCAGCAAGGCGAGCGAGCGCAGCGGCGCCAGCAAGGGTTGCGGCAGGCAGGCGAAACGCACCAGGTCGTGGCTCATCGCCATGGTGCCTTCGCGATCCGGCGCGCGGCGTGCGGCGTAGTGCTCGAGCAGATCCTGCGCACCGGGATCGTCGCGGCCGGCGATCAGCTCGGCCAGCGTCAAGGCATCGCGCAAGCCGAGGTTGAAGCCTTGCGCGCCGATCGGATGCACGGTCTGCGCGGCGTTGCCCACCAGCACCGCGCGCGGCGCGACCAGGTTGCGCGCGGCGACACGCTTGATCACATAGGGATGACGCTTGCCGGGACGGTTCAACCGGCCCAGCCGCCAGCCGAAGCGCCGTTGTGCGAGCGCGATGAAATCTGCATCGTTCAAGCCCGCCACTTCGGTCGCCGTATCCGCATCCACCGTCAGCACCAGGCCGCAGCGGCGTTCGCCCAGCGGCAGCATGGCGATGGGGCCTTCGTCGGAAAAACGCTCCCATGCGCGATTGGCGTGATCACGCTCCGGCGTCACGGTGGATACGAACAGCGTCTGCCGGTAATCGTGCACGTCGGCCTCGATACCCAACTGCGCGCGCACGAAGGAATCGGTGCCGTCCGCGCCGACCAGCAAGGCGGCGTCGATGTGTTCCGTTCCTTCCGGCGTCTGGATCTGCGCGCGCCAGCCGCCGTCGAACTTCACCAAGCCGGTGAGGCTGGCCGGTGCAAGACGCCTGAGTCGTCGGCAGCCATCCAGACGATGCAGCAAGGCGGCGCCCAGTTCGCGCGCAGGCAAGGTCCAGCCCAACGCGTCCACGCCATGCTGGGCGGCATCCAGGCGCGCGCTGCCGAATTCGCCCGCGCGACTGACGTGGATATGTCGAATCGGCGTGGCCTGCGCGACCGCGAGCGGCCATACGCCGATGGCGTCCAGTCCGTTGACGGTGGCGCGCGCCAGCGCCAGGTTGCGCTCGTCATAGCTGGGCTGGGCATGCGCGCGCGGCGCGGCGGCTTCCACCAGGGTGACGCGGCATCCGGCGGCATCCAGCGCGATCGCCAGGCTGGCGCCGACCAGGCCGCCGCCGACCACCAGCACGTTGCCTTCGGCTGCAAAGGGGGGAGAAGAGCCTGCCTTCATATTCCAAGTGCCTCGCGTTGCGTTCGAGTGGTCGTCAGGTGGTAGTGCGTGGCGCAGCGCCAGACTGGCCGTCTGGTCAAGCCGCGCGCTGCCGCATGGCGGCCACTCGGGCTCAACGCGAGGTGCTTGGGGTATGAAGGCAGGCTCTCAGTCATGCCGCGGATGATACGCGGTGCCTGCGTCACTCCGCATTGGGCTAAACTGCGTCTCCTCTCATCAAGCCATTTGCTTCCCAGGGAGTTCTTCTTCATGGCTACGACACAAACCCAGCGCCTTGGCATCCTTGCTGCGCTCGCCCTGGTGATGGCGGCGACCCGCGTGCATTTGTCGCTGTTTCATCACGACATCTGGGACGCCTCCTGGGGCGTGTTCTTCCTGGCCGGCTTCTGGCTGCGCGGCACCGGCCGCTGGGCGTTCCCGCTGCTGATGGCCGAAGCGGTGCTGGTCGATTACCTGGTCATCACGCACATGGGCATCAGCTTCTGGGATCACTACTGCGTGTCGCTGGGCTACTGGTTCCTGATTCCCGCCTATGGCGCGCTGTGGATGGGCGGCAGCTGGCTGGCCAAGCAGCAGCGCGGCCTGACGCTTTCCACCCTGGCGCTGGCCGCCGTCGTGCTGCTGGCAAGCGAAACGGCGTGCTACGCCATCTCCAACGGCAGCTTCTACTGGCTGAGCGCGCATGTGCCGGCGCCAAAGAGCTTCACGGCATGGTTCGCCAATTTCGGTGACTGGTACCTGCCGTTCCTCTCCACCACGGCCACTTATGTAGGCCTGGGCGCGGTGCTGCACGTGCTGGCCACGCAGCTTGCGCGCCTGTCGCATGGCGGCGAAGTGCAGCACTAAGCCGTGGGCAATCGTCTTTCCAAGATCTACACCCGCACGGGTGATGACGGCAGCACCGGCCTGGGTGACGGTTCGCGCGTACCGAAGGATTCGGCGCGCGTCGGCGCCTACGGCACCGTGGATGAGCTCAACAGCACGATCGGCATGGTGCTGGCCTGCGACGGTGTCGGCGAGGACATCCGCGAAACGCTCACCCAGGTGCAGCACGAACTGTTCGATCTGGGCGGGGAGTTGTGCATTCCCGGCATGGCGATGATCGAGGACGCCGACATCGATCGCCTGGAGCAGGTGCTGGATCGCTTCAATGATCCGCTGCCGCCGTTGAAGGATTTCATCCTGCCGGGCGGCGGCATGGCGGCTTCCTGTTGTCACCTGGCGCGTACGGTGTGCCGCCGCGCCGAGCGCGAAGTGATCGCCCTGGGCCGCGTCGAAGCGATTCGGCCGCAGGCGCAGCGCTATCTCAATCGATTGTCCGACCTGCTGTTCGTGCTGTGCCGGGTACTGGCGCGCGGCAGCGGCCATGGCGAAGTGCTGTGGCAGCATGAGCGCCGCCGCAAGCCTGCCGCCGGCTGAGTTGGCGCATGCTGCAGCTTTTCACCCATAGCGTCTGCCTGCAGCACGATCCCGGTCCGGGCCACGCCGAATCGCCGGCGCGCCTGCGCGCAGTGCTGGAAGCGTTGGACCAGGACCGCTTCGCCACCGTGGACCGCATCGAAGCGCCGCGCGCCACGCGCGAGCAACTGCTGCGCGTCCACACGCCGGCGCATGTCGACCGCATCCTGGCGATCACGCCCGAATCGGACACGGTGCGGCTGGACGAAGACACCCTGATGTCCCCCGCTTCGGCCGAAGCCGGCCTGCGTGCGGCAGGCGCCGTCGTGGCCGCCGTGGATGCGGTGATGACAGGCCAGGCCCTGCGCGCGTTCTGCGCGGTGCGGCCGCCCGGCCATCACGCCACGCCCGATACCGCGATGGGCTTCTGCCTGTTCAACAACATCGCCGTGGGCGCCGCGCATGCCTTGGCGGCGCATGGCCTGAAACGGGTGGCGATCGCCGATTTCGATGTGCATCACGGCAACGGCACGCAGGACATCTTCCAGCGCGAGCCGCGCGTGCTGTTCATTTCCACGCATCAGCAGCCGCTCTATCCCGGCACCGGCGATGCGGACGAACGCGGCGTCGGCAACATCGTCAACGCGCCGCTTTCGCCCGGCGAGGGCTCGTACGAATTCCGCACGTTGTGGAGCGATGTGCTGCTGCCCCGGCTGCACGCGTTCAAGCCGCAACTGGTGCTGGTCTCGGCCGGCTTCGACGCCCACCAGCGCGATCCGCTGGCCAACCTCGAACTGCAGGCCGAGGACTATGCCTGGATCACCGAGCGCCTGGTCGACCTGGCGCATGCGCACGCCGGCGGGCGGCTGGTCTCCACGCTGGAAGGCGGCTACGACCTGCAGGCGCTGGCCGCCAGCGCCAGTGCGCACGTCAGTGCCTTGATGGATTGAACCCCGACCTACGGGGACAGCGCGTGCTGGTCGGGCTGGAAATCCAGGGCCACCGAATTGATGCAATAACGCAGGCCGGTCGGCTTGGGGCCGTCCGGAAAAACATGCCCTAGATGCGAGTCGCAGACCGCGCAGCGCGCTTCCGTGCGGTTCATGCCATGGCTGGTATCCGGCGCCAGGCTCACCGCGGTGCGCTTGACCGGCTGGAAGAAGCTCGGCCAGCCGGAACGGGATTCGTATTTGGCTTCGGAGGCGAACAGCGGCGCATGGCAGGCGGCGCAAACGTAGGTGCCCGCTTCCTTGTGCTTGTTCCACTTGCCGCTGAAAGGCGGCTCGGTGGCCGAGCAGCGGCAGACCGCGTACTGCTCCGGCGTCAAGGTCGCGCGCCATTGCTCGTCGGTTTTGTAAGGCTTGTGCTGAATCATCCGTTTCTCCGTTACAGATGCGTGCCGTCCACGGGGCCTTTCTGATAGCTTAACGCCCCTTCGTCGCCGATTGATTGCCTCCGTGAAGCCCAAGAGCCTCTCGCCCTCGCGTTCTCTGCCTCCACGCCGCCTGCTAGCAATCGCTGCTGCCGCTGCCCTGTTCAGCAGCCAGGGCGTCCATGCCTCGTCGCAGACCAAGCATCCGAAGGCCACGCTCGATGGCACCGAAGTGATCTGCCCGCTCGGCAGTTTCATCTGCCCGCCCCGTCCGGACAACTTCGCGCTGTGCAAGCCCAACGGCATGCTGGAATTCTACGATCCGTTCCTGAGCAAGGATTCGGCGCTGCGCGCTTCGGCCAGCACCCAGGTGTGGGCCGATCATGTGGAAAGCCCGGACCAGATCACCTATCACCTGAGAGGCCACGTCAAGACCGTGCGCGCCGACCAGGAACTGCACGCGGACGCGGCCGACTACAACAGCGACACCACCGATTACGACGCGCGCGGCAACGTGCATTACCAGGAAGCCACGCACCTGGTGTCGGCCGACCACATCACCGGCAATACCGACAACAGCACGGGCCTGGCGACCGGCGCGGTGCGCTATCAGATGCTCGATTCGCACGGCAACGGCACCGCCGTGCGCGCGGAAATGCTGGATGCGGACCGCAACCGCTATTCGATGGCCACCTATTCCACCTGCGACATCGGGCGGCATATCTGGGAAATCCGCGCCAAGCAGATCGATACCAACGACACCACCGGCCGCGGCATCGCGCACAGCGCCACGATGAGCATGTACGGCGTGCCGTTCTTCTATTTTCCGTGGATGAGCTTTCCGCTCAACAACCAGCGCCAGAGCGGTTTCCTGTACCCGTACTTCGAGCACACCGGCCGTGCGGGCTACCAGTTCCGCATTCCGTACTACTTCAACCTGGCGCCCAACTACGACGCCACCATCACGCCGCGCTATTACACCCAGCGCGGCGCAATGCTGTCCGGTGAGTTCCGCTACCTGTTCCCCAGGACAAGCGGCGAGTTCCAGTTCGAGTTCCTGCCGCGCGACAACTACAACGACCAGAAGCTCACCTCGACCTCGATCGATACGCAGGGCCAGCAGCGTTATCTGTACCGCATCGTCAACAACACCAGCGTGTTGCCGGGCTGGTCGCTGAACACCAACATCAATCGCGCCTCGGACCAGAATTACCTGCGCGACTTCGGCAATGACCTGTTCTCGATCTCCACCGCGCTGCTGTACTCCAGCGTGTATCTCAACGGCTCGGGCAACTGGTGGAGCGCCTCGGTCGGCGGCGACATGTGGCAGAACGTGGATCCGTCGCAGTCCAACGGCGTGGAACCGTACAAGCGCCTGCCGCGCGCCACCTTCAACATGGATATCCCGTTCGCGCGCTGGTACGACCTCGGCATGACCAGCGAAGCGGTGAAGTTCCACAAGTTCAACCAGGTGGAAGGCGCGCGCGTCGACCTGTATCCGTACGTGGATGCGGATTTCCAGGGCTCGGCGTGGTTCATCCGGCCCAAGCTGGCCTACCGCTATACCGGCTACTCGCTCGACAGCGGCTACCAGCGCTACAGCTATTACGGCCAGTTCGGCAGCGGCACCTCGCCGTTCACGCAGAGCAACCCGAGCCGCTCGCTACCGATCCTCAGCCTCGACCAGGGCCTGATCTTCGAGCGCAGCACCTCGCTGTTCGACACGCACTACACGCAGACGCTGGAGCCGCGGCTGTACTACCTGTACGTGCCGTACCGCAACCAGAACAACCTGCCGCTGTTCGATACCGCGCCGATGTCGTTCGACGACTGGATGCTGTTCGCGCCCAACCAGTTCTCCGGCGCCGATCGCCAGATGAACGCGAACAACCTCACCGCGGCGGTCACCACGCGCCTGCTCGACGACGGCGGCGTGGAGCGGCTCTCGGCCACCT
>CBJMMB010000101.1:0-13629 GCA_966430775.1 uncultured Dyella sp. | reverse complement strand
TCACCGCCTTGTCGGTGCCGTGGCCGCGGCCGGTCATCGCCAGCGAGCCGTAAAGTTCGGCGCGCACGCGCGTGACGCGGTCGAGCACGCCCTTTTCCTCCAGCCAGCGCTCGGAAAAACGGGCGGCTGCGCGCATGGGGCCCACGGTATGGGACGAAGAAGGGCCGATGCCGATCTTGAAGATATCGAAAGCGCTGACCGCCATGGGGATGCTGCGAGGGTGGGGATAAGGCGGCTATTCTACGCGGGCGTTTCTCCCGGGGCATTCTATTGGGAGCCTCTGATCCATTCCTGCGCACCCGGCATGACGTCCAGAAGGTCCGCAGGGTGTGTTGCGTGGCGCAGGGCAGACTGGCCGTCTGTTCAAGCCGCGCGGCGCAGCCTGCGGGCCTTCTGGACGTCACCCCATCATTTAAATTCAATCGGTTGGGGCCGCACTGTATGCGCGTCTGGCTGTGCCCCAGCGTCTCGACAGACCCCCAGTCTGCCTTCGTCACTGGGGCACAGCCAGGCGCGCATACAATGCGGTGACGGGTACGCAGGAATGGATCAGAGGCTCCCAGGCGCACGTATGGCTGATTTCGTGCTCTATCAACGCGACTACTGCCACCTGTGCGACCAGGCGCTGGCCGTGCTGGCCGAGGCGCGCCTGCCGGATTTCGACAGCGTGTGGGTGGAAGACAGCGACGAGCTGGAACAGCGCTACGGCACGCGCGTGCCGGTATTGCGCGATCTGCGCGACGGACGCGAGCTGGATTGGCCGTTCGATGCGACGTCCGTCACCGGCTGGTTAGGGGCTTCCCGTAGGTTGGGCTGAGGCGCAGCCGAACCCCAACAGCCAGATATACATGGCAACGTTGGGGTTCGGCTGCGCCTCAGCCCAACCTACGCGGGCATCGTCTATTTCGCGGTCAGGACCAGGTGCGCGGTGACCTTCACATCCGCCCCGATCACCGACGTATCCGCGTACTGCCCGCCGCCCACGCCGAAATCCAGGCGCTTCACCGTGCCGGTGACATCCAGCGTCGCGCCGCTGCCCTGCGGCTTGAACACCACGGTCAGGCTCACCGGCTTGGTCACGCCGCGCAGCGTCAGCATGCCGTCGGCGATCACCTGGCTGCCTTGCTGATGGAAGGCGGTGGTGACGAAATGCGCTTGCGGATATTTCGCCGCATTGAAGAAATCCGGGCCGGGCAAGGCGCTGTCGCGATCGTTGTCGCCGGTCTTGGCGGTCGCGAGGTCGACGGTCACGTCGAATTTCGAAGACGCCAGCTTGGCCGGGTCATAGCTGATCGCCGCCGTCCATTTGTTGAAATGGCCGTCGAAGCTGCTGCCCTGGAAGTTGCTGGTGAATCCCAGCGTGCTGCCCGCTTGCACGGTGTAGTCGGCGGCCGATACGGCGAACGGCGTCGCCAGTGCCAGCAGGAGTGCGAATGAACCAGCGCGTCTGATCATGTGAGTTCTCCGGAAGAAGCCTTGCCGGCGCGCAGGCGTGCAAACGGCAGCATGCGGCGCAATACGTTGTCCTGATCGAAATAGTGATGTTTCAGCGCGGCGCCCGCGTGGCCGATCACTACCACCAACAGCAGGTAGAACAGCCATTCGTGCACTTCGCCGGCCAGCTCCGAGAGATCGTCGTTCTTGGCCGCCAGCGCGGGCAGGTTGAACAGCTTGAACCATTGCAGCGGATAGCCATGCAGCGAGTTGAACAGCCATCCGCTCAACGGCAGCGCGAGAATGAAGCCATACAGCACCACGTGCGTGACGTGCGCGCCGAACCGCTGCCAGCGCGGCATCGCCTCGTCCGGCGGCGCGCCGTCGTACAGGCGCCAGGCCAGCCGCAGCGCGAACAGCGCCAGCACGGTAAGGCCGATCGACTTGTGCAGCGCGAAGATGGTGATCTTGCTCATCGACGGAGCCATGCCCGTCATCAGCAGTCCCCACACGCCGTTGCCGAGGATGCCCAGCGCAACGATCCAGTGGAAGAACTTGGCGACCGATCCCCACCGGCGGTCGTCACTACGCAAACTCATGGATGCTCCTTCGGGTTGCCAGCGTTGTCGCGGATGCCTTCCAGCTCCAGCCAGATGGCGACGCCATGGCCCACCGCATTGGGAAAACCGTTGATGCCGAAGGCGGTGCGATCGAGCGTCGCCGTGGCGGAAAAGCCGGCCACCGTATGCATGCCGTAGATGGTCTTGCCGACGCGGTTGAGGCGAAACGGAATCTCGATCGGCTGGCTCACGCCATGCAGCGTCAGCGTGCCGTGCAACACGCCATGCGTATCGTCCTTGCGCTCCACCGAGGTGCTGGCGAAATGCGCGGTCGGGTAGGCCTTGCAATCGAGCAGCGAGGCCTTGCACGCCGCTTTGTTCCACGCGGCGTCGCCCAGGTCGATGCCGCGCAGGTCGATGTCCAGTTCGGTGCTGGATTTGGACCAGTCGTCCTGATCGAAGCGCAGCGATCCCTGTGCGATATGCAAGCGCCCCAGCGGACGGGAAAAGCCGTCGTGGTCGATGCTGAAAACGATCTGGCTATGCACGGCGTCGTAGCGGTAGTTGTCGGCGGCGGCGAACGCGGCCGGCGTCGCGGCGAGGCAGCCGAAACCGAGCATCAGTGGCAGGCAGGCGCGTGGGTGAATCATGGCGGGCAGTCTGGCGAAAACAGGGCAACACTACCAGCGCAGGCGCGGGAACGGACCGTTGCCCGTGGCGAACAGCACGTGCGCGAACGTACGGGATTTGGCATTCTGCCCGCTTGCGGAGCGCATCAGGGTGTCTGCTCCGTCCTGAACTGCCTGAGGGCGCACGCGTGGCCGTTTTGATGCTGGGGCTGGCCTTGCTGCTGGGTACTTCCGTGCCCGGCAGCGCCGTGCCTGCCGCATCCGCCGCGCCCGTGCCGTCGCCGCGGGCGATCCATGCACCGGAATCCGCGCCGCTGCCCACGCCGCAATTTCGCCGCTACGGCTTGCAGGACGGGCTGCCCAGCACCGGCGTCTACGCCGTGGCGCAGGATCATGACGGCGCCATGTGGTTCGGCACCAAGGGCGGCATCGCCCGTTTCGATGGCCTGCACTTCGAAGTGTTCCGGCACATCGAGGACGATCCCGACTCGCTCTTCAACAACGGCATCTCCGCGCTGTTCGTCGACCGGCAGGGCATGATCTGGGCCGCCGGCCTGGACGCGGGCCTGAACCGCTACAACCCCGCCACCGGCAAGTTCACGCACTGGGGCCACGATCCGGCCGATCCGCGCAGCCTGGCCAGCGATCGCGCCTGGGTGGTCGCGCAGACGCCGGACGGCTCGATCTGGGTGGGCACGGGCGAGGGCCTGGATCGCATGCTGCCGGATGGGCGCGGCTTCGAGCACGTGGTCAATCCGCTGCTGGGGCTTTACCCGAGCGACTTCACCGCCGTGAGCTCGCTGTATGTCGATGCGAAAGGGCAGCTCTGGATCGGCTCCGATCGTGGCGTATTTCGCCGTGATACGGACGGCAGCTTTGTGCGCATCAAGCCGGCCGACCCGACCCAGTCGATGGACACCTGGCGCATCGACGGCGATGGCGACGAAGTCCGCATTGCTACCGAGCGCGGCTTGCTCGTGGTGGGGCCTGACGACGTTGCGCGTTTGTTCGGCGCGCCGGCCATTCCGCCCCGTACCAACGTGATGAGCAGCACGCGCGACGCGGCCGGACGCCTGTGGATCGGCACGCAGCGCGGCATGTATCTGCAGATGCGCCCGAACGGGCCGATCATCGGTCTGATCAACCAACCGCTGTTGCACGGCGATCTGCCCGGCACCTGGGTCTACCAGACACTGATGGATCGCGAAGGCGGCTTGTGGGTGACCATGCTCGACGGCGGCGTGGCGTATCTCGCGCCGGGCTGGAACAGCTTCAGCCGCTTCACGCACATTCCCGACGACCCCAGCAGCCTGCGCGACTCGATGGCCGCCACCATGGCGCGCGGCCGCGATGGCCGGCACGTGTGGGTGGGGCAGCGCGAGGGGCGCATCGATCGGCTCGATCCCATCACCGGCGAGGTGGAGCACACCCTCAGCGGGCTGGTCGGCAAAGTGGTGGGCATGACCGAGGACGGCCATCAGCGCCTGTGGATCGCCGCGCAAGGCGCGCTCTATCGCTACGACTACGTGCACGACCGCATGGATCAGGTCGATCCGCAACGCAACGTGCTCGATCGTCCGCTGGAAGTCGAACCCGGCGTGGACGGCATGATGTACACGCGCACTTTCGGCCACGGCCTGTTCCGTATCGATCCGGAAACCCTCGCGGTGACGCCGGTGCCGATGGACAAGCCGAACGAGAAGGTGATGTGGGGCAGCCAGATGACGCTCAACAAGGGCGTGTTCTGGTACGCCAGCGACGGCGGCCTGATGTGGCTGGATCGCGCGCACGACCGCTTCGTGATGGTGCCGGGTGTGCCGCAAGGCAAATCCATCGACGCGTTCGATTTCGACCGCAAGGGCATCTGGCTGGCGACGGAAGACGGCCTTTCGCACTACCACTTCGTAGGCCAGCGCCTGGTGCTGGATCGCAGCGTGGACGCCGAGCACGGCTGGCCGTCGGTGCGCGCGGTGGACATGGATGTCGATTGCCTGGGGCGCGTGTGGATCTTCAGCATCGATGGCCTGTGGCGCTTCGATCCCGTGCCGGGCACGTTCTATCACGTCGGTTTGCAGAACGGCCTGGCCAACGGCGAGTTCGGGCGCGGTTACGCGTTGCTGCCGAACGGTTACCTGTACGCCGCGACCAATGGCGGCGTAGTGGGATTCGATCCGGACAAGGTCGATCCGCGTCCGATGGCGCCGACCTTGTCGGCCACGCAGATCACCGTGCAGCGCCACGGCGCCACGCATACGTTGCCGTTGAATGCGCAGCCGATCAGGGTCGGCTGGCGGGACAGCCAGCTGCATATCCAGGCGCGGGTGTTTTCCTATATCGATCCTTCGGCCAACCACTATCGATTCCGCCTCAACGGTTTCGACAGCGATTGGGTCGATCGCGACAATCACGGCGAGCGCGAATTCACCGGCCTGGGCAGCGGCGACTACACGCTGGACATCATGGCGCGCGGATCGGAAAGCGATTGGGTGCAACTGGCCGTGCCGCTGCACATCATCGTGCAATCGCCGCCGTGGTTGCGCTGGTGGGCATGGTTGCTCTACGTGTGCGTAACCGTAGCGCTGGCGTTCCTGGTATTGCTTGCCTGGCGCCGCCGCATGGCGCATCGCCATCGCATGCTGCTGGCCGAACAGCGGCATCAGATCGCCGAGCAGGCCAGCGCGGCGAAGAGCCGTTTCCTCGCCACGCTCAGCCATGAAATCCGTACGCCGATGACCGGCATGATGGGCATGGCCGAATTGCTGCTGGCCACGCCGCTCAACGATACGCAACGCGACTACGCCGAATCCGTGCAGCGCGGCAGTCACGTGCTGCTGAAACTGCTGACCGATGCGCTGGATCTGGCACGCATCGAGGCCGGCAAGCTGGTGTTGGATCCGGCGCCGTTCGATCTGCGTCCGCTGCTGCAGGACGTGGTGCGCCTTCAGCGTGGCGCGGCGCAGGCGAAAGGGCTGTCGCTCGATCTGCAACTGGATGCAGGCGTGCCGCCGTTGCTGGTCGGCGACGCCATGCGCATCCGCCAGGTGCTGTTCAACCTGGTCAACAACGCGGTGAAGTTCACCGAGCGCGGCGGCATCCATATCGGCGTGAACTGGATGGACGGCTTCCTCTCGCTGGATGTGAGCGATACGGGGCCGGGCATTTCCGAAACCAGCCGCGTGCGCCTGTTCAACCGTTTCGAGCAGGACGCCGGCCCGCAACGAAGTATCGGCAGCGGCCTGGGCCTGGCGATCTGCAACGAGCTGGTAGGCCTGATGGGCGGCAGCATGACGCTGGAATCAGCGCTCGGCAAAGGCACCACCTTCCGCGTGCGGCTGCCGTTGCTGGTGGCGCAGGAAACCGTGCCGACGGTGCCGGAGCGCGTGCATCAGGAACGTCCCCTGGAAGTGCTGCTGGTCGAAGGCGACGCCACTGCGGCCAGCGCCATCCGCGGCATGCTGGAATACCAAGGCCATCGCGTGCGGCACGCCAGCCATGGCTTGAACGCGTTGGCGGAACTGGCGATGGAAGCCTGCGATTTGATCGTGCTGGAACTGGATCTGCCCGGCATCGATGGACTGCAGGTGGCGCAATTGATTCGCCACGGCGAAGTCGCAGGCCAGCATGTGCCCATCGTCGCCACCACCACGCGTCACGACGAAGAGGAAATCAAGCGTGGACGCGAAGTAGGTGTCGATGCGTTCCTGCACAAGCCGTTCAATGGCGAGCAATTGGCGGCGGCGTTGCATGAAGCTTTTGCGGCGCGGCCGGTGGTGCGGAAGGAAACGAATCCGGTGTAGCGGATTCGTGCGTGCCTCATCGTCGTCGCTCCGGCGAACGCCGGGCCTAGCGACGTTATTTCGACATCAAGACACGAGCGCGTCGGCACGCGCTACATATCGAACTTGTTCACCTCAAACCCGAGCCGCTGATACTCACGCCAACGCACGCGCGAGCCATCACGTTCGGCCGGGTTGGCGGCCACCACTTCCAGCACGCGTTCGCCATAGCTGGGCGGACATTGTTCGCGCAGGTTGATGATGAGCGGGCGGGCCGGAGTGTCCACGCCGGGGGGCGCGATCAATACGGCGGTGTTTTCGTCGTCGTCATCGCCGGCCAGCTGATGCGGGATGTAGGTGTCGTCGTCGAACGACCAGAGCAGTTCGTCCAGCGCTTCGGCCTGCTCGAAATCGCGCGTGAGAATCAGCGTGGGCTGCTGCGCTGCGAACGCCTTGCGCGCCAGCTCGCATACCAGCAGCAGCGGTTGTTCGCTGAAGCGCGGTTTGGCGATGAGGTAGAAGTCGGCGCGGGGCATGACTCGTTCAACCGGCGCGATCGATCAACCACTGCGCCAGCAACGGCACCGGGCGGCCGGTGGCGAGGCCTTTGCGGCCTTCGTCCCACGCCGTGCCGGCGATATCCAGGTGCGCCCAGCGCTGGCCTTCGGTGAAGCGCGAGAGGAAGCAGCCGGCGGTGATCGCGCCGGCGTTCTTGCCACCGATGTTGGCGACGTCGGCGAAGCCCGATTCGAGCTGCACCTGGTAGTCGTCCCACAGCGGCAGGCGCCAGGCGCGGTCGAGGGTGTTTTCGCCGGCGCGCAGCAGTTCGTCGGCAAGGTCGTCGTGCTTGCTCATCAAGCCGCTGGCGTACTTGCCCAATGCGACGACGCAGGCGCCGGTGAGCGTGGCCGCGTCGATCAACACCTTGGGCTGGAACGTCTGCGCGGTGTAGGTGAGGGCGTCGCACAGGATCAGGCGGCCTTCGGCATCGGTGTTGAGCACTTCGATGGTGAGGCCGGACAGGCTGGTAAGCACGTCGCTGGGACGGTAGCTGTCGCCGTCGGGCATGTTTTCCACCGCCGGCACGACGCACACCAGGTTGATCTTCAGGCCCAGCTTCACCGCCGACACGAACGCGCCGAGCACGCCGGCCGCGCCGCCCATGTCGAACTTCATTTCCTCCATGCCCGGGCCGGGCTTGAGGCTGATGCCGCCGGTGTCGAAGGTGATGCCCTTGCCGACCAGCGCATAGGGTTTCTCGTCCGCGGCGGCGCCCTTGTATTCGAGCACGATCAGCTTGGGCTTGTTGGCCGAGCCGCGGCCCACGGCGAGCAGTGAACCGAACTTGAGGCGCTCCATCTCTTCGTGATCCAGCACCTTGCAGCTCACCGGCTCGTGAGCGTCGGCGAACTTCACCGCCTGCTCGGCGATGTAGGCCGGATTGCAGATGTTCGGCGGCAGGTTGGCCAGCTCGCGCGCGAAACGCACGCCTTCGGCGATGGCGATGGCCTGCTCCAGGCCCGCCTGCGCGTGTTCGTCGCCGGCGAAGGTGATGGCGCGCAGTTCCGGCTGGTTGCCTTTCTCGCGCGGCTTGAACGTTGCGGTGTAGCGATAGGTGGCGTAATCGGCGGCCAGGGCGGCGGTGCGCACGCGCCATGCGGCATCGTGGCCAGGCACGTCGGCTTCGGCGAGGAACGACACGGCGCTGTCGATCGGCAGGCGCGTGAGCGCACGCGCGGCTTCCAGGTTCACCTTCTGGAAGCGGGCGCCATCGAAGGTCTTCTGCGCGCCCAGGCCGACTACCAGCACACGCTTGGCCTGTATGCCGTGCGGCGCGAACAGCACGGTGGTGCTGCCGCCCTTGCCGGTGATGTCGCCGCTTTCCACCTGGCGCTTGATCGCGCCGCCGGCGGCGCTGTCCACGCGCGCCGCAGCGCTGGTGAGCAAGCCGTTTTCGTAGACGCCGACCACCACGCAAGGGGTTTCGACGGTTTCGGGAGCGATGGAGCCAAGGCTGAATTGAAGCGTCATCATCAAGTTCCTGCGGGAAGACCGGCAAGCACCGAACCGGCTAGACTACGGGTTTGCCTCCCAGGACAGGGCAGGCACGGAACCCGTAATTCTATCGCATGCTGAGCATCCTAGACCGGTATTTCCTGCGCGAGCTGGGCACGACCATCGGCGCCACAGTCGTCGTGCTGTTGGTGATCATGGCAGGCACCACCTTCGCGCACGTGCTCGAGCAGGTGGCCAAGGGCAGCTTCCCGGCCAGCGTGATGTTCCAGGTTCTGGGGCTGAACATGGTCGACACCCTGTCCAGCATGCTGCCGCTGGCGGGCTTCCTCGGCGTGCTGATGAGTTTCGGGCGCATGTATCGCGAAAGCGAGATGCACGTGCTCGCTTCGTCCGGCATGGGCATGGGCGGATTGCTGCGGCCGATGGCGATCGTCGCGGTCGTGATGGTGCTGCTGGTCAGCGCGGTGTCGATGTGGCTGGGGCCGCTGGCGGCGCGCACCTCCGACAGCCTGGTGCAGGCGGCCAATCGCTCGATCATCGCCGCCGGCCTCGATGCCGGCCGCTTTACCGAACTGCCTGGCAAGGGCGGCATCATCCTGGTCGATTCGCTGAGCCGCGACGGGCAGCGGCTGGGCCGCACCTTCATCGCCGCCGAGCGCGCCAATAAGGACGGCAGTCTGGTGATGAAGATGGTCACCGGCCAGCACGGCTACCTTTATTCCAGCAGCGACAGCAGCAATCGCTATCTGGCGCTGGAGGACGGCTGGCAGTACGAGATTCCGCTCGGCGCCGACAACTGGCGCCGCATGAAGTACGAGCGTAACGACAGCGCGCTTTCCTCGATCCAGTCGGACGATCAGGAAGATCCCATCCATAACCTCGACATGCTGGCTCTGGCGCGCACCACCACGCCCGATGCGCGCGCCGAATTCGCGTGGCGCACGGTAGTGCCGCTGATGACGCTAGCCTTGCTGATGCTGGCAATGCCGCTGTCGCGCCAGACGCCGCGCGAACCGCGTTACGGACGCCTGCTGATCGCCGTGCTCGGTTTCTTCCTGTACTACAACCTGTTGGCGTTGTGCCGCGGCCAGCTCGCCAAGGGCCATTGGCATCACGCCACGCCGATGTGGCTGCTCAGCCTCGCGTTGTTTGCGGTGGCGGCCTGGTATTTCCGCAATCAATACGCAGCGCGCTCGCCGCGCAAGGCGAGGCCGTAATGGCGAGCTTGCGCGTCAAGCGCGTGGACTGGCTGATCGGCATCACCGTGCTCGGCTCGATGCTGATGGTGTGGTTAGTTCTGGTGGGCCTGGACGCGATGATCCAGTTCGTGCGCCAGCTCGGTTTCGTCGGCCGCAACGGCTACACGCTGAGCAACGCGATCTTCTACATCGTGGTGACGATTCCGCGCCGCATGTACGAGATGTTCAGCTTCGCGGCGTTGATCGGCGGCTTGATGGGTCTGGGCGGCCTGGCTTCCACTGGCGAACTGACGGCCTTGCGCGCGGCCGGCATGTCGCGTCTGCGCATCGCGGTATCCGCGGTGGGCGTGGTAGCGGTGCTGGTGGCGGGCGTGGTCGTGATGGGCGAAACCGTCGGCCCGTGGGGCGACCAGCAGGCACAGGCGCTGACGTTGCGCCTGCGCTCCGGCGGCAGTCTCGGCTTGACCAGCAGCGGCCTGTGGGCGCGCGATGGCGATCGCATCATCAACGCCAAGACCAGCACGCTGCGCAATGCAGGTGATCGCGCCTTCGTGCAACTGGTCGATGTGCGCGTCTTCACGCTCACCCCCGACGGCCGGCAATTGAGTCGCTTCGACCAGGCCAACACCGCCGAGCAGGTCGGCAAGGAATGGGTGCTGGATCATGTACGCACCACCACGCTGGACGACAAGGGCGTGCACAGTAGTACCTCTGCGGGCGAGCGCTGGGATTCCAAGCTGGATCCGGAAGTATTGCAGCAGTCGCTGATCCAGCCGCAGTACCTGGCGATGCGCGATCTGCAGCACATCATTGCGTACAAGCACAAGAACGGCGAAAACACCCGTCCTTACGAAACGCCGTTCTGGGGCCGCGTGATGTATCCGCTCAACGTGCTGGTGCTGGTGTTGTGCACCATGCCGTTCGCTTTCGGCGCGCTGCGTTCGGGCGGCCTGGGCAAGCGCATCTTCATGGGTATGATCATCGCCATCAGCTGGTATTTCGTGCAGAAGGCGATCGTGAGCTTCGGCACGGTTTACGGCGTGCCGCCACTGGCCGCGAACGTGCTGCCGGCGATGCTGATGGTGTTCATCGCGTTCTTCTATTTCCGCAAGCATGCGTAGCGGCGCGCTGCTGCGCTTCGTGCTCGATACCAACGTTTGCCTTGACCTGTTCGTGTTCGGCGACCCGCAGTGCGCGTCGCTGCTGGCGGCCGTGCAGGCCGGTGAAGTCGAGCTGGTGACGCGCGAGGATTGTCGCGACGAATGGCTGGCGGTGCTGGGCTATCCGCAGCTCAAGCTCGACGAAGCACAACGGATGCAAGCGATCGAAGTGTTCGATGCATATGTGCGGAAGCTGCCGGTTACGGATTCGGGCGATGTGACGTTGCCGCGTTGTCGTGATCGCGACGATCAAAAGTTCCTGGAACTGGCGCATCAGGCCGGCGCCACTGCATTGCTCACACGCGACGATGAACTCTTGCGCCTTGCACGGCGCGCAAAACGTGATGGTTTGTTCTCCATCCTGCCCCCAGCCTCCTGGCAAGCGACGATACTCCCGTAGGTTGGGTTAGCGCAGCGTAACCCAACAATTCGCTTCGAACATGTTGGGTTACGCTGCGCTAACCTAACCTACGCCGACTTGCCGACGATCGCGCCACACGGCAAAGTCATAGACCCCACCCGCCAACGAGGACGCCATGGACTGGATCGACCTGCGCAGCGACACCGTCACCAAGCCGACGCGCGCGATGCGCGAAGCCATGCTCGATGCCGAGGTCGGCGACGACGTCTATGGCGAAGATCCCACCGTCAACGCCTTGCAGCAGCGCCTGGCCAGCGAGCTTGGTTTCGAGGCGGGCCTGTTCGTGCCTTCGGGCACGCAATCGAACCTGCTGGCCTTGATGTCGCATTGCGAACGCGGCGACGAATACATCGTCGGTGCCGATGCGCACACCTACAAGTTCGAGGGCGGTGGCGCGGCGGTACTGGGTTCGATCCAGCCGCAGCCGATCGCGCACGAAGTCGACGGTACGTTGCCACTGGATAAAGTCGTCGCGGCGATCAAGCCGGTCGATCCGCATTTCGCGCGCACGCGTTTGCTGGCGTTGGAAAACACCTGGCACGGCCGCGTGCTGCCGCTCGATTACTTGCGCGCCGCGCATGATGTTGCGCGCGAACGGGGGCTCGCCTTGCATCTGGACGGTGCGCGCGTCTACAACGCCGCCGTCGCCAGTGGCGTGCCGGCGCGCGAGATTGCGCAGCATTTCGACAGCGTTTCGATTTGCCTATCCAAGGGACTGGGCGCGCCTGTGGGTTCAGTGCTGGTGGGTTCGGCAGCGTTGATCGACAAGGCGCGACGTTGGCGCAAGGTAGCTGGCGGTGGCTGGCGCCAGGCCGGCTTGCTGGCGGCGGCGTGTCTGCATGCGTTGGACCATCATGTGGCGCGACTGGCGGACGATCACGCGCGCGCCGCGCGGCTTGCGCACGGACTGCGCGAGATTCCAGGCATCACCTTGCTTGGCCAGCACACGAACATGGTCTTCATCGACGTGCCCGCCGAACGCTTGCGTGCATTGGACGCGCATTTGCGCGCCGCATCGATCCGCATCAGCATCGGCTATCTGCCGACGCTGCGATTGGTGACGCATCTGGATATCGATGATGCCGGTGTGGAACGCACCATCGATGCGTTCAGGACATTCTTTGCGTAGGTTGGGGTGCAAACCCCAACGTAACGAACTATAGACGTAGCGATGTTGGGGTTTGCACCCCAACCTACGCACGCTTGCTCGACACCAGCGCCATGTCCGAGCGGCGAATGAAATCGCGGATCTGCGGATACACCGTTTCGCGCCAGCGGCGGCCGCTGAAGATGCCATAGTGGCCGGCGCCCTGGATCACCCGATGCGCGCGGCGTGAGGCCGGAATGCCGGTGCACAGGTCGTGCGCCGCTTCGGTCTGGCCGATGCCGGAAATATCGTCCAGTTCGCCTTCGATGGTGAGCAGGCTGGTGCGCTTGATGGTGGTGGGGTCCACGCGCTCGCCATTCACTTCCCACAGGCCGCGCGGCAGCAGGAACTGCTGGAATACGGTGCTGATGGTGTCGAGGTAATACTCCGCCGGCATGTCGAGCACGGCGTTGTACTCGTCGTAGAACTTGCGGTGCGCCGCGGCGTCGTCCTCGTCGCCGCGCAGCAAGTTCAAGTAAAAATCCCAGTGCGAGCTCAGATGGCGACCCGGATTCATCGCCACAAAACCGGCATGCTGCAGGAAGCCCGGATACACTTCGCGGCCGTGGCCGGGATAATTCACCGGCACCGTGTGGATCACGTTGCCCTTGAACCAGCTTAGCGGCTGCTGCGTGGCCAGGTTGTTGACGCTGGTGGGGCTGCGGCGCGGATCGATCGGGCCGCCCATCATGGTCATGCTGCGTGGCGTGGCTTCACCGCGTGCGGCCATCAGCGAAATCGCCGCCAGCACCGGCACGGTCGGCTGGCATACCGAAATCACGTGCAGCGATTCGGCGCCGATATGGCGGATGAAGTGTTCGATCGTCGCGACGTAGTCGTCCAGGTGGAACGGCCCGGCCGAGGCGGGAACCATGCGTGCGTCGATCCAGTCGGTGATGTACACCTTGTGGTCGAGCAGCAGCGTGCGCACCGTATCGCGCAACAGCGTGGCGTGATGACCCGACAACGGCGCCACCACCAGCACCACCGGCTCGGACTTCATCTTTTCGATGGTTTCCGGATCGTCGCTGAAACGCTTGAAGCGGCGCAGCTGGCAGAACGGCGTTTCCAGGTCGATGCGCTCGATGATCGCGATCTGGTTGCCCTGCGGATTGGTGATGCTGTGGATGTCGAACGCCGGCTTTTCGTAATCCTTGCCCAGGCGATGGATCAGCTCGTAGCCGGCCGCCATGCGCTGCGCGCCCGGCAACTGGGCGAGGGGGCTGCTGGGGTCGGTGAGCAGGCGGGCGCTGGCTTCGGCGTAGTGGCTGACGGGGCCAAGGAAGG
>CBJMMB010000100.1:0-13643 GCA_966430775.1 uncultured Dyella sp. | reverse complement strand
ACAGCGACAAGTAATGCGTGACTCGATGTAAATACGTGACGCGTAGGTTGGGTTACGCTGCGCTAACCCAACCTACGCGTCTACGCCGAGACGACATCAGCGCGCAGGCTTCACCCACGTTTCGAACAACTCATCGATACGTCGATACTCGTCATACCACGCGTCGGCATGCTCGAATTCGTGCCGCTCCAGCGGATACAACGAGATCCAGAAGTTTTTCTTGTGCAATTCGACGAAGCGCTGGTAAAGGCGGATGGAATCGCTGGCCAGCACGTTGTCGTCGATCAGGCCATGGTTGATCAGCAGCGGATCGCGCAGGTTTTCCGCGTACGTGATCGGCGAACTGATCTTGTACGCCTCCGGATCGATCTGCGGATCGTTGAGGATGTCGGAGGTATACGGCGCGTTGTAGGTCACCCAGTCGGACGGCGGACGCTGCGCCGCGCCGGCGGCGAATTCACCAGGTGCGCGCAGTAACGCCATTTCGGTCATGAAGCCGCCATAGCTGCCGCCGTAGATGCCCACGCGCTTGGCATCGACGCCATGGTTCTTCACCAGCCAGGCCTTGCCGTCGAGCAAGTCTTCCAGTTCCGGGTGGCCCATCTGGCGATAGATCGCCGTGCGCCACGCGCTGCCGTAGCCTTCGGAGGCGCGGTAATCCATGTCCAGCACCACGTAGCCTTGCTGCACCAGCAGGTTGTTGAACAGTTGCTCGTGCTGGTAGTACGTGGCGGCCTGCTTCACATCCTGCAGATAGCCGGCGCCGTGCACGAACAGCACGGCCGGGCGCGAAGCGGGCGTCGCGGTGTCATTGGCCGGGCCGTAATACTTCGCGTAGATCACGCCGGCGCCGTGCGAGGACGGCACTTCCACGATCTTCGGTTCGATCCATGCGTGGGCCGTGAAGCCGGGCTTCATGGTGTGGGTGAGTTCGCGTGGCGCGCCGCCGTCGACGTTCTGCACGGCCAGTTGCGGCAATACATAAGCAGAAGAGTGCAGCACCGCCAGCTGCGTGTCGTCCGGCGACAGCACGAACTGGTCCATGCCGCCGTAATGCGTGATGCGGCTGAGCTCGCCACCGTTGGAGGGCACGCGATAGATGTCGTAGCTGTACGGCGCCGTCTTGTTCGTGCGCAGGTAGAACCATTTGCCATCGTTGGACAACTGCGGCTCGCTCACCTCGAACTTGCCGGAGGTCAGCGCTTTCGCTGCGCCATCGACCGGTTTCACATAGAGCTGCGAATAGCCGCTTTCTTCGCTCAAGTACCACAGCGTGCGGCCGTCCTTGAGCCAGCCGAAATCGTTGAAGATCCAGTTGATCCAGGCGTCGTTGTGCAGTCGATGCTGCGGCACCAGCGTGTGATGCGTGAAGTCGACGCTGGCGATCCAGCGATCCTTGTTGTCGACGGCGAGAAATTCCAGCGCGGCGTTGCGGCCGTCGTCGCTCCACATGATGCCGGCGCTGCCGCTATCCATGCTGTACAGAGTGACCGGTCGCACGTCCGGCGCCTTCAAGGCCTTGGCGTCATCGCCTTTGCCGGCTTGCTGGAGTTGCGCAATGGTTTTGGCGCGGATCGCCTGCAGCGGATCGTCCTTGATGCCCGGCAGCTTGTCGGTCGCGAGCGGATAGGATTTGTGCGCAACCAGATCGAGCAATAGCACCGATTGCGGCGCCGGATCGTTGCGGCCGACATAGGTGCGCGCCGCTTCGGTTTCGGTGTAGCCGGTATCGGTGACGAAGTGGATGACGTTGGGCGCCTTGCCGTCGTCGTGATGCGCAGGCTGCGTCACCACCAGCATCCAGCGGCCGTCGGGCGACAGTTCGGCATCGGCCAGTTGCTGCTTGTCGCCGAGGTAGAACGGCTGCGGCGCCCGCGAAGGATCGGCGGCGGCCAGTTCCTGTTCGTTGGCGTGCAGCGCGTCCTTGTCCGCTTTGTCTTCGCGCAACGATTTGAACAGTTCCAGCTGCTGCTGGCCGAGCGCATCCGGCTTCTTGGCCTGCGGATCGTCGGCGAATTTCAGCACGGCGGCCGGTGCGGTGACGCCGCTGGCGATGTCGTAGACATACCAGCTGTTGCTCTCGCGAAATTGCAGCGCGCGGCCGTCGGCGGAAAAGCGCGGCGAGGATTCGGGCAGGCTGCTGCGCGTCACTTGCGTGCGCCGGCCGCTGGCCAGTTCCACCAGGAATACGTCGCCGTGAAAGATGTATGCCGCATAGCGATGCGCGCGGTCGTACACGGCGGGGCCTTCCGCGTGCGCGGTAGCGGCAGCGTCCAGCTTGCTGCTTGCGCCTTGCGCGGGGTCGACGCGATACAGGTCGCGCACCGGACTGCCGTCGCGCTTGAGCCGGTAATACAGGCTGCGGCCGTCCACGCTCCAATACGGCGTTTCCACTTCGTGGCCCATCCAGTCCGGATGGGCCATGACGGTTTCCAGGTCGAGCTTGGGTGCAGTGTCCGCTGCCGCGGGCAGTACAGTGAACGCGATAAGGCCGGCGAGCAGCAGTCGGCGCATGGGAAGTTTCCGGAAGTCGAAAATTCGCCAGCATAGCCAAGCGCGTACGCGTGACAAGCGCCAATGGTCCCGTTTCGCCGGAAAGCTGCGGGATATAGTCTGCGTGGTCCGCCTTCTCCTAAGGATTACGGCATGTCGTCCTTGCTGCGTTGCCTGCCCGTCTTCGCCCTGGCCGCCACCATGGCTGCGTACGCAAGCGATGCATCCAAGCCGCCCGCTTCGCCCGTGCGCGCCGCCGCCAGCAGCTTGCACGGCGTGACGGTGAACGATCCCTATCGCTGGCTGGAAGATCCGCAAGATCCTGCCGTGCAAGGCTGGATCAAGGCGCAGAACGATCACACCGACGCCGTGCTGGCCGCGATGCCCGAAGGCAAGGCGATGACGCAACGCGTGCAGCAGCTGGCGATTACCTCCACCACGCGCTCCTCGCCGCTGCTCGCCGGCGGCACGTTGTTCTATCTGCAGGAAACGCCGCCGCAGCCGCAACCGCAGTTGATGGCGCAAACCTGGCCGAACGGGCCGGCGCGCGTGCTGGTGGACGTCAACGCCGGCGGCGGCAGTACCGCGATCACCGGTTACTGGCCCTCCCCCAGCGGACGCTACCTGGCGTACGGCACGGCGGAAGGCGGCAGCGAACTGACCACGGTGCACGTGCTCGACGTGCAAACCGGCAAGACCTTGCGCGACGCGTTGCCCTACGCGGGTGGCGGCACCACGCCGGAAGATGTGGCCTGGGATGCGGACGAACGAGGTTTCGTGTACGTGCGTTTTCCGCTACCGGCGGCCGGTGCGGAGGTACAGCAGTTCGACGCGGCGCTGATGCATCACGTGCTCGGCCACCCGGCCACGGCGGATGAGGTCGTTTTCGGCAAAGGCTATTCGAAGGTGGCCGAGTACCGCCTGCTCACCTCTCCCGGCGCGAAGCAACTGGCCGTGCTCGCCAACATCGGCGACGGCGGTCCGGCCGAGGTGTACCTGCGCGAAGGCGCCGAGTGGAAGAAAGTGCTGGGCCATGAGGCGAACGTGCGCGAAGCGGCGTGGATCGGCCAGCGCTTGTTCGTCACCAGCTTCGCCCACGCAGCACGCGGCGAAGTGCTTGCGGTGGATGCGCAAGGCAAACTCGCCACGGTGCTGCCGCCGCGCGACGGCGCGCTGCAGCGGGTGGCGCCGATCGCCGATGGCTTTCTCGTCACGCGCAGCTGGGGCCCGGACTGGTGGGTGGAACAGTACGATGCGCACGGCACGCTGTTACGCCGCCTCGCGCTGCCTGAGCATGGCATCACCATCGACGGCATCGCTTCCGAACACGGCCAGGATCATGCGCTGATCACCTACGACGGCTGGACGCTGCCGTCGCGCTGGGTGGATGTCGATGCGAAAACCGGCGGCTTGAAGAACGTATTCGAGGTGAAGCCCGCCGCCGATTACAGCAAGGTGGAGATGCATCGCGTCGACGGCGTTTCCAAGGATGGCACCCGCATTCCCGTCACCGTGCTGGCGATGCGCGGCATCACGCCCAACGGCCAGCGCCCGACCATTCTCTACAGCTATGGCGGTTACGACCTGCCGGTGTCGCCGCATTTCATCGGCGCGCGGCTGGCGTGGCTGGAACATGGCGGCGTGTTCGCCTTCGCCAATATCCGCGGTGGCAACGAATACGGACAGGACTGGCATGCGCAAGGCCAGATGCTTCATAAACAAAACGTATTCGACGATTTCCACGCCGCCGCGCTGGCCTTGTTCGACACGCATTGGACCGACCGCAAGCATCTGGGAATACTCGGCGCCAGCAATGGTGGCCTGCTGATGGGCGCATCGCTGGTGCAACATCCGCAGGACTATCGCGCCGTGGTGGCGATGGTCGGCATCTACGACGTGATTCGCCATGAGACGAATTTCGCCAACGGCCCGTACAACGTCAGCGAGTTCGGCACGGTGAGCGATCCGGCGCAATTCAAGGCGACGCTGGCGTATTCACCACTGCAGAACGTGAAGCCGCACACCGATTACCCCGCCGTGCTGATGACCACTGGTGCGAACGACCCGCGCGTAGCACCGTGGCAATCGCGCAAGTTTACGGCGGCGTTGCAGAACGCTACGAGTTCCGAGCAGCCGATCCTGTTGCTGACGCGGATGAATGCAGGCCATGGTGTGGGTGCGCCGTTTAGTCAGCGTGTTGGAGATATGGCGATCATGCTGACGTTTTTTGCGCACGAACTCGGATTGGCGACGCAGTGATCGTAGGTTGGGTTAGCGCAGCGTAACCCAACGATGTCGCTTCGAAGATGTTGGGTTACCCCCGGATCAAGTCCTGTCTCTTGATCACATCTTTGCCCGCTGCTCCGCGCGCGCCGGGAATAGCTCCCTCTCCCCTTCGGGGAGAGGGCTGGGGTGAGGGGCGAATCTAGCCAGAAGGCTGGTTCTTCGCGAGATGCAAGAGCAAAACACTCGCGCATCCATCAAGTCTTCCGCAAGCGCGGCCCCTCACCCCAACCCTCTCCCCGAAGGGGAGAGGGAGCCGGTTTACCGCACTTTTATGGTCATTCGGCGAACAAAAGATGTGATCAAGAGACAGGGACCAAGTCCGGGGTAACCCAACCTACAAAAGCATCAGGCGCCACGAAATTCCCGCCGATACATCGACGGCGTGGTACGAAACGCCACGCCAAAATGCTGCCGCATCGACAACGCCGTGCCGAAGCCTGCGCGTTCGGCGATGCGTTCGATCGGCTGGTCGGTGGTTTCCAGCATGCGCTGCGCCAGGCTCAGCCGCTGCGACAGCAGCCATTGGCCAACCGTGGTGCCGGTGTGCTGACGGAAATGCCGCGTGAAACTGCGCCGGCTCATCAAGGCGCGCGCGGCGAGCGAATCGAGCGTGTGCGACTGGTCGAGATGGCGCGCGGCCCAATGCAGGGTCTTGGTGAGCGGCGTATCGGTGGCGCGGCTCAGCACCGGCTGTTCGATGTATTGCGCCTGGCTGCCCTGGCGATGCGGCGGCACCACCAGGTTGCGCGCGATGCGATTGGTGACCTCCGCACCGTACTGCCGCCGCACGACGTGCAGGCAGCAGTCGATGCCCGCGGCGGTGCCGGCGGAGGTGACGACGTTGCCCTGGTCGACGTACAGCACGTCCGGATCGAGCCGCACCTTCGGAAAGCGCTGCCGGAACAGCTCGGTCCAGCGCCAGTGCGTGGTGGCGAGCTTGCCGTCGAGCACACCGGCTTCGGCCAACACGTAGGCGCCAAGGCATAGCCCGACCAGGGTGGCGCTGCGTTTGTGCGCGCGACGCAGCGCGGCGAGCAGCGGTTCTGGTGCGTGCTCATGCGGATCGCGCCAGGACGGCACCACGATCACGTCCGCCTGCGCCAGCTCGCGCAGGCCATGGCGTGTGGTCACATCGAAACCGGCGCTCGTGCGCAGCGGGCCCGGTTCGGCCGCACAGACGCGCAATTGGAACAAGGACTGCGCTTCGGTTTCACCGAACACGGCGCACGGCACGGACAGGTGGAACGGACGAATCCGGTCGAACGCGACCACGGCGACTTTGACGGGTTGCATGCGGAACGCTCTCCAGCGGCTTGGCCCGATTCTAGCGCTAAATGGCAATCGGGCCACTGCTCAGCGTGGCGACGCAAGCGGAAGATGGGCTCACCTTCTTTCACAAGGAACTGTCGCCATGAACCACCCCACTCCGCGTCGTGCACTGATCGTGATCGACGTACAGAACGAATACGTCACCGGTGGCCTGCGGATTCAATATCCGCCCGTAAGCAGCTCGCTGCACAACATCGGCCGCGCCATGGACGGTGCATGCGCTGCCGGCATTCCGGTGATCGTGATCCAGCAGACCTCGCCGGCGGACGCGCCGCTGTTCGCGCTCGGCACCTCCGGCTGGGAATTGCACGAAACGGTAGCCAAGCGCCCGCATGATCACTATCAGCGCAAACCGCTGCCGAGCGCATTCGCGGGCACCGACCTGGCCGACTGGCTGGCCGAACACCGGATCGATACGCTGAGCGTGATCGGCTACATGACCCACAACTGCGACGACACCACCATCAAGCATGCGTTCGATCGCGGCCTGCAGGTGGAATTCCTGCACGACGCTTCCGGCAGCGTGCCCTATGCCAATCGTGCGGGCTTCGCCAGCGCCGAGGAAATCCATCGCGTGTACAGCGTGGTGCAGCAGTCGCGTTTCGCTGCGGTGCTGAGCACGGACGAGTGGCTGGCATGTGTCGCCACCGGAAGCGTGCCGGAACGCGATACGATTCATGCTTCGCATCAGCGGGCGCTTGCGTTGTTGGCGCAGGGTGTGGCGGCTTAATTGCTCGGCGTAGTCTGGCATCGACAATTTTCCAGATACTCAACGCTATCGGTCCGTCATCCCAGCGAAAGCTGGGATCCAGCGACTTAAAAGCCTCAAAGGCACTGGATCCCAGCTTTCGCTGGGATGACGAACGTTTTAGCCCGCAGGTTGGGGGGCAAACCTCAACATTCGGGTGCACCCGAACATGGCAATGTTGGGGTTTGCACCCCAACCTACGCGCTCGCGAGGGGAGAGGAGCTCAAGCGCGTAGCTGCTACGATGCCGCTTCGTTTCACTTCGCCCAACACGCCATGTCCCTGCTCCCCGCCGTCGAAACCGAAACCGCCGCCAACCCCATCTACAGCATCGTTTGGCTGCATGGCCTGGGCGCCGACGGCCACGATTTCGCGCCGATCGTGCCGGAACTGGTGGCGCCGGAATGGCCGGGCATCCGTTTCGTGTTTCCCCATGCGCCGGTGCGTCCGGTGACGATCAACAACGGCATGGCGATGCGCGCCTAGTATGACATCTACGGTTTCGATCTGCTCTCGCGGCAGGATGAAACAGGCACGCGCGAATCCATCGTGCAGGTGGAGGCGTTGATCGCCCGCGAGCAGGAACGTGGCGTGCCCAGCGAACGCATCCTGCTGGCGGGTTTTTCGCAAGGTGGCGCGATCGCGCTGGCGGCGGGACTGCGTCATGCGCAGAAGCTGGCGGGCATCATTGCGCTGTCGACGTATCTGCCGATCGCCCACACGCTTGCCGCGGAACGCAGCGCGGTGAATGCCGGCGTGCCGATTTTCTGGGGTCACGGCACTTACGATCCGGTGGTGGCCTTGCAGCGGGGCGTGGAATCACGCGCCGCGCTGGAAGCGCTGGGCTACCAGGTGGACTGGCACACCTATCCGATGCCGCATGCGGTGTGCCCGGAGGAAATTGCCGATCTACGCCGCTGGATCGGTGCGCGCCTGCGCTGAAAAACCCCACCTCAGCGGGCATACTGCGCGCATGCCAGGGGTCGCAACCAAACCGTCCGCCCAACCGCGCAGCCCGCTGCCGGATTTCTGCAGCCTGCCGGTCATTTCCGCGCTGCTGATCGTCGGCGCGCTGTGCGTGACCCTGGCCTGGCTGGCGCCGCAGAGCACGCGCGGCTGGCGCGGCTACAGTGTCGGCATGCTGTTCGTGGAATGGGTGGCGATGGTGATCGGCGTGGCGCTGTGCAAGCTGCGCCCGTGGTTGCTGCGCCTGCCGGGCCTGCTGCCGTATGCGGGCGTGTGGCTGGTGATGGTGCTGATCGTGGTGCTGGGCAGCGTGCTGGCGCGGTGGATGGATGGCGCGCTGGACATGCGGCTGATTCCCGGCGATTCACCCAGCTTCGTGCGCAACAACGCGGCGATCGCCGCACTGCTCGGCGCGGCGATGTTGCGCTATTTCTACGTGCTGGCCGAATGGCAGGCGCGGCTGGCGGCGGTGGCGCATGCGAAGGTGGAAGCGCTGCAGGCGCGCATTCGTCCGCACTTTCTGTTCAACAGCATGAACACGGTGGCGGCGCTGGTACGGGTGGACCCGGCCGCGGCCGAGCGCACGGTGGAGGATCTTTCCGAGCTGTTCCGCGCGGCCTTGGGCCAGGACGATGCGCACAGCGGCACGCTCGGCCAGGAACTGCAGTTGGTCGATCGCTACCTGGCGATCGAACAATTGCGGCTGGGCGAGCGCCTGCGTGTGCGGCGCGAGCTGGACCATCTGCCGCTGGACGCGCCGATGCCCGTGCTGCTGCTGCAGCCGCTGGTGGAAAACGCCGTGCGCCACGGCGTGCAGCCACTGCGTGAAGGTGGCGAGATCGTTCTGCGTGGCGTGCGCGAAGGGAACATGCTGCGCATCGAGATCGACAATCCGCTCGCCGATCAACCCGCCACCGGCGGCAGCGGCCACGGCCTCAACAATGTGCGCCAGCGTGTGACGTATCATTTCGGACCACGAGCGAGTGTGGAAGCCGGGCCCCAGGGGAATCGTTTTGTCGTGAAGCTGCTGCTGCCATGCGCGTACTGATCGTTGACGACGAACCGCTGGCGCGGGCGCGCCTCGACGCCTTGTTGCGGGAATGCCCGGACGTGGACGTGGTAGGCAGCGTGGGTGACGGCGAAGCGGCGCTGGCGGCGTTGTCGCAAACGCAGCCCGATCTGCTGCTGCTCGACATCAACATGCCCGGCATGGACGGCAAGGCCCTGGCCGCGCGGCTGGCCAATCGCCCTCGCCCGCAAGTGGTGTTCTGCACGGCGTACGAAGCGCACGCCGTGCACGCGTTCGATCTGGGTGCGGCCGATTACCTGCTGAAACCCGTGCGCGTGGAACGCCTGCGCGATGCACTCAAGCGGGTGCGCCAGCGTCTGGATGCGCAGCCGCGCGAACCTGCCGGCTGGCTGCATGCGCGCGTGCGCGGCGAGCCGGTGCGTATCGCGCTGGACGAAGTGATCTGTCTGCTGGCGGAAGAAAAATACGTGGTGGCGCACCGCGCCGGCGATCAGCTGCTGCTGGACGAATCACTGCGGCAGCTGGAGGAAACCTACCCCGACCTGATCCGCCTGCATCGCAACTGCCTGGTCCCGGCGCATCGCCTGGTCGGCCTGAAGACGCTGGCCGATGGCCGTGTGCTGGCGCGACTGGCCGGCACCGATTTCAGCCCGGAAGTCAGCCGCCGCAACCTGCCCGCCTTGCGCAAGCTGCTGCGAGAAGGTTAGGGATATTCAACCATCGCCCCGGCGAAAGCCGGCCTAGCGACTTTCCAGATGCCTCAACACCTTCAGCCCTGGCTTTCGCCGGGACAATGAATCAGAACATCCTCAAGTGCGCGACAATGGCGGCACTCGTCGTTCCCGGAGCCAGCATGTCGCCGTCCCTGCTACGCATCGCCACCCGCAAGAGCGCACTCGCCCTGTGGCAGGCCGAACACGTGGCCAGCCTGCTGCGCGCAGCGCATCCGGGCCTGCGCGTGGAGCTGGTGCCATTGACCACGCGCGGCGATGAAATCCTCGACCGGTCGCTGGCGACGGTCGGCGGCAAAGGCCTGTTCCTCAAGGAACTGGAAGTGGCGATGCAGGAAGGCCGCGCGGACCTGGCGGTGCATTCGCTCAAGGACGTGCCCGCGGAATTGGAACCCGGCTTCGCCCTGCCCGCCATCCTGCCGCGCGCCGATGCCGCCGATGCATTCGTCAGCAACGACTACGCCGACCTGGCCGCGCTGCCGCTGGGAGCGCGCGTCGGCACATCATCCTTGCGCCGCCAGGCGCTGTTGCGCGCCGTGCGGCCCGACTTGGAATTGCTCGATCTGCGCGGCAATGTCGGCACCCGCTTGCAGAAGCTCGACGCCGGCCATTACGAAGCGATCATCCTCGCCTGCGCCGGCCTGGAACGCCTCGGCCTGCACGAGCGCATCCGCAGCCGCATGAGCGCGCCCAATTGGCTGCCCGCGCCGGGCCAGGCGGCGATCGCGATTGAAGCGCGTTCCGATCAGCCTGATGTGCTCGAAGCCCTCGCCGTACTCGATGACGCCGAAACTCGCCTCGCCGTCACCGCCGAGCGCGCGATGAACCAGGCCCTGGGCGGCAGTTGCACGGTGCCGGTCGGCGCATGGTGCACGGTGACCGAGCATGGCCTGCATTTGCGCGGCATGGTGGGCGATGTTTCGAGCGGCCGCCTGTTGCAGGCTGAAGCAGCCGGCGGCAGTAGTGATGCCGCGAAGCTGGGTAATGAGGTTGCGCAGGCGCTATTCGCGCAAGGCGCGGCAGCATTTCTTGGCCATCAAAAGACCAAATAGAAAGCGGGCCATCGGCCCGCTTTCCTGTTTTGAAGCCTGAAGGCCGCGCTTAGAACTTCTGGCTGTACTGCACATAGAAATAGCGATCGATATCGAACGCCGGGTTGTACGGTGGGCTGCCGGTGCCTGCATTGGACACGTTGTAGTAGAACGGTCCCTTCTTGTTGAAGATGTTGTTGATGCCCACGGAGATGCTGCCGTCCCGTGAGGTCTTGTAGCGGAACTGCGCGTCATTGAAGGCTACCGAACCTTTGCGCGCCATGCCTTGATAAGCGTAGACCGGGTTGGGGTAATTGATATCGTCGCATTCGATGTCGACGTCATAGCAGCTGTCCTTCAAGCCGGCGTAGTAGCGCACGGTCCAGCTTGCGCCGAACTGCTTGTAATCCCAATCCGCCTGCAAGTTGGCGCGCGTGCGATAAAGTGCTTGCGTGCCGTTCATCCAGCCAGCCAGGTTCCTCGACTGCGAGCCCGGGCCATTGCTGGTTTGGTACTTGCTCAGGTAGTTGCCGTCCAGCGCAACGCGGAATTGGCCGAACGAAGTCTTGGGCAGGCGATAGTGGATACCGAAATCAAAGCCGGTGTGTTGATAGCGCCCAGGTTGATCGGACCTTCGATCAACTTGACGATCTGGCCTGCGCTGTCGCGCGTGATATCGCCGCAATAGTCGGCAAGGTTTTCCACAAAGCAGTAGTTCAGGACATCGTTGGCACTGAGATAGGTGATCGCCTGTCTCAAGCGGATGTCGTAGTAGTCGATCGTAACGTCCAATCCGTCGACGTAATGCGGACTGTAAACCAGGCCGAGCGTGCGCGTGCTGGACGTCTCCGGTTTCAGATTCGGATTGGAAACGGAAGTGAACGGGATCGGCGTTTGACCACCGCCCGGCCCGACTGGCTGGCCGGTCTGGTTGAGCTGGCGATAATCGACGGGCACATGGGCCGCCGCGCAACTTGCCGACACGGCGGCGCTGCTGGCAGCACCACCATAGGTGCTGTCACAAGGATCCAGAAACGTTTCGAAGCTCTGCGCATTACCGCCGTACAGATCCTGCAGCGCCGGTGCGCGAAAGCCCTTTGCATAGGTGCCGCGTAACAGCACTTCGGCTGTGGGGCGCCAGCGCACGCTGTATTTGTTGTTCGTGGTACTGCCGAAATTGCTGTAGTGCGAATAGCGGCTGGCAATGTTGATCCCCAGTTCCTGCGCGCCGGGCAAGTCGCGCAGGAGCGGAACATCCAGTTCCAGGTACGCTTCGTTGACGTTATAGCGGCCTTTGGAAGGATCGCTGGCGAGATTGGTCGTCTGTCCTGCCGAGTCCGGTCCGTACGGGCGGAAATAACCTTTCTCGCGCCGATGTTCCAAGCCGCCTGCAATATTGACCGTGCCGGCCGGCAGGTCGAACAGGCCGCCGCCCGTGTTGACCGTTATGTCGTCGGTCTGGCTTTGCTGACGGGCAATGCCAACGGAGTTGAGATAGTTCCACAACGATGAGGGCGTATTGCCCGGACCGGCGAGCACATTCCACGGCACGCAACCGGCGGCTCGCGCCGCGGCGTCGGCGCAAGCCAGTTGTCCATCGATCACCGTGGTCGGACCGATCGCATTGAGAACATTAGGCAGATACAGATTGCCGGTGGTGATCTGGCGGATGTTGGTCTGGGAAAACGTGTAGTTGGCGTCCCAGCTCCAGTCATGGTTGAGGAAGCTGAAGTACCCCTCGGCACCGACATCCACATGGGCAAGACGCGAGTTGGCCCACGTGATGCGCGGCATTTCGACGGTGCGGCGCGCGAATTCGGTTTCATAGCCTGGAAACGGGTTGTACGCATTGTTTGGATCAATCACCACGTTGGCGGTGTTGATCGCGGATGTCGAAAGCGGATAGCCGGCCAGCTGACTGGACGAATCGCGCGTACTGTAGCTCGCGCGTCCGTACAGGGTGATGTTGTCGGTCAGCTTGTAGCGCTCTTGCGCGAACAAGGTTTTCAATTTGGTGCCGGAGCGGAACGTCGTGTCCTGGTTGGTGTTGTACAGATCGCTGGGGTCGCCGTCGAACAAGTGATAGTTGTTGATATTGCCGGTATCGGTACTGCCATGGTTGACGACATAAGCGTTGGAGATCCACTTTCCATTGTCCCCATATTGCCCCGCGCCGGGCGTGCCTGGAGCACGTGGGTCAGTCACGCGTCCCCACGGTCCCGCGCCCAAATAACTATCAGGATGCCGTGGCCCCAGACCATAACGTGTGATGTCACGCGTGCGATCCCACATCGGCGATTGATCCTGATACGAACCGCTGATGATGAAATTGGACTTTTCGGTACTGTGTCCCCAGGTGAAGTCCGCATTCTTCTGCTGGCCATCGCCCTTCTGGTTTGAACCGTAGTAGATGTTGGCCTCGGCGCCGTCGAATTTTTCCCGCGTAATGATGTTGACCACGCCCGCAATGGCATCGGAACCGTAGACAGAGGATGCGCCGTCCTTGAGCACATCGATGCGCTCGATCATCGCGACGGGAATGGTGGAGAGGTCGGTTACCCCGGTGAGGCTGGTGCTCCAGCGATGGCCGTTGACCAATACCAGCGTACGTGTGGAATCCAGGTAGCGGATGTTGACGTAACGACCTCCTACGTCTGCGCCGTTGGACAAGGCATCCTGAGGAGTGAGATCGGGCGTACCGGCGGATGGCAAGCGTGCCAGGACGTCGTTGATGTTGGTCAGTCCCGTGGCTTGAATTGCCTGCCGGTCCATCGTGAACACGGGTTGCGAAGTTTCCAAATCGACACTGCGGATGCGCGAGCCGGTGACAGTAATGGCCTGCAGCTGCTTGGCCTTGTCGGCGCTTGTGCCCTGATCGGAGTCCTGTGCTGCAGCATGTCCAGCGCAGATCATTAAGGCCGTCGCGATCGCCGACGCCATCCGGTTCTTGTATTTCATTGCTGCACCACTCCCTCTGCGAATGCTTGCGCACGGCTGCGCACCGCGCGCAGCCGGCTTTACGAAAAACTG
>CBJMMB010000099.1:0-13727 GCA_966430775.1 uncultured Dyella sp. | reverse complement strand
TCGGCGCGTCCATCGTTGAAGGCCAACCCTAGGCGAAAGGCGATGCTCGACTTGAATTCGTTGATGCGCTCCAGCTCCGCTTCCGCCTCGCGCTCATCCAGCGTGGTGAGCACACGGGCGATTTCCGCGCTGATATCCGCGCGTTTGAGCGGAAGCTGGTCGATGCGCGGATCGAGCACATCGTCGAGCAGCAGCGGTTGCGCGATCACGCGCTCGGCCAGGAACGCGCTGTCGGCAAACAATTGCGCCAGGCGTTTGCGCGCCGAGGGTTGTTCTTCCAGCAGCGCCAGATAGGAAGGACGGCGCGCCACCGTCTGCACCAAGCGGCACAAGCGCAGCAGCGATGGCACCGGCGCGGAGGTATCGCGCGCCGCCGCCAGCAATTGCGGCATCAGGTGATCGAGCTGTTCGCGTGCGCGTGCCGGCATGGCGCGCAATTGCGATGCCTGCGGCAGTTTCAGCAGGGCGTCCGCCGCCTCGGCGCCAGGCTTGAAACCGGATGCTTCAAGCACGCCTGCGTCGAGCGATTCATCGCACGCGCGCTGCCACAGGATGGCATCCGCCGCCGGCACGCTGGCCTTGGCGCCGCCTTCGGGCATCAGCATGGCGGCGAATTCGTTGGCGACGATGTCGCGGTGTTTGGCCAGTTCTTCAGCCAGCGGTTCCCACGCCGGATAATCCAGCGCCAGCGCAAGGCGTTCGCGCGTGAGATCGTCTTCCGGCAGATCGTGCGTCTGCGCATCGCGCAGCATCTGCACGCGATTTTCCAGCCGCCGCAGGAATACGTAGGCCTGGCGCAACGCACGCGCACGCGATGCGGGAATATGCCCGCGCGCCTCGCAGGCGGTAAGCGCCGGCAGCAGGCCGCGCACGCGCAGGCTCGGTTCGCGGCCGCC
This sequence comes from uncultured Dyella sp., assembly GCA_966430775.1. Classification (GTDB taxonomy): domain Bacteria; phylum Pseudomonadota; class Gammaproteobacteria; order Xanthomonadales; family Rhodanobacteraceae; genus Dyella_B. The sequence goes on along the minus strand of CBJMMB010000099.1, from coordinate 12,831 downwards.
GCGGATCAGCTGCACCAGTTGCACGATGAATTCGATTTCGCGAATGCCGCCTGGCCCCAGCTTGAGGTTGTCGGCCAGATCCTTGCGCGCCACCTCCGCATCGATCAGCGCCTTCATTTCGCGCAAGCCGGCGAATGCGGTGTAGTCGAGATATTTGCGATAGACGAACGGCCGCAGCATTTCCTGCAATTGCTTGCCAGCGTTGCGATCCCCCGCGACGGTGCGCGCCTTGATCCACGCATACCGTTCCCAGTCGCGTCCTTCGCGCTGGTAGTACTGTTCCATCGCGGCAAATGGCAATGCCAGTCGACCGGCATTGCCGAACGGCCGCAGGCGCAGATCCACGCGCGCGCAGATGCCGTCGTTGGTCGGCTCGTGCAGCAATCGCACCAGCTGGCGACCCATGCGCACGAAGTATTCGCTGTTGTCCAGCACGCGCGCGCCATCGCTCTCGCCGCCTTGCGGATACGCCAGCACCAGGTCGATGTCGGAGGAGAAATTCAACTCGCTGCCGCCAAGCTTGCCGAAGCCGACCACGATCAGCCGCTGCAGCACGCCGTCCTCATCCCGCGCGTGGCCGTAGCGCACGGCAAGGCTGCGCTCGGACCACTCCAGCGCAGCCCCCAACAAGGCTTCGTAGAGCACGCTGGTGGCGGAAAGCGTTTCGGGCAGATCGTCCAGCCCGTTGACGTCGCGAAACACCAGTCGCAGCGCTTCGGCATGCCGGAAGCGCCGCAGCGCCGCCATGCAGGCCGCTTCGTCGGTGTCGAGCTTCAAAGCCTCGATGCGCGCGGAGGCATCGGCGCTGGCGCGCAGGCGTTCCAGCCCTTGTGGCGAGAGCAATTGCGGCTGGTTGCGCCAGGTTTCGAAGGCGAAATCGCTGGCCAGCAAGGTACGGCGAATGCGCTCGGCCACGCCGGCATCGTCATGCAGCGGCACGCCCGCGGCGCGGCAGCGCGCCACCAGTTGCGCGTAGCGATCGTCGATCAGCGCCCGCAGCGCGGGCGATTCGGTGGGAGGTGGGATGACAGCCATGCGGCCATTATGGGCCCTGCGCCGCATGCGATAGAACCGCTTTTCGCGTTCCGCGCTTGCATGCTTCACCGCGATCCTCCGACAGCGTCCCGCCGGATGCGTGCTGCAGCCTTATCGGCATGCGGCAGCACGGAGATCGACGCATGGATACCACGCACAATATGGCATCGGCAGGCCCTGCCCTTCGCTACGACGCGCAAGGCGAGGCGGTACGGGAACTGCAACGGCAGCTGCGCGAACTCGATTACCGCGACATGGACGGCCCCGTCACCGCCGATGGCCGCTTCGGCGATCGTACCCGGCGTGCGGTGGAGGCGTTCCAGTACGACTACGGACTTACCGTGGATGGCGTCGCCGGTCCGAAGACGTGGCGGGCATTGCGGCATGCGTTGCGGCAGCGGTCGTGGCAGAGGGTGCGATCGTAGGTTGGGTTACCCTGGACTTGATCCGGTGGTAACCCAACGATGTCGCTTCGAAGACGTTGGGTTACGCTGCGCTAACCCAACCTACGTTGATATCGCGCTCTTACGCCTCAACGCGACGCCAAGGGCCTACCGCTACCGGAAAGCTCGCGTGTGGCGGATGCACTGTCGCATGCGCCAACACGCGGCCCTCCCGATCGGTGGCGAATACCGACAGTGCCTGGAAGTGGATGCCGATGGCATCGTCCGCCGGCGCATTGTGCCGCGCCCAATCGCGTTCGCTCCATTCAGCTTCGATCGGCTCGTCCATGTTGCCCACGCGCAAACTGGCGCGCACGGTGCCGGCCACGTGGCGCAGGCTGAGCAACTGCGCCTTCAGGCCGTCGGCGGGCAGCGAGGCCAGCACGATGTCCTCGGGACGCACGTGTACGGTGATGTCGTGTGCGCCCTCCGCCGGGAAATTCTCGATGCGCCAGGTGTGACCGAACAGATGCAGTTGCTGATCCTTCACCACGCCCGGCAAGGCCTGCCCGCGCGCGATGAAGCGCGATGCGAACGGTGTGGCCGGCTGGCGATAGATCTGTTCCGGCGTGCCGATCTGTTCGATGCGGCCGCGATTCATCAGCACCACGCGATCGGCCATTTCCAGCGCCTCGTCCTGATCGTGCGTGATGAACAAAGTGGTGATGCCCAGCGAATGATGGAACTCGCGCAGCCAGCCGCGCAGGTTCACGCGCACTTGCGCATCGAGCGCGCCGAACGGTTCGTCCAGCAGCAGCAGGCGCGGCTCGATCGCCAGCGCGCGCGCCAACGCCACGCGCTGGCGCTGGCCGCCGGAAAGCTGCGCGGGATAGCGCTGCGCGAAACCTTCCAGTTCCACCTTGCGCAGCAGGTTCTCCACGCTCGCCTTGATCGCCGACGCCCGCGGCCGCTGGCGCCAGGGACGCACGCGCAAGCCGAAGGCCACGTTCTGCGCCACCGTCATGTGCGGAAACAGCGCATAGTGCTGGAACACCAGGCCCACCCCGCGGCGTCGGGCATCCAGCGCGAGCAGGTCCTGGCCATCGCGCAGCACGCTGCCCGCGTCCGGCTGGTCGAGTCCGGCAAGAATGCGCAGCAGGCTGGTTTTTCCCGAACCCGACGGGCCGAGCACGGCGACGAATTCACCGTCGCCGATGCTCAGACTGACGTCGTCCAGGGCGGCGAAATTGCCGAACTGGCGACGCAAGCGGGAAATCTCGATACCCATGGATCCGTCTATCCTTCAATGCAGCTGGTCGCCATGCCGCCATTCCACGAAACGCTTGATGCCAAGCGTGAGGACAGTAAGCAGGGCGAGCAGTGAAGCCGCTGCAAAGGCAGCGGAAAAATTTTCTTGGTACAGCTGGTCCACCTGCAGCGGCAGCGTATTGGTGATGCCGCGCAGGTGGCCCGACACCACGTAGACCGCGCCGAACTCGCCCATGGCGCGCGCATTGCATAACAGCACGCCGTACAAGAGGGCCCAGCGCACGCGCGGCAGGGTGACGCGGAAAAAGATCTGCCAGCCATTCGCCCCCAGCGTCAGCGCCGCTTCTTCTTGTTCCGAACCTTGCGCCTGCATCAGCGGAATCAGTTCGCGCGCCACGAACGGTAAGGTCACCAGCACGGTCGCCAGCACCAGGCCGGGCAAGGCGAAAATCACCTGCAGGTTATGCGCCTGCAACCATCCGCCCAGCCAGCCGTCCTTGCCGTAGATCAGGATCAGCATCATCCCGCACACCACCGGCGAGATCGAAAACGGCAGATCGATCAAGGCGGCGAGCAAGGCCTTGCCGCGGAATTCGAAATGCGTCATCGACCATGCGGCGGCGAGGCCAAAGACCAGGTTCAACGGCACGGCGATGGCGGCCACCGTCAAGGTGAGGCGTACGGCGGCGACGGTATCGGGCTGGCGGATCGCATGGAGATAGAACGCCAGGCCTTGCCGGAACGCTTCCGCGAAAATCGCCAGCAACGGCAACACCAGCAGCCAGCCCAGCACGGCCAGCGCCGCAAGCACCAGCACGATGCGCGCCACGCGCGTGGCCCCGCTCGGCCGGCCGATCGACACCACGGCAGCGACGGCGGCCATCAGCGCACCACCGCCCAGCGGCGCGTCCAGCGATGCAGCCAGGCCATCGCAATCAGCAACAGCAGCGAGGCGGCCAGCATCACCGCGCCCAGCGCGGCGGCGCCGCGGTAGTCGTATTGCGAATCGATCTTCTGCACGATCAGGTAAGGTGCGATCTCGGTGTGGAACAGACGATTGCCAGCGATAAAGATCACCGAACCGTATTCGCCGATCGCGCGCGCCAGCGCCAACGCGTATCCGGTAAGCAGCGTCGGCAGCAACAACGGCAGCACCACGCGGAAGAAGCGCTGCACGGAGGAAGCGCCCAACGTATAGGCCGCTTCCTCCAGATCGCTTTCCATGCTTTCCAGCACTGGTTGCAACGTACGCACCACGAATGGCAACCCGACGAACACCATCGCCAGCAACACGCCCAGCCGCGTATACGCCACCTCGATGCCGAGCGGCGCGAGGCGACTGCCCACCCAGCCGTTCGGTGCATACAGCGCGGTCAACGCGATGCCGGCCACCGCGGTGGGCAACGCAAACGGCAGGTCGACCAATGCATCGCACACACGACGGAAGGCAAAGCGATAACGCACCAGCACCCACGCCACCAGCAGGCCGAGCAAGGCATCGATGGTGGCGGCGAGCAAGGCGGCGCCAAAACTCAATTTCAGCGCGGCCAGCACGCGGCGCGTGCCGATCTGCGCCCACCAGCCCGCCGGGCCAAGCTCGCCCGCCGTCCACAGCAAGGCCGCCAGCGGCAGCAGCACGCAACTGCCGAGCACCGCCAGCGTGTAGCCGGTGCTCAAACGGAAGCCTGGCAATACGTGGCGCGCCATGATGTTCAGTGCGCTCCTTCGGTGATGCGGTCGAACACGCCGCCGTCAGCGAAATACGTCGCCTGCGCCTTGCGCCAGTCACCGAACTGCTCGCCGATGGTGAAGGTCTTCACCGCCGGAAATTGCGCTGCGTATTTCGCAGCCACCGAAGCCAGACGCGGACGGAAGAAATGCTTGGCGGCGATCTCCTGCCCTTCCGGACTATATAGATATTGCAGAAACGCCTCGGCGATCTTCTGCGTGCCGCGCTTGGCCGCCACCGTATCGACCACCGCCACTGGCGGTTCGGCCAGGATGGTGGTGGATGGCACGATGATCTCGTAGTTGTCCTTGCCGAATTCCTTCTGCGTCATCAAGGCCTCGCTTTCCCACGCGATCAGTACGTCGCCGATGCCACGCTGCACGAAGGTGTTGGTGGCGCCGCGCGCACCGGTGTCGAGCACCGGCACGTTCTTGTAGAGCGCTGTCACGTACTCGCGCGCCTTGTCTTCACTGCCGCCCGGCTGGCGCACCGCCCAGCCCCACGCAGCGAGGAAGTTCCAGCGCGCGCCGCCGGAAGTCTTAGGATTGGGCGTGACCACCTTGACGTCCGGACGGATCAGGTCGGGCCAGTCATGGATCTGCTTGGGATTTCCCTTGCGCACCACGAACACAACGGTGGACGTATACGGCGAACTGTTGTCCGGCAGGCGTGTCTGCCAGTCCTTCGCCAGCAATCCCTTGTCCGCGAGCACGTCGATGTCATACGCCAGGGCCAGCGTCACCACATCCGCCTGCAGGCCATCGAGCACGGCGCGCGCCTGCTTGCCGGAACCGCCATTGGAGGTGGTGACAGTAATGCTCTGCCCGCCCTGCTTGGCCCAATACGCCTGGAAGGCGGTGTCGGCGTCCTGGAAATACTCACGGGTGGGATCGTAGGAAACGTTGAGCAGCTTGGTGTCGTTCACCGACGAGCAGCCCGCGCAGAGCGAAACCAGCACTGCCAACAGGAATCCCAGGCGCTTCATACGTGACAATCTCCTCGGGCAGCGTCGCCCACCGTGAACTATAGATTTGGATGGCCGGACGTCCGAAAGCGCGGATCGTTCTAACCATATGCGCTGTTGCTCCCACTCTATAGAGTGGAGCGCAGGCTGCTGCCCGCTAGATGAAGACTTCCGCGCGCAATTCGAAGATATGCGGATCGATCACCAGCCCCTTGCGGTTGCTGAAGGCGCGGATGTAATTGGCCTGCAGCCGCAGATGCGTGCCCAGGTACCAGTTCGCGCCCGCGGTCCAATCGTGTTCCTTGCCGCCCTGTACGCGCCCGTCGTTCAGATCGAGCTCGCTGTAGCGAACCGCAAATTCCACCGCCCCCCATGGATGCCCAGGAATCACGTTACTGACATTGCCGTCGTGATATTGGCGTGATTCGCCGGTCAGCACCCAGCTGCCGAACACGTAATAGCCGGAGATGTCGTAGTTCGGCCGCGGCAGCTCGAAGCGGGTCTGCGCTTGCAGGTATTCGCCCTGCACCGACCATGGGCCGTCGATCCACAGCCCTTCCAGGCCGAGGCGGTTGATGTGGCTCACGCCGCTCAGCGTGCCGGAGCTGATCAGGGTGGTGGTGGTCAGTCCCGCTTCGGGCGGCGCCTTGAAGCTGGCCGTGGCCGGTTGCTGTACGCCCAGTGCATTCACCAGGCCATAAGGACGTTCCTGCGAGGCGGCCACACCCAGGTGCAGCACGTTGCTGGCCTCATGAATCGGCACCCAGGCCGCGCGCGCCGCCACGGTGTGCCCGTGGTTCTTGCCGGTGAGGTTCTTGCCGTAATAACCCAGGCTCGCCAGCCAATGCGGACGCTGGATCGCCCAGTCCAGGCCCACGCGGCGGTTCTCGTATACCGCCTGCGAGGGCAACGCCAATTCGATGAAGGTGGTCTGGGTGGAGGTGGTGACGCCTTCGAAACTCACCGGCGTCTTGCTCTGGCCGAAGCGCACGGCGCCCAGGTCCTGGCCGAATACCGCCTTCGATTGCAGCCGGGCGAACACGTCCTGCCACTGCTTGGACTGGAAGTCGTAATACACGGTGGCGTCGTAGACGCCGGGCTTTTTGACGTAGAAGCCCAGGTACCTGCGGCGGTTGGTGTGCGAATCCCTGAACTTGCCGTCGTCGTTGGAAAACTGGTTGGCGTCGTACTGGTAGCGCAGGATCAGCCCGATATCGGTGCCATCGCTGGTCTGCGCATGAGTGGGCCAGTGATAGAGCCAGTCCGGATCGCCGGCCTGGGCGGTGGCGGAAGCCAGCATGGCAAGCGCACCCCACGCGGCCAGGGCAGGAAACGGCTTGGATCGTCGTCGCGGCATGGAACACTCCCGCGCCATGGGCGGCGCCTGTGAAAGATGGATGAAGACCCCTGGTGCGCCTCTGCGAGGACTGGCGCATCCGGAATTCCATGCTGCCTGCGCGCTTTTGCCCAGTGGAAAGGAGGGAATGGCATGGGGTTATGCCGCCCCATCATTTCTTGGCCAAAACACGAAGTCCTAACATCCTTCCACCGATTTGGACGTCTATACGTCCAGGACCTCAAACGATGACCGCCGCCACACTATCGCCTTTGCCCGAAGACAAGCAACCGCTGGTTGCGCGTCTGATCGACGGGCTGGAAGCGCCGGCGTTGCTGTGGCTTTCCGGCTATCTCGCGGGTGTTGCAGGTCAGCGCCAGCTTCCCGGCAAATGCGCAGCAGCCGAATCTTCACCTGCCAACGACACACAAGCCCGCCTCACCGTGCTCTACGGCAGCCAGACCGGCAACGCCAAGCGGCTCGCCGAAGACCTCGGGCGCCGTGCTTCCGCTGCCGGCTTGGCCGTGCGCGTGGTGCGTGCGGATGCCTACGCCACGCGCGAGCTGAAGCAGGAACGCCTGCTCTACGTCGTCGTCAGCACGCAAGGCGATGCGGAACCACCGGACGATTCGCGCGCCCTGGTCGAATTCCTGGCCAGCGCCCGCGCGCCGAAGCTGGAAGCCTTGCGCTACGCCGTGCTGGGCCTGGGCGATTCCAGCTATCCGAACTTCTGCGCGATCGGCCGCCAACTGGACGAGCGCTTCGCCGCGTTGGGCGCGCAGCGCCTGTTTCCTGCGGGCGAAGCGGACGTCGACCTGGAAACCGTGGCGCAACCCTGGCTCGAACACGCCTTGCAGCAGGCGCGCGAGCAACTGAAAACCTCCGCGCCATTGGCCAAGGTCACCACCTTGCGCACCGCGCGCAGCACGCCGGCGTGGCATCGCGAGCAGCCGTTCCAGGCGCCGCTGTTGCTCAACCAGCGCGTTACCGGCCGTGACAGTGATCGTGACGTACGCCATCTGGAACTGTCGCTGGAAGGCTCCGGCCTGCGCTATGCGCCGGGCGATGCGCTGGGCGTGTGGCCAACGCAATCGCCGGCGCTGGTGGATGCGGTGCTTGCCAGCTTGCGGCTGGATGGCGACGGCCTCGTTCGCGTCGGCGACGAAGAACACACGCTGCGCACATGGCTGGCGGAACACCGCGAACTGACACAACTCACGCGTCCGTTCGTGGCCGCGCATGCCGAACGCAGCGGCGATGCGCAGCTGCGCGAACTGCTGTTGCCGACCTCGCGCGATGCGCTGGCCGCGCTGTTCTCGCAATGGCAGGTGCTCGATCTGCTGCACCGCCATCCGGTGGAATGGACGGCGGAAACCTTGGTCGCCGCACTGCGCCCGCTGGCACCGCGCTTGTATTCCATCGCATCCGCCCAATCGGTGGTGGGCGACGAAGTGCATCTCACCGTCAGCCACGTCGACTATGCGTTCGACGGCCAGGCACGTTGGGGTGCGGCCAGCCGTTATCTGGCGCAGCGTGCCGAAGGCGAAAACGTGCCGGTCTTTATCGAGGCCAACGAACGCTTCCACCTGCCCACGGACGATCGCGACATCATCATGATCGGCGCGGGTACCGGCGTCGCGCCGTATCGCGCGTTCGTGCAGGAGCGCGCCGAGCGCGGCGCCGCCGGCCGCAACTGGCTGGTGTTCGGCAATCCGCATTTCTATTCCGACTTTCTCTATCAGGTGGAATGGCAGCAGGCGCTCAAGCGCGGACAACTGCATCGCCTTGATCTCGCTTTCTCGCGTGACCAGGCAGAAAAGCGCTACGTGCAGCATCGCCTGCTCGAACAAGGCCGCCGCCTGTACGAATGGCTGGAAAACGGCGCGCATCTGTATGTGTGCGGCGATGCCAACCGCATGGCCAAGGACGTGCACAAGGCGTTGGTCGCGATCGTCGCCGAACACGGCGCGCGTTCGAGCGAAGACGCCGAAGCCTGGCTGAGCCAGTTGATCCAGCAGGGCCGTTACGCCCGCGACGTGTATTGAGGTGGGCGATGACTGACGCGGCGGCTCTTTCCGAACTCGAGCGCATCAAGGCGAACAGCCGCTTCCTGCGCGGCACGCTGGTCGAAAGCCTGGCCGACCCGATCACCGGCGCGATCAGCGAAGACGACAACAAGCTGTTGAAGTTTCACGGCAGCTACCAGCAGGACGATCGCGATCTGCGCGAGGAACGTCGCAAACAGAAGCTGGAGCCGGCGTATCAATTCATGGTGCGTGCGCGCCTGGCCGGCGGCGTGCTCAGCCCCGCGCAATGGCTGTCGTTCGATCACATCGCGCGCACCTGGGCCAATCACACGCTGCGCATCACCACGCGCCAGACGTTCCAGTTGCACGGCATTCTCAAGCGCGATCTGAAGCGTTCGATCGCCGCAATGAACCACGTGCTGGTCAGCACCGTCGCAGCCTGCGGCGACGTCAACCGCAACGTGGTCGCCAGCGCGAATCCGGTCGCCTCGCCGGCGCATCGACTGGCCTATCGCTGGGCGGAACGCCTGTCCGATCACCTGAAGCCGAAGACGCGCGCCTATCACGAGATCTGGCTGGACGAACAACTCGTCGCCGGCGGCGAGGAAGAAAGCGAGCCGTTGTACGGCCCTACTTATCTGCCGCGCAAGTTCAAGATCGGCATCGCGGTACCGCCCACCAACGACGTGGACGTATTCGCGCAGGATCTTGGCCTGATCGCGATCATCGAGCACGGCGAACTGCTCGGCTTCAACGTGGCGGTCGGCGGTGGCATGGGCGCGAGCCATGGCGATCCCAGCACCTATCCGCGGCTGGCCAGCGTGATCGGCTTCGTCGAACCGGAACAACTGCTGCGCACCGCCGAAGGCGTGATCGAAGTGCAGCGCGATCACGGCGATCGCCAGGAGCGCAAGCATGCGCGCCTGAAGTACACCATCGATCGCATGGGCGTGGCCGCCTTCAAGGCGGAAGTGGAGCGCCGCATCGGTTTCGCGCTGCAGCCTTCGCGCGCGTACCGTTTCGAGCACAACGGCGATCGCTATGGCTGGACCGAGGGCGACGACGGGCGCTGGCATCTCACGCTGCAGATCGAATCGGGCCGTCTAGCCGATCTTCCCGGACAACCGCATCTGAGCGGGCTGCGCGCGATTGCCGAAGAACACCAGGGCGATTTCCGCCTCACCTGCAACCAGAACCTGATCATCGCCAACGTGCCGGCATCGCAACGCATACGCATCAATGCGCTGGTCGCCGAATACAAGCTCGATGGCTATCGTCGCCTCAGCGGCATCCGTCGGCACGCGGTGGCCTGCGTGGCGCTGCCCACCTGCGGTCTGGCGATGGCCGAAAGCGAACGCTACCTGCCGCAGCTGCTGCCGAAGCTGGAGGCCTCGCTGGAGCGGCATGGCCTGCTCGACGAGCCGATCGTGCTGCGCCTGTCCGGATGCCCGAACGGTTGCTCGCGCCCGTACCTGGGCGAGATCGCCCTGGTCGGCCGCGCGATCGGCCGCTACGACCTGCGCGTCGGCGCCGACTTCGCCGGGCAACGCCTCAATCGCGTGCTGCGCGAAAACATCGACGAGAACGAGATTCTCGCCGAGCTGGATGCACTGTTTGCGCGCTACGCCGCCGAGCGCCGCGAACAGGAACGTTTCGGCGACTTCCTCGTGCGCAGCGGCGTGTTGCCGACCGCGCGCCATCCGATCGATGCAGAGGTTTTCGCATGAGCCTGCCCACCCTCGACCAGGCCGCCGTCGATGCTCGCGCCCGCGACAAGCTCGAAGCGCGGCTGCTCGCGTTGAGCGCGGAGGAACGGGTCGACTGGGCGCTGGAACACCTGCCCGGCCAGCACGTGCTGTCCTCCAGCTTCGGTGCGCAGTCGGCGGTTTCGCTGCATCTTCTGACCCAGCGCCTGCCGGAAATGCCGGTGGTGGTGGTCGACACCGGCTATCTGTTTCCCGAAACCTACCGCTTCATCGACGAGCTGACCGAACGCCTTTCACTCAATCTCCACGTGGTCCGCCCACACTTGTCGCCGGCGTGGCTGCAAGCGCGCTACGGCGAACTGTGGAACCAGGGGCGCGAGGGGCTCGATCGCTACAACCGGCTGGCGAAGGTGGAACCGATGCAGCGTGCGCTGGTCGATCTGGGCGCCGGCACCTGGTTCGCGGGCCTGCGCCGCCAGCAGTCGCTGAGCCGCGCCACCGCGCCGGTGCTGGATTACCGGCAGGGACGCTGGAAGGTGCATCCGATCGTCGACTGGACCGATCGCGACGTCGGCATGTACCTGCGCCGTTACGACCTGCCTTATCACCCGTTGTGGGACCAAGGCTATGTGTCGATCGGCGACACGCATACCACGCGCCGCTGGGAGCCCGGCATGCGCGAGGAGGACACCCGCTTTTTCGGCATCAAGCGCGAATGCGGATTGCATCTGGATGTATGAAGACCAGGAGCGAGTGGAGAGGAGTGAGCAGCTAGAGAACGAGTAACCCCAGCTTTTGACTCACTCTCACTCCTCTCCCCTCGCTCCTGAAATAAAAGAACATTGCCCCGATTCGAGGAAACATCATGAAAGCCCTGGCCGCCGAAATTGTCTTGGCCGAACACGATGCGTTGGTTGCGCCACATGGCGGCGCGCTGCGCGAGCTGTACCTGCCCACCGCCGAAGCCGAAGCGCTCAAGCGACATAGCGCCTCGCTGCCGCAGTGGACGCTCAACCAGCGCCAGCTGTGCGATCTGGAACTGCTGCTCAACGGCGGCTTTTCGCCGCTGCAGGGTTTTCTGGGACGCGCCGACTACGACCGCGTCGTGCACGACATGCGCCTGGCAGACGGCACGCTGTGGCCGATGCCGATCAAGCTCGACGTGGATGAAGCCTTCGCCGCGCAATTGCCGGAAAACGCGCAGATAAGCCTCAACGACATCCAAGGCACGCCGCTGGCGGTGTTGACGGTGGAGGATGTGTATTTCCCCGACCGCATCGCCGAAGCGCAGCACGTGTTCGGCACCACTGACCGCACGCATCCGGGCGTGGCCGAACTGCTGGATCGCACCGGCTCCGTGTATCTGGGCGGACGCGTGCAAGGCATCCAGCCGCCGGCGCATTACGATTTCAGCTCGCTGCGCCAGAGCCCGCGCGAACTGCGCGACTGGTTCCACCAGCACGGTTGGCACCGCATCGTGGCGTTCCAGACGCGCAACCCGATGCATCGTGCGCACCGCGAACTGACCTTGCGCGCAGCCGAACAGGTCGGCGCGAAGCTGCTGATCCAGCCTTCGGTGGGACGCACCAAGCCCGGCGACGTCGACCACTACACGCGCGTGCGCTGCTACAAGGCGCTGCTGGAACATTATCCGCGCGATCACGCCACGCTTTCGCTGCTGCCACTGGCGATGCGTATGGGCGGCCCGCGCGAAGCGTTGTGGCACGCGATCATCCGCAAGAACTACGGCGCCAGCCATTTCATCGTCGGACGCGACCACGCCGGTCCCGGCAAGGACGCGAACGGCAAGCCGTTCTACGATCCGTACGCCGCGCAAGAACTGCTGGCCAAGCACGAGAAGGAACTCGGCATCGAGATCGTGCCGTTCCCGGCCATGGTCTACGTCGCCAATCGCGATGTCTACGTGCCGCAGACCGAAGTGCTGCCCGGCGACGAAGTGCGCGACATCTCCGGCACCGAACTGCGCCGCCGGCTGCAGCAAGGCGACACCATCCCGGAATGGTTCACCTTCCCGGATGTGGTGAAGATCCTGCGCGAGCGTCATCCCGCGCATGCGCGCCAGGGTTTCGCGCTGTTCTTCACCGGGCTTTCCGGTTCGGGCAAGTCGACGCTGGCGCAGGCGGTGCTGGCACGTTTGCTGGAAACCAGCAGCCGTCCGGTGACCATGCTCGATGGCGACGAAGTGCGCCGTCATCTGTCCAAGGGGTTGGGTTTCTCGCGCGAGGACCGCGATGCGAACATCACCCGCATCGGCTTCGTCGCCAGCGAAGTGGTGCGCCACGGCGGCATCGTGATCTGCGCGCCGATCGCGCCTTACGATGGCGCGCGCAGCGAAGCGCGGCAGCTGGTGGAAACGCATGG